>JAYGFA010000015.1:0-3422 GCA_046582115.1 Pseudomonadales bacterium | reverse complement strand
ATCGAGAAAAGCAAAAGCCACATCCATTTATGACCAAGCACGGTTTGGGTCATCTTGTGCCGTTCAAGCATACAGATTTAGAGAAATGGGAAAGCTCGCTTCATTTCGGCGTGTCGTCCAGATACTTCAACACTATTCACGAAGAAACCAACATCAAGTTTGGTGGTGGTGTTGATGACATTTGGCAAAGCACCAAATCAGGGACGCTCTACGTTGTCGAATACAAAAGCACGGCACAGCTTGGCAACAATCCAGCGCCCGTTAACTTGCACGGAAAATACAAAGCCGCCTACAAGCGTCAGATGGACATGTATCAATGGATTCTTCGACGCAAGCCCGAAGGTTTTAAGGTAAGCAATACTGGCTACTTCGTTTATGTCGACGGACAGCACACAGACATTGGTGGAATGCTCGATAGAGGTGGCGACACAGCGACAATGAAATTCAACGCTTCTTTGTTGCCATACAAGGGAAACGATAGTTGGGTTGAGCCCGCTCTTTTCGCCATCAAAAAGCTTCTATCTCGCAAAATTTGCCCCCAACACTCAACCGCATGTCGGACTGAAAACAAAGGTTGGCACGCATATATTGAGAGCGTGAGAAAAGCTATGGACTGGAAGAAAGCTTAACTTCGCGCGAGCTAAGGAGAGCTGACATGAGCGACTTAGACAAAGACAACAATATGCCCGACAGAATTCCGACCCGGTCTGCTCTTCACTCTCTTCGAAGTGATTCGCACGGACACCAAGCGGATTGACACCACGGAATTATCCGAACTCAAGTCCTTCTAATCGCCCGTTCTCACGCCATTTCGCTAATAGCCGATTGAACGCGTTGAGGCCGGGAGCATAAGACTCCGCTCCTATACCGCGGCCTGCCGCAACATCGCCTTCATTGTTGTAATACCCAGGCGTACACGCTTCGAAAAACGCCGTGTTGCCGACCGCGAGTCGACGAATCGTTCCTACCCACTCTGCCTCGGCTTTTGCGGTGGGATGAACGTATCGGGCATCACGAGACATTACTTCATTGACGATGTAAGCGACGTGTTGTGCCTGGTCATCAAGAACGGCTGTCAAGTTGACCGAGAATGCGTTCTGTGAAAACCCCACCTGAAAGCAGTTGGGGAAACCACGACTCGAGAAGCCGTGTAATGTCCGTAATCCGTCGGCCCAGTAGTCCGACAGAGTCACACCATTCTGACCATGAATCTCGTATCCCGAACGTCGAGTGTACGCAGTACCGACCTCAAAACCCGTCGAAAAATGATGCAATCGACTTCATAGCGGGTACCGTTCGCGATAACGGCATTTTTTGACAATACGCTCGACTCCTGGGGACTCACTGGTATCGACGAGGGTCACATTCTCTCGATCGAAAGTCGGTAGGTACTCGTCGTTGAATGTCGGTCGTTTGCAGAATTGCCGGTACCAAGGTTTCAATGCCTCAGCGGTTTCAGGATCTTCAACAAATTTATTCACGCGGGCGCGAATGCCGTTTTCGATCTACCCACCCACCCCCCCGCAGGGGCGACAACCACCCTACCACGATATTTCGATCTACCCTATACGCAGTAAGACAAAAGCACCCGCCTCAAATTACGTTCTCGAATGAATATTTTTCTTATATACATCAATGAGTTATACTCAGCCGCCAGTACTCAAGAAACGCCCTAACCGTCCTGCGTCAGCCCATACCCGGACTGACGTTCACCGTTATCAGTGAACACTTAGGTACGAGATTATGATTTGTCTCTTTGATCGCTTTGTTGTTCTCGAAAAATTTCTACTCTTTTTTGCGTTGCCATGGGTTCCGACGAACTTATCTACGCACGACCTACGGTTTGCCCGTGATTATTAGACTTCTCTGTGGCATTGCCTTGGCTCTGACTCTCGATGCCACAGGAGACCCCGTTGCCTACGACTACACCTATGTCGAAGGTCACTACATCCATGGCGATAAAGAGGGTTTGCGGGGTCGCGCATCGGTTTCTCTACCCGCATCCCTCTACCTCTACGGAGAAGCAGACGCGATCGATGTCAACGGCCAACACCAAGAGTTGAAACTATCCGATTACCAATTTGGAGTTGGTTTTCATATCAACGCCGATCGTTTAGTGAGTAAAACTTCGTATCTCAGTGTCCTTAAAGTTCTCCCCCTCGAAGGAGTCGACGTTTTCGTTGAAGCCGGTCCCCGCAATTGGGATTTCGAATCAAATGGCAAAAGCCGGAGCGGCAGCGACGTTGCCGCGAAAATCGGTTGGCGTTTCGGCAATCCCTACAGTTGGCAATGCGTGGTAGGCGCAGAAATCCAGCGACACGTAAAAATGTCAGGATCTATAGACCAAGACGCACTTAAGCAACTTGCCACATCCGATGCCAATGCCAATATCGACGACTACGTCGAGTTCACCGGTTCAACCGAGGCCATTTATGGTTTCAGATTCTTGTGGAACCTCCGTAAGGCTTCACTAGTCGTTGGGGTAGAAGGTAGTTCTTGGGACACTCACGGTGTTACGGTTGGTCTGCGTTTAACGCCGTAACCCCGGGTATTCGCCCGCCTTAGATGTGCGGCTATGGTGCTACGCCATGCTGTCTATTTTTCGTTGAAGTCGCCGCATTCCATTCAACCACCGTTCCAAATCGTTCGTTTTGCGCTCCATCCAGGTTTGAGCAATTTCATCCGTCAAAATAAGGAAACGCTCATCGCGAATAGATTGAACAACCATGTCGGCGACTTCTTCCGGCTCCTTCACTGGACCGGCTGCAGCCCGGGAAAACGGCGAATCTCTACCGCCAAGCATCGGTGTGTTCACCCCGAGAGGCGCTAACAGAGACGTCCTGATACCACGATCGTGGTAGGTGATCGACAACCACTCGGCCAGCCCGACTACCGCATGTTTGGTCGTGGCGTATGTAAGATTTCCCTGAGAAGTAAGGATACCCGCCATCGATGCGGTGTGAACAAGGTAGCCTCCGCCCCTCGCCAACATCGAAGGCAGTACCGCGCGGACCGCGTACACGTGACCCATTACGTTGATTTGCCATTGTTGCTGCCACGTGTCAATAGGTGTGGAAATCGGGTCACCACCAGTTGCCACGGCCGCGTTGCTAAAGAATAGGTCGATCTCCCCGAGCTGGGTTTCACACGTTTCAACCAGTGCTTCAACGTCCTCTTCCTTGCCGACGTCGCAGGAGACCGCGATGGCACCAATGTCATCGGCAACTGCGCGCGCGCCCTCGCCGTTTATGTCAGCGACTGCGACTTTAGCCCCCTCGGCCGCAAAAGCGCGTGCACACGCAGCACCAATCCCGCTCGCTCCACCCGTAACCACTGTCACACGATCCCGCAATTCCATAATCTCTTCCTCCCCGTCTAAAGATCTAACTTAGCTGATATCGCGTGATTTGCCGATGCTCGGC
>JAYGFA010000050.1:0-84113 GCA_046582115.1 Pseudomonadales bacterium | reverse complement strand
CGGCACGGCCGTCGACCTCGTCTTCGGCTCGAACTCCCGGCTCCGAGCCATCGCGGAGGTTTATGCGAGCGACGACTCGCAGCAGGCGTTTGTGCGTGACTTCGTGGCTGCGTGGGACAAGGTCATGAATCTCGATCGCTTTGACCTCGCCTGATCTCAGCGAGGTGATCACTCCGCAACGTAGGTCGTGACTACGTGCATGAACTGACGGTAGATGTCGAAGAGGATTGAGTCATCTTCAGCCAGTCATTCCCGCTCGTCGTTTGTCTTTTTGGCCCAAAATGAACTGAGCTTGGGGCCAATGGCGGCTTCTGGCAGAGGCTGTGTGAGAAATCGAAATTTGAGAGGGCCTAAGGGATTTGGTGTTGGCCTTACCAGTTATCATCGAGCCGCGTAATCGGGCGGAGAATACAACGTGAACTGGGATACGATTGGGGCTGTAGGATTTTTCCTACCTGAACTGGTCGGATATTGGTAGGCAGAGAATGAACAAGAGCGCTGGGAGCAACCCGGGAGGAAGGGGCGTGGACCGTGACCGCTGGGCCTTCAGCGAGTCGGGGCCTTGGATTCTGGACCCGACGGAAATTCGTTGGAGTAACGGGCTCGTGGCTCTACGCGAAAGCGTGAAGGCAGAGGTGCCGATCTTGATTCGCAATCGCTTCGCGCCACCGCTGGGTCGCTGTCTCAGTGCTGGCGGCCGAGTTGGCTGGGCACTCGTGGCATGGAAGCTTCGGGAGTCGCGATCCGAGGGCCCGGTCTCGCGTGCGGCTCTGGCCCGACGACTGCGCGAAGCCTTCGAAAGCCTGGGACCCGCCTACATCAAGGTCGGTCAGATCCTCTCGACCGGAGCCAGCTTCTTGCCTCAGGAGGTCGTCGATGAGTTTAAGCGCTGCCGCGATGAGGTAGCGCCGGAGCCCTTCGATGTCATCAAGAGTGTCATCGAGGAAGATCTCGGCCGCCCCCTCGAAGAGGTCTTCTCCTCCTTGGACCGGGACAGCCTCGCGGCGGCCTCCATCGCCCAAGTGCATGCCGCCACCCTCATCACCGGCGAGCGGGTGGTGGTCAAGGTGCAGCGTGCAAGGGTCTCGGAGTCGGTTCATCACGACATCGCCGCCATGGCATGGATCGCCAGAAAGCTCGTGGGTCGCATCCCCGCCGCTGCTCTCGCCAATTTGCCCGCGCTGGTGGAGTTCTTTGCCGAGACCATTCTTGAAGAGATGGACTTCCGTCTTGAGGCGGAGAACATGCTCGATATCGCCAAAGTGCTGAGGGACGGCGGACAAACCATCATCGTCGTGCCGCGCCCCCACCCCGAGCTTGTCACGCGTCGTGTGCTGGTGATGGAGCGTCTCGAGGGATTCAACTGCGTAGACATTGAAGCGATCGAGCGCGCAGGCATCGATACCGAGGAGGTATTGGCTTCATTGATGATCGCGTTTTTCGAGGGCGCGCTGATTTACGGGGTCTTTCACGGCGATATCCACGGCGGGAACTTCCTCATCATGCCCGACGGCCGGGTCGCCCTCTTGGATTACGGCATCACTGGCCGCCTACAAGAGAAGGAGCGCATCGCCTTTCTACGGATGGGGATGCTCGCCAACGATAGGAGGGGCCAACTGGAGGCCTTCCGCGATCTCGGCGCGTTCGGTGACGATATCGACATCGACGAGCTGATGCGGGTCCTCAACGTCGAGCAACCCGACACAGACCGTAAGGACTCTACCAAGATGTCACCTCAAGAGGTCACGTCGGGCATGCAGGAGACCTTGAACGAACTCCTCGCCCTCGGCGGGAGGCTACCGAAACCACTGATGCTTTACCTCAAGGACATGATCTTCTTCGACAGCGCCACCGCCGAGCTCGCCCCGGATATCAACGTTTTCAACCATATCACCCGCATCTTCGGCTACCTTGCTCAACGCCATGGTGCGACGATCGCCGAACAGATCGGCGTCGAACCCGCGCTAAACCCGTTCGACCTCACCCGTCTGAAGGAATCGATGGGCCTCGACGAAGAAGCCGCTGAGGCCCTGACTCACCGCGATCTTGTAGCGCAGCGCAAAGAGATGATCGAGAAGATGAGGCGCTCGAAAACATAGCTTGCCAATGGGTCTCGACAGACCACGAGCGAACAAACTATCCGCTTCAATAGCATGCAGGTAAGCGATTTCTTGAGCCCGCAGCTCTCGATCCTCGCGCCAACTATCGGCTGCAAGCGCAATCCCGACACCTTAGACAACCACGCTTAATTCAATCAGCAATCTGCCAGGTTTTGATCGTTCGAACACATTGAACTCTTGGTTCGGAGCCTTGGCTTTCAGCGTACTAGTTCTATCGAATAATGTCCGCTACGGGCCGAGGCTGTGTGAAAACTCCTGGCTCGAAAACAAAACACGCGTGAGAGTGCTCTTGTTTACCGTTCGCAGATACCAAACTCGAAAGGAAGCCATTCTGATGCGCATTTTTTCAGGCGCTTCGCGAGAGCAGAATAGTTTTCACACAGCCTCGGCACAAAGGAGACACTTCCTCTGGCGTTTCGTCTGCTTCCGACCCCGAAGCGGACATCTGATCAATCGGTGGAGTCACCCATGATGGTCGATTTTGGTATCGACCTTTCTCGTCTAGATTTTGGCGATTTCACCCGTCCGGGCAAGGTTGATGGATAAACGGGCGGCCCAGCCGTTGCCCCGTGTCCTGCACCGGACCCGAAGTAAAACCTTGCAATGATGACGATCAGAGCTAGCAACAGGAGGACGAGGACCCAGTCCATGCTTGTGCCGCCGTGCTTCACAAGCCACCGGAACGTTTTTCTCTGTCATCACCGCGCGTCGCGGCCGGCGCCTACATCCGAAGATACTCGGCTCGATATTCAGAGAAACGATTTTCTAAGCTGCTTTGTTCAAGTCCGAAGCGTTTCAAGCTGTACGTATGACGTCCGTATCGTCCTTTTTCGTTGCGCGCTAGATAACGTTCCAACATCTCTCCGAAACTAGTTGTATTCGGCAATCCCATAAATTCGAGAATCCGCTGCACAACGTTGACGGGCTGGCTCAGTAATTCCTTGTAATTGATATCGATGAAGCGCGCGTCCAGATCAGCATTTCGTTTTCGTTGTCGAAGGGTGTTCGCTAGTCCCCTACTCCACTGATCGGCAGTGTCACGACCTACTTCCCATTCATCCACCACCTCACTGAAAGCACTTCTGAGTGCGACCGAAAGACTTGCCATGGATGGGATGACTTCCAATGGATCACGGTGTAACTGGATGAATTTCGCGTCGGGATATACCCGATCCAACGCGGTCAGTCCAAGCATATGGCTGGGTGCCTTTAACAACCAGCGCGCCTCTTCCCCACCACATTGGAGAACTTTCAGATACCGTGCGTGCCAGCGATATGCTGGTTCCCAATCGCATGTTTGTAACCACCGGTTGTATGCCGAGACGCGGTGTGCGGCGTGAAATTGGATGCTACGCATGGCGTGAGCCTGGATGGTTACGCATTCATGTGGCAGTCTCGCGCCGAGACGGTGAATACCCTTCAAATTAGGGGCCATCCGATTAACGATGGTGATCTGTCCGGCTGCGGCAAGAGCCCGATATAAATCCATAGGGTCGCGTTTAGGAATGAACGCTGACTCCCAAAAGCGCGGCGCGCGTAAAGCTGAATGCAGCGCTAACGCCTCATGTAACATCGTCGACCCCGTCCGCGGCAAACCAAGAATAAAGATCGGCCCGCGAAGTGTCTCTGAGGCAATACACGGATCGTTCTGCCACATTGCTTCCAGCCGCAAACGGTTGCACAAGAGGCGCATCAGGTGCCACCTACCAGCGACTTGCCCCAGAGGGCTAAGTTCGGAGGTTCGCCGAAACCCCTCCAGTAGGAGATCCAATGGTTCAATAAAATCCAGTGACCCGAAATCTTGAAAACCAGTTGCTAAGCGCGCTCCGTCCAGGAGGTTTTCACGATCGAAAAGTGTGTCTAGAACGTTTCGGTGGATACCGGTCGCTAGCCCCTTATTGACACACGCCATCCACTTTCGGTTGGTTGGACCCCGTCTTGCACCAGCGTTCACGGTATCTGCAACTTCCTTTATCGCCTCATCATTCGTCATTTAACCCGGATAAAAACGGGGTTCATACGCATTATGCCCGGTGATTACTACGGGATAGGGGGTGCTAACAATCAACTGGAGTTCTCTTTCTCGTCGGTCGGGGTAACCTTATAGTTCTCGACAATATTTGGCACGCCGGTGGGACACACAATCCAAGCTGATATATCCGCATGGGACGAAATATTAGATCACCGAACAGGTACTCTCGGAGACGCCGCGACATCCACTTGGCTCGCCGACGCAATCTTGGACGCTGGAGCAACTCCTCACATCGACTCCTTTTCATTCAATAGACTTGTCCCTCAGAAATGTTCCCTGACAATTGAAAATCAATCGATCGGCGGCGTGCCACTATTCGATTGCCTGCTTTCGTCGGTGATTGAAGCGCCGCTTCGTCCTCTAGCAATAGGCACCGGCATTGGTGTTACCACGTTCAGTCCAAGCGCTCAGCATGCAGGAACCAAAGCTTTGCTCCGTGCTCGAGAACAAAATCTGCACCAGGGAATCGTCGCCGTTTCGGAGGGCGGAACAGCCGGATTATCACTATTGAATGCCGACCATTTTTCTCGACCCTACGGACCTCCTGTTCTGCAAGTTGACGGGTGCGATAAAGATAGCTTGATGAGAGCAGCCGCTAACGGACTCATTGGCCGGATGTATTTCGAAATCGACAAGGAATCGAGCCGAGCATCCAACGTTGCAACGACCATTCCAGGGATCGACCCAAGTCTCGCTCCTCTAGTGATCATGACACCGAAGAGCGCTTGGTGGACATGTACTGCGGAACGCTCCGGCGGAATTGTCGCTTGGTTAGCATGCGTCAGACACTTTGCGGCTGACCCTCCTCTGCGGGACGTTCTATTTACCGCCAACACAGGGCACGAATTAGGTCACAGCGGACTCGAACATTATCTGTGCGAGCATGACGGTTTGGGCGCTTCAGCCCATGCGTGGATCCATCTTGGTGCAAACCTTGCCGCGGTGGATTCAGTTCTCCGATTTCAACCCTCAAACGATTTCCTCAACAACATGGCAATCGCTCATCTAGCGTCCGTCGGAATCCACCCCGGCTCCTCCACGCCCATCGGCACGCGTCCTGCCGGCGAAGCATGCAACATTTATGATGAAGGCGGGCAGTACATATCATTACTTGGGTCTAATCGCTGGTTTCACCACCCCGACGACAGGTGGCCACACAGTATTGACCTGGATCGAGCAACCCGAATAGCCGAGGCTGTCGTTCGGATCGCACAGGATCTGGCCGCCTAAGACCCTAACGATTCGATTTCGTTATCAAAACGATCCCGCCTAACGCACCGCATCACGGACCGCGTTCAGCATGTAATCCACCGATGCCGCGAGCTCCTCGTCGGAACAGGAGTTACACAAGCCTCTGATGGGCATCGCGGGAGGCATACCGTCAATGACACTCTGCAACAATGCCGCCCTACCCTTACTAAGTCGGGGAGTCCAAGCATCTGTATCCCCTAGCGAAGGCGCGCCCGCAACGCCTCCTTGATGACAAGAGAAGCAATATCGAAGATAGGTTTCTTTACCAATGTCGGTTTCTGCTTGTTCCGTGGATTCCCCACAGCCTCCGAACAGCAATGGCACCAACAGGTACGCAAGTTTCACAAACTCACCTCAAGTTAAACTGTATCCAGCGCGATGGAAAACGCCGGACGATACGCATCCCACAACGCTTTGTCCAAAAAACCCATCGGCCTCAACTTCATGGTGTGCTCACCGCGAAACGGTATTAGGCGATGCTCGAAAAATCCGTAATCGTTGTAACGGTCATAGCAAATTCCCGACTTTTACCACGATTTTCAGTTACCCGGAAAAGTCTTCCGTTCAATGCCCTTGGCCAACCCGCGCCCGCCGCAAACCGCATCCTCGGCGACGTATATTTCGTATTGAGCCGATACCTAGACATGCACAGCCATGCTAGGATGCCGCGCTTTGTCGGGGACGATCCTAATACGTGGGGACCTCCTCGAGGGCCTATGGTGGACAAGCACCAGGAAATCAAATGCCTGACTACAAAGTAGCCGATATCGAATTAGCGGACTTCGGCAACAAAGAGATTGCCTTGGCGGAAAACGAAATGCCCGCGTTAATGGCTCTTCGTCGAAAATACGCATCCCAAAAGCCACTGGATGGCGCCAAAATTATCGGGTGTATCCACATGACCATCCAGACGGCCGTACTGATTCGTACGCTTCGCGAGCTTGGGGCGAAAGTTCGCTGGTCCTCATGCAACATCTTTTCTACGCAAGACCATGCGGCTGCAGCTATGGCTCAGGACGGCGTGCCGGTGTATGCGTGGAAGGGTGAAACAGAAGACGAGTACGATTGGTGTCTCGAACAAACCATCCGCGCTAACACAGCGCCATGGGAGGCGAACCTCCTGCTTGACGACGGCGGCGATCTAACCAAGATGATCCACGAAAAATACCCAGCAATGCTGGAGGACATCCACGGAATCAGCGAAGAAACCACGACTGGTGTCCACAGACTTGTTGAGATGCTTGAAAGCGCTGAACTAAAAGTTCCGGCAATCAACGTCAACGACTCCGTGACCAAGTCAAAAAATGACAACCGGTACGGATGCCGTCACAGTCTCAATGATGCCATCAAACGTGGTACGGACATGCTGATGGCCGGCAAGCGAGCCCTCGTCATCGGCTACGGAGATGTCGGTAAGGGTTCGTCTGCAAGTCTTAGACAAGAAGGTATGATCGTTCGAATCGCGGAGATCGATCCAATCTGTGCGATGCAAGCATGTATGGACGGCTATGAGGTAGTTTCTCCCTACCTTAACGGCATCAACACAGGTAAATCCGCCGACATCGATGCAAGGCTTCTTGGTGAAACTGACGTACTTGTCACGTGTACAGGCAATACCAACGTCTGCGACTCGGCAATGCTCGAAACGATCAAATCAGGAGCCATCGTCTGCAATATTGGCCACTTCGACAACGAAATCGATACTGTGTACATGCGTCAATCTTGGCGGTGGGAAAACGTCAAAGACCAGGTAGATCAAGTGTTTCGCAGCGAAAATCCCAGCGATTACATCATTCTTCTTTCCGAGGGACGGTTGGTAAACCTAGGCAACGCGATGGGTCACCCGTCGCGAGTAATGGACGGTTCGTTCGCGAACCAGGTACTCGCACAAATGCATTTGTATGAGCAAGGCTGGGCGAACCAACCTGTCACGCAGCGTGCACCAGTCAGCGTCGAGGTGCTGCCAAAAAAACTTGACGAACAAGTTGCCCGGCTCATGGTCGAAGGATTTGGTGGAGTCGTAACGCAACTCACCAACAACCAAGCAAACTATATCAATGTAAGTAAGGAGGGTCCGTTCAAGCCGGATTCCTACAAGTACTAATGGCTTCTCGATACGAAGGCTACTGGAGGCTGCCGTTAGTATCTTCCTTCGAGCTTGGCGTGGTCCCAGCTCGCGTATCGCGTGGGGCTAAACTTGAGCACAACGCGCTTTTGGGCTGTGGTACTTATTGCTTCTCTTAACGTCATCCTTTGTTCGTCCGACAGTGTCCTTCCTCCCGCGTTAATGTTCACCAGCGTATCTTGTATTGCCTCTGGATCGTCAATGATTTCGGCGATCGCATAAATCATGACGCCTTTCAGTTCAGCATATTCTTCGCCGCTCTCGACTAACAGCGTCGCCTTGGGATCGCGGCGCCAGTTGTACACTTTCTGACTTTTCCCAAAAGTCGTGCAATAAAGGCAGCCCTCGTCGTCCCGATAAAACCACATGGGCATCGGATGCGGATAGCCGTCGCGACCGTTAGAAACGATAATCAGGGTCTTTTGACTCGTTAAATAATCTGCGATCTCTGTTTCGGTGAGCTGTATTAATTCGCGTCGAGACGGCATAGCTTTCCTCGTATGGCAATGTCTATACAGGCGAGCTTCTACTACTCGTAATCCGTCGGTCAACCCGGTAGTTCGTCCAAAGTTGGACGAACTCGACGAGCGAATGTTCGACCACTTGTTTTATCGCCAGTACGAAATTAGTTCCCCGCGAATTCAACCCGAATCGCATCACTGTGTTCGCCCAGGGCCGGAATTCGAGTATCGATACCGACATCTCGATTTGCGTCCGGGTGGGCTGGCATCTCAATTTCGCCGGTCTCACTTGCAACCCGAATCCGGCGCAGTTGCGGGTGTTTGGAAAGTTCATCCAAACCATTTACTGCGCCATACGCGATGCGCGCGTCACTCAACTGACGCTCCAATTCCTTCCGGCTTCGACTTGAAAAAACGTTCTGAACAATGGCATCCACTTGCTCGCGACGCTGCATCCGCGCTGGGTTATCCACATAATTGGGGTCGGATGAAAGTTCTGGCTTATTCAGCACCTTTGTCGCCAGATCACGCCATTCGCGTTCATTCTGGATGGAGATGACCAATGTCGCCCCATCCTCCGTGACAAATCCGCCATATGGGGTAATCGAAGGATGCGCCAACCCCATACGATCGGGCCCCGTTCCCGTATAGTCGTATTGCAACAACGGCACGCTCATCCACTCCGCCATTACATCGAATAGCGACAAGTGAATTTCAACACCCAGACCTGTCGATACCCTCCCAATTATGGCTTCATTTATCGCTAGCGCGGCAGAGACGCCCGTCGCGACGTCGCAAACCGAAACTCCCACCCGACCAAATCCGCCGGGAGGGCCAGAAATAGATACCAGCCCAGATTCCGCTTGTACTAACAAATCGTACGCCTTCATGGCCGCGTAGGGCCCCGTCTCTCCGTATCCAGAAATATCGCAGGTAATGAGTCGAGGATACTGAGCGCGCATCCGAGTCGAGCCCAGTCCCACGCGAGCCGCCGCGCCTACGCCTAGATTCTGTATAAACACATCGGCTTCAGCGATGATTCGCCGAATCAGCGATACATCCGACGAATCCTTGATGTCCACGACCAGCGACTCTTTGCCTCGGTTGGCCCAGGCGAAATAGGCGCTTTGACCGTTCGCGAAGGCGTCATATCCCCTCGCAAAATCTCCTTCTTCTCGTTCAAGTTTAATGACCCGTGCCCCGGCGTCGGCTAGGCGACACGTCGCCAAAGGCGCAGCGAGCGCCTGTTCCAAAGCCACAACGAGAACACCTTCCAACGGCTTTCCGGTCGATTCATTCACAATGACTCACCGTCTTGCTACTACATTCGTAGAGGCTGCAATACATTGCAATTGCTCGCTGACCGCGCCGGGATTAACGCGGATGATTCTAACCCAGTAAAGACGAATAACAGGTGATCTACCGCGCGAAAAACTCGGGACCATCGCCCTAAAAAATCCCTAAACCGTTGAATCCAAGCCGGTTGACATCCCGACGTATACATCGCTGTAGCGGATCGGGATAATGCCGCGTTTTGCGCGGAGAAAAGCGATCTCCGGGCTGAAGTAGTGGGAGGAACCGTGACAGATATCGACGAACTGGCTGGATCAGTGAGCAATTTACAAGCCGGCTTTGAGGAACATCGATATATTTGTAGCACCCAAATTGCGACCGCTGTGTATCTCGCGTATCAACTCCGCAAACCCGTGCTCATTGAAGGCCCGCCCGGCGTTGGCAAAACAGAGCTCGCTAAGACCACGGCAGAGATGTTTGAACTTCCCCTAATCCGACTTCAGTGCTACGAAGGTCTCGATGAAGCGAAAGCAATCTATGAATGGAAATACGGTAAACAGCTGCTTTACACACAAGTCCTCAAAGAAACTCTTAACGAAGTCCTCCAGGGTGCCAAAGGGTTTACCGAATCTGTCAACCGGTTACACGAATTCGGAGACATCTTTTTCTCAGAAGAATTCATGGAACCGAGACCCCTGCTCAAAGCTCTGCAAGAAGAGGATGGCTGCGTCTTGCTCATAGACGAAGTTGATAAGTCCGATCACGAATTTGAATCGTTGCTGCTCGAGATTCTATCCGACTATCAAGTATCGATACCGGAAATCGGGACCATAAAAGCCAAGGCTGAACCACCAATCGTTTTCCTGACCAGCAACAACACGCGCGAAATCTCCGACGCGCTTAAGCGTCGCTGCCTCCATCTCTATATACCTTTCCCAGACACAGATCTGGAGCAACGAATCATCCACGCTCGCGTTCCCGAAATTCCGCCCGAATTGCGACGCCAGTTGGTAACGTTTATCCAGGAACTTCGAGATCTTGATCTAAAAAAAGTACCCGCGATTAGCGAAACGATCGACTGGGCCCGGACGTTACTGCTGCTCCACACCGAGTCGCTGGACGCGGATCTGGTTCGTGATACGCTCAATGTTATCCTCAAATTCCAGGAAGACATCGTTAATGTCGACGCGGAGATCACGGTTCTGACAAGCAAAGCGATCAAAAACTAACGCGGTAGAGACCGTCAGTATGGATCGGACCCTCACCAGCTTCATTGCCGCGTTACGAAACGCTGACGTCCGCATTTCCACCGCGGAAACGTTAGACGCGATGAGCGCGGTTGAGCTTTGCGGCTACCGAAATAGAGAATTTCTAAAGAATACGCTGGCCCTCGTCCTACCAAAGACCGCCGACGAAAAATATACGTTCGACGAGACATTCGACCAATTTTTCACTTTTGAAGACGTCAAAGGGGAAAACGTTGTGGTCGACACTAACGGTGACGGAGAGGGGGCCGGAGGCGAAGGTGGCACCGGACAGGGCCGTGGCGGTGCTAACGGTGACGGTACCGACGGCGACAAACGCGGTCGAAGGAAAAAAAAATTCAGCTCCTTCGAAGAACAACAAGACGAAGAGGATCTCGGTCCCGGTGATATGGCCAACCCACGATCCTCCCTCGGCAAACTGTTGATGCAGAATAGTCGTGTCGAGCTGACGGTCAGCATGGCGTCTGCCGCAAAGGAGATCAGCCTCGATGAAATTCAGGTCTTTACCCAGAAGGGCCTCTATACCCGCAAAATCATGGACGAAATGGGGCTTGCTGATCTGCAACACGAAATTTCTGTCGTGCGCCAGAGCCCCAACATCCCAGATCGAAGGCTCGGTCAGGAATTAAAAAAGCGTCGAGAATGGTTGCGGGAACAAGTTCGCGATTACGTTGAGAAGCAATTCCTACTCCATGCCGACGCCACAGGGAAGAAACTCCGAGAAGAGCTATTACGCAAAGTCAAACTGTCAAACATCGAACACCGTAATTTCAGGCTAGTGCAAGCGATCGTATTTCGAATGGCGAAGCGCCTGGTCGCCGTGCACTCACGCCGAAAGAAGGTGTTTAGACGAGGGCAATTGCACATATCGCGGACGCTCCGGTCCAACATGAGCTACGACGGCTGCATTTTCGACCTGCACTGGAAATCGATAAAGATCGATCGACCTAAAGTATTCGCGATCTGTGATGTCAGCGGCTCGGTGGCTAATTACGCGCGATTTATGTTGATGTTCCTCTACAGCCTTGAAGAGGTAATGCCCAAAGTACGATCTTTCGCCTTCTCGTCCGACTTGGCAGAAGTCACGGATTTATTCGAGCGTAACAAGTTGGAAGATGCCATCGCCAAAACGTTAAGGGACTACAGCGGCGGATCAACCGACTACGGTCAAGCTTTTGAAGACTTCCGAAAAAAATGCCTTGAAGACATAGATAAACGAACCACCATTATCATTCTTGGTGACGCGCGCAATAATTACGGCGACCCGCGCGCCGAAATATTGAAGGAAATGTATGACCGCTCAAAACGGATAATCTGGTTGAACCCTGAATCCCGGAACACGTGGAATGTTGGCGATGCAGAAATGCGAAAATATTCTGCGTACGTTCACCAAGCTGAGGAATGCAACTCTCTTACGCACCTCGAGCGTATCGTCGGAAATCTCCTACGAACTGTCCAATAGCACTTGCACACTCTGACGTTGGATGAAACACAAACCAAACGTTAGCCACAAGACCGTTCACCGAACCGCGGGGCGGCAGCTTATTTATCTAGGACTAGCGAGCGTAGTTGGGTTCGGAGTGTTGATGTGGGTGCTCGCCTCGTTGTCTGAAGGGGTCGCGGCGCGGGCGCTGGATCCGGTCGCGGGTAGCATGACCCTCGCGCTGAGTGAGGAACCCCCGCAATTAGACAGTTCCCGCGCAACAGATACCGTGAGCGGCCAGATTCTTGGCCACGTCATGGAAGGTTTATTGCGCTACGACGAGTTCAACCAGATCGTACCTGGGGTCGCCGAACGGTGGGAAATCCGCGCAACTGAAGCAACTTTTTGGCTACGCGAGGACGCCTATTGGAGCGATGGCTCGCGGATAACGGCCCACGACTTCGTGTTCGCCTGGCAAACCGCATTGAACCCGAAAACCGCCTCGGAGTACGCCTTCATCCTGTACTCAATCAAAAACGCAGAAGCAATAAACAATGACCAACTCGATGCTTCCGCACTCGGCGCTACGGCGCTCAACGACAACACTTTATTGGTCCACCTCGAAAGACCCGTCGCGTATTTTGATAGCTTGCTCGTGTTCCCAACTTATTTCCCAATCAAACAATCGTTCTATGAAGAACGGCAAGGCCGCTACGGCGCCGACGCGTCAGAACTCCTGTACAACGGTCCTTTTGTAATCGAAAAATGGGTTCACGGTTCCCAATTGCGCATGGTACGCAATCTGCATTACTGGGATCGCGATCGTATCCGCTTGAACGTCATCGACTATGCCTACATAACCAGCGACGTTAACGCGACATTGAATTTATTTAAGGATGGAAAGATCGCAATCGCTGGCCTCAATGCGGAGAACATAGATGACGCGCTTCAAAGGCGGTGGAAGCTCGAACGTTTCAATGAAGGCTGCGTTGGTTACATTTCGTTTAACCACCGCTCCAACCGATTGACACGAAACCGGCATTTACGCAAGGCCTTACAGCTGGCGATGGACACCAACGAACTGGTTTATAAAGTTGTTGCAATGCCCGGGAATCTACCCGGCGTTTCTTTTTTTCCAGTATGGCTCCAAGGTGTCGATGGCTATTTTCGGCAGGAATTCCCCGCGCCAGAAGCACAAGTTGATGTCGCTAAAGCGCGCCTTTTCCTTGCCCAAGCAAAAAAGGAACTCGGGCTGGACGAATGGCAACCCCTAATATTTCTGACTGGCGACCGCGCGACTACCAACAAGATCTCAGAATATTTACAACAAGAATTCAAAGAAAAGCTAGGCCTAGACATTAGAATCGATCGGCAAATCTTTAAGCAGCGCCTGGCTAAAATGTCGTCTGGCGATTTCGATATGGTGTTGGCGGGATGGTGCCCAGATTATGCCGACCCTCTGACGTTTGGCGACCTGTTTGCGTCCTGGAACAAAAACAATCGCGGCGAGTACAAGAATCTCGAACTCGACCGATGGGTCCGAATCGCCCAGAACTCCCTTGAACCAACAATACGGATGAATGCGTTTTCTGAGATCCAGAAAATCATTCATCTCGAAGCCGTGATCCTTCCGACGTACGAGACAGGCAGTGTGTACGTACGCGATCCGCGGCTTAAAGGCGTCGTGAAACGCGCAGTCGGGATGGATTCGGACTACAGCAACGCATACATCGATGGCTAATTCGCGAACCAACAGAAATGCGTACGTCCGCTATGCGCTTAAACGCCTATTGCAAGGAGCCATCACGGTGTGGCTGATCGCGACAGCAACGTTTTTTGCCATGCACAACGTTCCCGGCGACCCACTATTGGACGAGAAAGCGGTCTCTCCGGAAATCCGTAAAAACCTCCAAGCGAAATACGGCTTGGACCGACCCATCCTTGAACAATACAAAATCTACCTCTCGAACATGATCAGAGGCGACTTTGGGATTTCCTACGCGCAGGAAAACCGAAGCGTGAACGACATCATTCGCGAGCATTTTCCCGTCTCGGCCATTCTCGGCGTACTGGCCATCGTCTTTGCCGGTTTGGGCGGCATCCTTTTCGGCGCACTAACAGCCATCAATCGAAATCGCCTGCCCGATATCGTCATTATGTTTCTAGTAATCATGGGAATCTCGGTGCCGAGTTTCGTTTTTGCAGCCCTCGGTCAAATGACGTTGGTCAACGTCAACGCCTTTTTCGGTACCTCGATTCTCCCGGTCGCCGGTTGGGGAAGCATTTCCCACATGATCATGCCCTCCCTGATTTTGGGCCTCGGAACGATGGCATTCCTGACCCGACTCATGCGCGCATCGATGCTTGAAATCGACAATGCCGATTACTTGCGAACGGCCATTTCAAAGGGTCTCCCGCCCACGAGAATCTTCCTCAGACATCAATTGCGCAACGCAATTCTCCCAGTAATCACGGTGCTTGGACCTTCGATCGCCGCGATTACAACGGGCGGTTTCGTGGTCGAACTCGTATTCGCTATCCCGGGACTTGGGCGCTACTTTGTCCAGGCCGTCCAACAAAGCGACTACACCGTCATTATGGGCACCACCGTGTTTTACGGTGCGTTTTTAGTGTTCATGGTGATCGTCGTCGACTTGTTATACGGATGGATTGATCCGAGAGTGAGACTCGATTGATGGACGCCATGCTTTCGTTTCAACGAACCGAGGCTCTCGCTCCTGCAGCGACGACCGCACGACCGTCGCTCTCCTATTGGCAGGATGCGTGGCGTCGATTCAAAGCCAGTACACGATCGTTGATCTCTCTCTACATCATCACCGCGCTCGGTCTTTTCACGCTAATCGGGCCCTGGGTATGGACGATCGATCCAACGCTACAGGATCTTGACCAGATCTCCATACCACCCGGCGCGGATCGCCGCGCACTTGTCGTTGGACCCCATGTTCCCTGGTCAATGGCCAAAACGAATAGGCCAACTCCGCATACGATGCCAGCCATAAAACTCGCTGTTGTCGGACGGGCAACCACACAAGCCGTGCGCCTTTCCTGGAGCCCGGTCGTTGGCGCCAGTGGTTATCGAGTCTACCGAGACATCGCTGAATCCACTTCGCCCGATGCCCTAGGGTTACCTCTCACAGACATCGTCAACGCCAACTTACCAGGTTTCGAAGATCGGCTGGATCTGAAGCCACGAACCTACTTTTACTCCGTGGTTGCGCTGAATTCGGACGGCTTCGAACAACGGGGATACGCAACTATCGAAGTACCGGTAGTACGCGTCATCACTGTAATCGAGGCGGTTGCGCGTGGTCTTTTGGAACCTAACGGGCAATTGTTGATCGGCGAGACCGTTTACCTCGACTTCCATCCCCTCGGGACCGATTACCTCGGGCGCGACATGCTAGCTCGACTCATGCATGGCGCTCGCGTATCACTATTCATCGGTATTGTCGCGCCGTTCTTGTATGTGTTAGTCGGTATTCTGTACGGCAGCCTCGCTGGCTTTGTCGCCGGACGGTGGGACCAACTACTAATGAGGTTTGCCGATTTTGTGGTTGCATTGCCTTTCCTCCTCTTCATGATTCTGTTCAAAATGGTCTTTAACACTGAACCGGGCGAGAGCGGTATTTTCGCGATATTGCTCGCACTGATCCTACTGAGCTGGCCGGCAACGGCTCGCCTTGTACGTGGTCAGATCCTTCAGATAAGGGAGGAGGGCTATATAGGCGCGTCACGCTTATTAGGTGCGGGATCCATGTATTTGATTCTGAGGCACATGATCCCCAACACCATGGGGGTGATACTCGTCACACTTACATTCGCAGTACCCGGGGCAATTTTTACCGAAGCGTTCTTGTCATTTATCGGCATGGGGGTCGCACCGCCCAATCCATCTTGGGGAAGCATGTGCAACGAGGGAATCAAGACCATGCTAACAGCACCGCATGAGCTCATGTTTCCGGCCGTGTTCATCAGTCTTACCGTCCTGGTATTCAACCTACTCGGGGACGGTTTACGCGATGCGTTGGATACACGCATGCGCTCGGCGGACTAATCCATGGCGCTACTCGAAGTCAACGACCTTCACGTCGAATTCGCGGTACACGGGGGATCCGTCCAAGCAGTACGAGGCGCGAGCTTTAGAGTCAACGAAGGCGAGACGCTGGCGATCGTTGGTGAGTCCGGTTGTGGGAAAACCGTCTCAGTCCAGAGCGTCTTGGGTTTAATCCAAGCTCCCCCCGGCCGTATTACACGGGGAACCGCGAAACTTCGTGGACAGGACATCTTAGGAGGGAAAACTGTCGACGGCCGAGAAATTCGCGGAACGGATATTGCCATGATTTTCCAGGATCCGATGTCGTCACTAAACCCGACAATGACCATCGGGGCACAAATAGCCGAAACTCTTATCGTACATCGAGGCTACTCACATCGGCAGGCAATGCGACGCGCTCAGGAATTACTAGACATGACACTCATTCCAGACGCAGCTAACCGCATCAAGGAATACCCCTTCGAATTTTCAGGTGGAATGCTTCAGCGGTCGATGATCGCGATGGCAATAGCGTGCGAACCATCCGTACTGATCGCTGACGAACCAACCACCGCTCTCGACGTCACGATTCAATCTCAAATTCTTGACCTAATGGTTGATCTTCAGCGGAAGAACAACATGGCCATAGTTTTGATTACACACGACCTTGGCGTTGTTGCGCGAATGGCAAATGACGTCGCTGTGATGTACGCAGGAGAGGTCGTTGAGTACGGCACAGTGGACGATATTTTTTATCGCTCCGCCCATCCTTATACGCTCGGGCTCAAAGCGGCCATGCCAACCAATCGGCCCGGGATCGTACAAAAACTCGCGCCCATCGAAGGGGCACCCCCGGATTTATTCGATGCGCCGCCCGGTTGCGGTTACTACCCCCGGTGCCCGTACGCCATGGAAGTATGCGAAGCAACATCTCCGAGTGCTTTTACTGTCAACCCCGCGCATCAATCGCGGTGCTGGTTACACCATGAAGATTGCCCACAGCATGTTACGGAGATTCATCGGCCGTGAATCAGCCACTAATCGACATTCGTAACTTAACAAAATACTTCGACCGCGGCCGCCAGAAAATTCATGCCGTCGACGACGTATCCCTAACCATTGAAACGCGCGAGATCGTTGGTCTTGTCGGCGAAAGCGGCTCGGGGAAGTCGACGCTCGGCAGAACCCTTCTGGGACTCGATCGGAAAACGGCAGGTGAAGTTTTCTATAAAGGTTCGAAACTACCCGCAGTCTACCGAGCCGCAGATTTTCGCCGATACGCACGATCCATGCAGATGATCTTTCAGGATCCCTATTCATCCCTGAATCCGAGGATGACCGTAGGCGAGATTATTGGCGAAGGATTACGGTTGCACAGCGATTTGAACAAGGCGGAAATCACCGACCGAACGGCCGAATGGTTGATTAAGGTCGGTTTAAACGTTGACCACGCGGGTCGATACCCCCATGAATTCTCCGGAGGACAACGCCAGCGGATTGGCATTGCTCGCGCGTTGATCCTCGAACCCGATTTCGTGGTTTGCGATGAGCCTATTTCCGCGCTTGACGTGTCTGTCCAGGCGCAAGTCGTGGATCTATTGAGGGAGTTGAAACGTTCCCTTGGTTTGACGTTGCTCTTCATCGCCCACGATCTCTCGATGGTGCGTTACGTATCCGACCGCATGGCCGTGATGTACCTCGGATCTTTGGTCGAAGTGGGGAGTTCCGACCGAGTCTTCTTTGACCCAAAACATCCCTATACGGATCTGCTTATCAGTTCAAACCCCGAGCCCGACCCGAACCGGGAACGTGCACGGGGTCCCACGTCCAGCATCGGCGAAATCCCATCCCAAGTGGACCTCCCTGCCGGGTGTCGCTTCGCTAATCGCTGTCCTCACGCAATGGACCAGTGTCAGCACGTGAACCCCGCGTTAAGGATCGTCAGAAATGGAGATGACGTGCGCTTGGTCGCTTGCCATCTATACGAATAATTAGCTTCACCAATCCGGTCGTACCGGACTCAACGTTTCACCACCGAAACACGCAAGTCATGGGACCCGTCTGCCCGTGTATATTCGTAGTAAAAATAGATAGCGCTCGGCTGCTCAAGGGCGAACACGTACCGGACACAGCCATATGGTGAACGCACCCATGGTTTTTGCTGGTCGAGGCGCTCAAACCGGACACCATCGTCGCTCCACGCCAAACCACACCATTCTTCGTAGGTGTCATAGAATGTGCGGCCACCGTCATAGAGCGCGAGCCAACCATTATCATAGGAGATAACAGAGTTAATTCGTGCGCGTCTTCCGTGCCATGTATCGGTGCCCGGAGCCTCAAAAGCCCACTCTAACTCGGGAAAATACAAACCATCGTCCGACCGGCCCAATAAAGTGGCGTCAAGGGCATTGGCACGAACGCGCCTCCCCCGCCGCGGATGACGTTCGCGTGCGGGCCCAGCGACATATACCCACCAGCGACCATCACGCAGATAAACTACCGGATCTTTTAACGACCCCAAACCAAAATCGGTCGGCTGAAAGACCGTGCGCCGACCTTGCACATCAAGACTTTCCAAGCTTTCTCCCTTGAGCATGTCGATGCGCCAGTATCGAGCACCGGCAACCTCGTAACTAATATAGAGCCGCCAGTCACCGTCCGGCGAACGAACGGGATGGCCAACTTCAATCGACGACGCGGCGAATGCCTCCTTATTGGCAGTCCATACCTCTTCGAACGTGACGCCATCTTTTCCCACCGCGATCGCGCAACGGCTACCACGGCCCGTCTCCAGGGGTGAACGCTCTCGATAAAAAATAACAAACTGTTCGCTTACTTGATCGTAAAAGGCCTTGTGGCCGCCTACCCAGTATCCGTAGCCGTTCCCGGCCGGTTCTCGTACGATCTGGCCCATTTCTGGGTCAAACCATAAATCATCGAATTCACGCGGGTCGGGCAACATCGAGTCCTCCTTCAGCGCGCTAATGAATGAAATTTACGGACCATACGCAAGATCGATTCTTCGCTGTTGTATTTTCCTACGTCGACTAACGAAACCCAATGAAGATCGAGTGACTCATTACTTATCCGGTATGCGTCAGGCCCGCAAGTCTGCAGCGCAAAGCGCACGTCGTAATGATAATGAACAGGATCGTCGCCGCGCGCCGGAATCTGGTGAATATCAAGATCAAACACCTCTGTCATGATCGGAATTACATCAAGGCCCGACTCCTCCGTCGCTTCGCGTTGAGCCACCCGTAACGGATTAGAATCACCATCACAGTGCCCACCCAACTGTAACCACTTTTTTAATTTCGCGTGCCGTGTAAGCAATGTATGAGTACCGTGTTCATTCAGCACGAGCGAGGATGCCGTTATGTGCCCGTTACACCAGCAATCCCTTTCAAAACAACGCGGTTGGTCAACAACAAATGACTGAAATCGCTCAGTCGTTGTCTCGGCTGGAAAGCGACGTCCATACCGTCGGAGCATCGTTAGCAGTTTGTTTCGGCTCATGACATAGGTATTCTGCTCCATCGGTTGGGAGGAAGATCATATGATTGCGTTATTAGCGAGGCTGAGTGTCGCCGAGGGTAAGGAATCCGAGTTCGAAACGGTAATGCTAGGGCTTGCGGAGCAAGTACGTGCCAATGAGCCGGGTAATCAACTGTATACACTAGTCAAAGACAACGACGGCTACGCTGTGATGGAACTGTATTCTGATGAAGAAGCACTTGCGGCCCATGGCTCGAGTGACCACTTCAAAGCTGCGGGGGCCAAGTTTGCCGGGCTGATGGCTGGCCGCCCCGACATCAAGCGATTTGAGGTCGTTGGCTGACCCCAAAAGACAAAAATTAGCGGAGAAAAACGCTCGTACCAACGAGCGTTTCACCAACGCTGTCCCGCAGGCTTAGAACTGCTTGCCTCTTAACCGCGTCTACCTCAATCATGCCGAAATTGCTGACGCGGACATTGTCGTGACCCACGCGGTAACGATTTACCTCACCCTTACCAAAGCCTGAACGGGCGCTAAGAGGACTCGAGGTAATGTCGTATAAGGGATAGTCGAGCGCGAAATCGTCTGTATCGGAGAGTTTGGATATCTCGCCCAGATGCCGGTCCCCGGAAACAAAAAATATATTGCGCGCACCAGAGCTAGCAATCAGGCGGAAAAGGCGTGCTCGCTCTTTTGGAAAGGCGCCCCAGCGCTCCCAGCAATGTTGGTCCGCGACGACTTGAATGCTCGAGGCTATAACGCGTACGTCGGCTGGCTCCTGCAAGCGTTCCTCCAACCATTGCCACTGAGCACGTCCCAATATCGTAACTCCCTCAGCCACGTTAATTCCGTAATTACGAACAGGACATCGGCCATCTGGAACGTCTATCGTGAGCGCGGAGCGGAAGTAACGTGTATCCAGTAGGAGAATTTGTATTTGCATCCCAGCCTTGTCGAGCCACCGTTCAGCATAAATCCCGGGGGTCTGTCGCTCGGGCCGATCCGCAGCGACCTGCCAAAAATCAAAAAAAACCTGTTGTGAAACGTCCTTTAGCGCGAATTCTCCGCCACCATCGTTTAAACCATAGTCATGATCGTCCCAGGTGGCATATACCGGAATACTAGCGCGCAAACGCCGGAATAAGGGAGCAGCACCCAGTTTCGCGTATTCGGTTTCCAAACCCTGCCGGCTGGGGTTGGATCGAAAGCTGGGCGAATCGGCATAGACATTGTCCCCAATCATCAATAGCGCGTCGGGCTGGGCCTGGTATAGCGCATCCCATATCGGATGATCGGGCTTGTCTGCGTCCGCACAAGAACCAAACGCTAACCGCACCACATCCGCATGCAGCGATGTCGCGATGAGTCCGACCAGAAATAGAGCTATCCAACGCACGAGCTTACGCCGTCACGTCAAAAAGAGAAGCCAGCTGCTCCGTAATCGCACCGCCAAGTTGCTCGGCATCTGTGATAGTAACAGCCCGCCGGTAGTGGTGAGTTACATCGTGGCCGATACCAATGGCAATTAGTTCCACCACTGACTGATTCTCGATCGAGTCAATCGCGTACTTCAGATGCTGCTCGAGATAACTGCTCGAGTTCACCAATAACGTCGAGTTATCGACCGGCAGACCATCAGAAATCACCATTAGCACCTTGCGTTCTTCGGTTCGCATGACAAGGCGGTTGTGAGCCCAAATAAGCGCCTCGCCGTCGATATTTTCCTTTAACAGTTCCTCTCGCATCATAAGACCTAGATTACGTCGAGAGCGACGCCACGAATCGTCGGCCGCCTTGTAGACGATGTGGCGCAGATCATTCAATCGTCCGGGATGCGAAGGTTTCCCGGCATTAATCCACTCTTCCCTGGATTGCCCACCCCGCCATGCGCGTGTCGTAAATCCTAAAATCTCCACACCCACGGAACATCGCTCCAGGGTCCGCCCAAGAATGTCGGCACACATGGCAGCAATGGTGATCGAACGACCGCGCATCGACCCCGAACTATCGATCAACATAGTAACCACGGTATCGCGGAAGTTCATTTCTCGTTCTTGCTTGAAGGCGAGCGGATTGAGCGGATCAACCACTACCTGTGCCAGCCTACCTGCATCAAGGAGGCCCTCTTCCAAGTCGAACTCCCAGGTTCGATTTTGTTTCGCCAACAGCCGCCGTTGAAGCCTATTCGCAAGCTTAGACGTGGTGTGTCGAAGCGGGATCAGTTGTTGGTCAAGTAACGCGCGCAACCGTGCCAGCTCTTCGCTTTCGCAAAGATCCTCCGCTTGTACAACTTCGTCGAATTCCTGGGTAAAAGCGGTGTAGTTGACGTCCATCCGTATTCGACCCGAACTGTCCGGTGAGTAGTTCGGCGATTCATCAGGGTCCGCTTCAGCGCCGAGATCGTTCATGTCCATATCAGCATCCATCTCGGCTAACATGGACTCACCGTCCGCATCTTCCTCCGCCATGGAATCGTCGTCGAGGACGACGTCTTCGGGCGCGTATTCGGCGTCCGGGTCCTGGTTCTCCTCGATATTCTCTGTATCCTGATCGTTGTCCTCGAGTTCGGAGGGATCATCCAATTCGGAAGCCAGCCCTAAGTCGACCATGATGTTTGTGCAACGATCGGCGAAAGCGATTTGATCGTGCAGGCAGTCGCGAAGCGACTCGATGTCATCCCCCGCCCGCTCTTCGATGTAATCGCGCCAGAAATGAACAACGTTTTCCGCCGACGCGGGCAATTGTCGACCCGTCAATCGCTGCCGCACCAGTAGACCGACCGCGATGCCGAGAGGCGCTTCACCCTCGGCAGTTATTAGATCGAACGCCTGCTGCTTACATAGCGCGTCAAGGTTGGCGTCGAGGTTTTGCGCGACGCCCTCCATCCGCAAGGTCCCAATGGATGCGATACGGGCGTCTTCGACCCACTCGAACAACTCCTGTGCAGGACCCGCTTTCGGAGTACGGCTGCGATGGGCAACAGTGTCGTGATATCGAAGTTTGAGTGCGACTTCGTCACCGATCCCACGTATCGCATTGAGTTCCTGCTCGGAACAACCAACGGTGGGCACGGGCACCTCAACCGAATGACCACGGACCGTGGCTGCTCCTTTGCCAAAGGTGACCTCGAGCTCATCGTCTTCCGCAAGCGCTCGCATGGTTGCGACAGTCGCCCGTTTGAACGCCTCAAGCGGGTGATCTTCTTCGCTCATGAACCCGGATCTACTTTGTCAGCATGATGCCCTTGCTGGCATCGCCCAAGTCGTCGCCCATACATCGCTGGTAATACTCCGCGATGATAGGGCGCTCGAGTTCATCGCATTTGTTTAGGAAGGTAACTCGGAAACCGAAGCCGATATCACTAAATATCTCGGCGTTCTCCGCCCAGTCCAGCACGGTACGTGGCGACATCACTATGGAAACGTCCCCGTTTACAAAGCCCCTCCTGGTCAAGTCAGCCACATTAACCATACTTGAAATAGTTTGTCGTCCGTCCACTTTGGCCTGCCAGCTCTTCGCTTTCCCATAAACGATGTCTACTTCCATTTCATGCGGCAAGTAATTTAGCGTTGCGACGATGTTCCAGCGATCCATTTGGCCCTGGTTGATCTGTTGCGTTCCGTGATATAGACCCGTGGTGTCCCCGAGTCCTACAGTATTGGTGGTCGAAAAAAGTCGAAAGGACGGATGGGGCGTAATGATGCGGTTCTGGTCTAATAACGTGAGCTTTCCGTCGACTTCAAGAACCCGCTGTATTACAAACATAACGTCCGGACGACCGGCGTCGTATTCGTCAAAAACCAGTGCCGTTGGGTGCTGCAACGCCCACGGTAAAATGCCTTCACGAAATGCTGTGATTTGGCTGCCGTCCTCAATCACGATGGCGTCTTTACCGATCAAATCGATACGACTGATGTGGCTATCCAAATTGACCCTAATACACGGCCAGTTCAGACGCGCAGCCACTTGCTCGATATGAGTCGATTTCCCAGTGCCGTGGTATCCCTGGATCATGGTCCGGCGGTTGTGAGTAAACCCTGCAAGGATTGCGAGTGTAGTGTCTGGGTCGAAACAGTAGTCATCGTCGATCAACGGCACGTATTCGCTACGTTCACTAAAGGCCGGCACGGAAAAGTCTTCATCGATCCCGAACACCTCACGTACGTTTACGGACGCATCCGGCGTCACGTCAGGCGACAGCCCACCGTCGTGAATATTCATAACTAAACCTTCAGTCAACCACAGGTACACGGTCTATTGATTCGGGCCGTGACGTGCAACCAGCGAAGCAAGCTATTTAACCTTGATTCAACTGTCTTTCCCAGTGCAAATTAGCGGTAGCCCGCGCTGACATTGCTCGGCCGTTGCATCAGCGAGCGACTACAAGAACGTTGCAAACCACCAGATAAGGATGCAATTCAATGCCCAGTATCTACATGGTCCGTCAAGGCGAAGCCGCTGCCGGATTCGATGGCCAAATTAATCCGGGTTTGAGCAAACGCGGCATGGAGCAAGCGAACGCGGCGGCAAAAGAACTTGACGCGATGGGGCCTATGCAAATCGTAACGAGCTCGCTCGCTCGGGCGAGAGAGACAGTAAACCCTTGGCCATACGTTGGGACTGCGCGCCCGGCATCGAGTAACGGGTGGCCGAAGTGCCTTCCCCTATCGACGACCTTCGACATCGTGCTATCTGGTTGCAGGGAATAATGAAACGCCGTTGGATCGATCTCACGCCAGAACTCACTGTCTGGCGCCAAGTCATGCTCGACTGTATCCAGGAATTCCCATTTGATACGGTCGTCTTTTCGCACTTCGTCGCTATCAACATTGTTGCCGGCGCGGCAACCGGAAACGAATTGATGATTCAATTTCGTCCCGATAACTGTTCTGTCTCCCACTTCAATACAGACGCTGGGCGTCTTACGTTAGTTGCCCGTGGTAGGGAAGCCCGCACCAACATCAATTAGTTCACTTGTATCTGCCCGCTGCATATGGGCCTGACGATCACAGATAGCGGGCTTCCGCCTCGAGGTTCGATCTTGTACGTCCCGAAATAGTCAATGCCAGTCTTTCGAGCGAGTCCCACGCTTCGCCACGGAGCATTCCCTTGGCCTGTTGATCCAAACGTCCGCATTCCATCAGTATCGTCTCAATGCCATGGCTACCGAGCCTTCGGATCGCCGCGTCAATCGCGCGCTTGCGATTACGTGCAAGACGTTCACTACGCCCTATACTGACGTGGTAGGCACGTCGAAGTTGCCCCGCCAGCGCGCCAATCACCACGTAAATAGGGACCCCTTCCTGACGCAGCGTTCTGAGCATTTTTCTGACACGGACCGCGTCACCCAAGAAGGCCGTGTCAATAAGTTCAAAGGTTTCAAAATGAGCAGCACTGTCCAGACTAAGGTCATCAACCGTTATCTCCGTATCCGATTGATGATCCAATAGAGACAGCTTCTCTAGCTCTTGCTGTGCCGCAATAAGGTTGCCCTCTGTTCGGTCAACAAGCGCGTCGATCGCATCACGACTCAATTTGAGACCCGCGTTCTGAGCACGAGCGCTCAGCCAGCGCGGTAATTCTTGAGCCGAGATAGTCGATACCATTACAACAACCGCCTGTTTCTCCAACGCCTTAAACCATGGCGATGAGCGCTTTCGCCACTCGATCGGACCCGCTCGGACGAGCAACAGTGTCTCTTCGATCGGGTTCTCAAGGTATGCTAAAAGCGCTTCTGATCCCGCTCGATCAACACCTTTGCTCGAAAGACGGATATCCAACATTCGCTTCGCAGAAAACAAAGACATGCTGGATGCACTCGAAAATACATCGGCCCAATCATTCCCCGCACCTACGTCAATGCGCTCCCTTTCAGTAAACCCTTGCGCATAGGCCGTCTTCACGATTGCTAGGCAAGCGTCTTCGACGAGAAGAAGTTCATCGCCACCGACAAAATAAACGGAACGCATCGGTTCTTCGAGATGGCGTCCAAGCTGCTCAGGCTTAAGATGCATCTGTCCGTTTAACCGTTTGATCCACCAAGAGCGCTAGCGTGCGCAGGATCTGTTGAACGATGTCAGTCCGCATCTCCTGCGCCAATAGTCTTTTCTCGTAATCCGATCCGACAACGTTGGCGCGGTTGAGTGGAAGTGATCGCTCCTCCTGCAGTGTCCGCAGAGAAACTACAGTCTTACCATTCGCCTCACTGGCCTGATAATCAACGCGAAGCCGTAGCCGGTAGCCAGCGACCCGACCATCACCAGTAAACATGTCACTACTTTGTTCAAAGTCCTCACGTTCAATTGTGAGGTACAGATCCGCGACCCCATCTTCAACCACCACCACCCCTACAGATTCAAAAGCCCGGCGTATGTCCCGATCGATACTGCTATCGACGTGCGATTCGATGCGGACATTCCTATACACGGACGCCAAATCCCATGTCCGTAACTGAAATCCGCACCCAACGAGAAACAGGATCCCGACCAAGCAAAGCAAACGCTTCATATCGACTTTATAACACCGGTACGTGCGCTTAATCACATCGATCCTCGCCACTAGTAGCGGTGAGAAGATGCGGGTAGGGTCCACCTTTCGCTGGATCATGAAAACCACTGCTCAATTTCCTAACTACTGCGGACGATCGTACTGGCGCGCTTGAAGTCGCGGGCGCCATTGCGGAAGAAGGGTTCTTGGTCAATGCTGGTTCGACAATTACGAGCGGCGATTGCTT
The DNA here is from genome assembly GCA_046582115.1 of Pseudomonadales bacterium. Lineage (GTDB taxonomy): Bacteria > Pseudomonadota > Gammaproteobacteria > Pseudomonadales > Azotimanducaceae > UBA11889. Next base: position 57,860 of record JAYGFA010000050.1, on the reverse strand, counting down.
GGTCATCGACCTTGAAACACGCCATGACAGTGCGGCGATGGCAGCTCAACGTATTAAAAAGATTCACCAAACCGCCGCAGGAGCACGTTGCCACAAGATCGATTCGGTACTACGAGGTAATTGGCCACACGAAGTGAAAGCTCTGCTCGATATGGGTTTTGGGATCGATGTCGTGCCGAGTTTTCCCGACGCTGGACGGCGCTGTAGCCAAGGAATTGTGTACGTTAACGATATTCCGGTTGCCGAAAGCGCGTCGGCCGCCGACCCACTAAATCCAGTCGCGACTAGCCGTCCCATGGAATTATTGCACGCTGCAGGTTGCACAGGCCGAAATGTGCGCGTACTCGACGCGAACGATAACGACGAACTGGCCCAGGTAGCGCAGCGATGTCGTAATGAAAGACGCATGCTTGTCGGTCCAACGGGCGCCATCCAAGCTTTTGCCGCAACTTTCGGTCGTCCCCGTTCACTACAAAACTTTGTACTCCAGGAACCCATCCTCATTGTCTGCGGCAGTTTGCACCCGGTAAGTAGAAATCAGATACGCCGTCTCCAATGTCCCTTATATACCGTGGACGATGCGTTCCAACTTTCAGATCGTTTATGCGTTTTAACGACAATCGAACCAACAAGAACGCCTGACTTAAAAGCCGCGCGCGCGACGGCTAAGGCACTTGCTTCATTCTCCCAATCAGCCGACCCCGTCGGGACGTTAATGGTTATTGGAGGAGATACGGCCGCGGCAATCTTGGGTAATGATACGATCAAAGTTCTAGGAAATTTAGGCGTTGCAATCCCCGTCGCAAATCGTAACGCGCAACTATTGGTCACCAAAGGAGGGGGGATTGGAAAACCTGATACCCTCGTAGACCTACTTTCTACTTGAGTACAAACGCGTGCGCATGGCTGTCACGATGGGAGACGCGTCGGGCGTCGGACCAGAAATTGCACTCCGTTGTTGCGCCAATGGGGAGTTGAGTAACGACGTGATCGTTTACGGTGACGCTGCGATCTTGCAGGCTGGCGCCACTCTTCTCCAGTTAGACGTTCCGATCAACACGGTCAATGACGCCTGTCAAGCTATCAAAGGGCCTCTCAATGTTATGGATCTGGGATTGCTCAATCCTTCCGATCTCACGCCCGGGAAACTACGGAAAGATTCAGGTGCCGCCGCACGAGCGTACGTTGTACGCGCTACTCATGATGCTCTAAAGGGCGAAGTCGCGGGAATCGTTACATTACCCGTAAACAAAGAAGCGACGCGGATGAGCGATCCAGGATTCGTTGGACACACCGAATTGATTGCCCAACTTTGTGACGTACAAAATTATTCCATGATGCTAGTTACGGAAGACATCGCAGTAAGTCATGTCAGTGCACATGTTCCGTTGACAGAAGCGATACGTCGCGTAACCAAGCAAAGGGTTCGAGCCGTCATTGAGCTAACACACGAGACTCTATCAACGCATATTAAGAGTCCGCGCATCGCCGTTTGCGGTGTCAACCCCCATGCCGGAGAAAATGGGATGTTTGGGGACGAAGAACAACAACATATAACTCCGGCGATTGAGGAAACCGTTGATGCGGGAATCAAAGCGTCCGGCCCCTATCCCGCCGACACGATTTTTCGCCAGGCGATACACCATAATCGTTACGACGCGGTGGTCTGTATGTATCACGATCAGGGACACGCGCCCATGAAACTCTTTGATTTCAAATCCGCCGTCAACGTCACCATCGGCTTACCGATCGTTCGAACATCGGTGGATCACGGGACCGCGTTCGATATCGCCTGGACAGGGACCGCTTTTACTGACTCGTTAGGTTACGCGCTCGATTACGCATGGAAACTTGCATCCAGACGCACCTTCGTATGACCGGAGTGCTACTCTTTCCCGCTTAGTTCTTTGGGGGAATTTCTGTGAACGGTTTTGATCTTGTCGCACGTTGCTTGCAAGCCGAAGGTGTCACCTGGATGGCATGTTTCCCCGCCAATCCATTGATCGAGGCTGCCGCGAAAATAGGCATACGGCCTATCGTTTTCCGTCAAGAAAGAGGAGGTATTAACGCAATCGATGGGTACAGCCGCCAGACCGCAGGCCAACAAATCGGAGTGTTTGCCTCCCAGTCGGGACCCGGAGTTGAAAATTCGTTCGGGGGGATCGCTCAGGCTTGGGGGGATTCCGTACCGATTCTCTTCCTGCCGGGCGGTAGTGGTACCGGAAGTTACGACATCGCTCCGAATTTTTCAGCCACTCGAAATTACGCCAACGTGACCAAACTTGCGTTGTCAATCGATCAGATTCATCGGACGACGCGCGAAATGCGTCGTGCCTTCCATACCGTTCGACAAGGACGGCCGGGTCCGGTCTTGGTTGAAATGCACGGAGATGTTTTGGGACAACAAGTCCCAGAAAATACGCCACCGTATAAACCATCCAGTCCGATGAAATACGGGCCTTCTCGGACGGATATCAAAGATGCCGTAGCCCAACTATTAGCCGCCAAGGATCCCATTATTTGGGCAGGTCAGGGAGTGTTATACGCACAAGCTGCGGACCAACTATTGGAACTCGCGGAACTGACAGCAATCCCAGTCATCACGACAATGCAAGCGAAAAGTGCCTTTCCCGATGATCATTCCCTAGCATTGGGTTCCGCCAATAGAACCGCCCCTAAAAGTGTTTTCAAGTGGCTGGGTGCCGCCGATACAGTCTTCGCGGTTGGTTCCGGTCTTACGCGAACAACCTTTGGTATCGATATCCCCCCGGGGAAATTCATGATCCAGGCCAACGTCGCTGCCGAAGATATAAACAAAGATTACGACATCGACATTGGCCTCGTCGGGGACGCAAAACTAACCCTTGAACTGATGATCGACGAGATCAAGGGTGCAGTAGGCGAAAACGGGCGCGGGACCAATTCAGCGCTTGTCGAGTCCATTGCACAGACCCGGAAAGAGTGGCTCGAAGAGTGGGCACCGTTGCTCAATAGCGACGAAGTCCCTGTGAATCCATACCGAGTCATCCGTGAAATCAATCGCACCCTGGACCACGGCAACAGCGTCGTCACGCATGATGCGGGCAACCCAAGGGACCAGATCATGCCGTTCTATAAAGCGTCGTCCCCGCACGGATATATTGGCTGGGGTAAGACTACGCATCTCGGATACGGTATTCCTTTGGTGATGGGGGCAAAAATGGCGAACCCAGAACGATTCTGCCTGAACTTCATGGGCGATTTAGCTTTTGGACATACCGGGATGGAAATCGAAACCGCCGTACGTGCTGAGATCCCCATCACCACCGTCATAGTCAATAATCTCACAATGGGTGGTTATGACAAAAGCATGCCGGTAGCCATGGAAAAGTACGGCACAGGTAACCAATCCGGGGACTATGCAGGAGTTGCCAAAGCGCTAGGTGCCAAAGGGATTCACGTCACTACGGCGGAAGCGATCGCACCAGCGATTGAAGAAGCCCAGCGCGCCAATCACGAAGGCGAAACGGTTGTGATCGAAGTGCGCACTCGACAAGACACACGGTTTTCCGTTTACCCGGATTTGCTCCGGCCACCGCCAACAGCGTAATCGCTGCTGGCCAGAGAACGTACGAGGGTTGGTGCTTTTAGGAGCGGTTCAGTTCTTACGGCGGAGAAAAAGAGCTATCGCAACTAGACCAACACTGAGCAGGACAATGGGAGTGTCCAGCCACCACGAATACGGCGTGCGTCCCTCCATAACCGCCGCCTCTCCCAAAAGAACACCTTGTTCGAACTGCGGTAAATTACTAACAACCTTCCCGTTAGGAGCAACGATCGCAGTGACCCCATTGTTGGTCGCCCGCAATAAATACCTCCCGTTCTCGAGTGCCCTCATCCGTGCGATTTGCATATGCTGCATGGGACCAATCGACCGTCCGAACCAGGAGTCGTTACTTATGTTGACAATGAGATCAGCGCGAGCTGAATCGGTTGCCACCATCCGCGCATAGACAATTTCGTAACAAATCGCGATAGCGACCTTGAGACCACCCGCGTTAACCAACGTTTGCTGTTTTGGTCCCTCGCGCACCGTTGACATGGGAAGATCGAAAAACTTGATGACCCCTCTCAAAACACTTTCGAACGGGACATATTCCCCGAAAGGCACCAATTTCCGTTTAAGGTATTGCCCCGTACCATCACCGACAACAATGGCGGCATTGTAGTGAACATAGCGGTCGTCCGGGTCGCGTCCCAGCACCGGTACCCCAAGAATTAATGCTCCATTGGTTCTATCGGCCATGGCATTGAGGTACGTCATTGCCCGCGCATGAGGCACGGTAATGGCGGCTTCTGGCCAGATCACGAGATCCTTGTCCCATGCTTTATCCGATAGCGCTGCGTAACGATCAAGTATTGGCTGTACGCTTTCGGGAAGCCATTTCGTTTCCTGCGTAATGTTTCCCTGTACCAGTGCAACGGTGAATTGTTTTGTCGGAGACGCCCAGTTTCGGTCAGCAAATGCCCACGCGATAAGCCACGGTACCGCGGCAACAAAAAGCAGCTGCGGGTGCCTCCAGGCTTCCAAAACAAATAGGCCCGATGTAAGACCTGCAAAGCCCACGGCTAACACGCCACCGATCGGTGCGAGCAACGCCAACGGAGTATCCAGCAACGCGTAGCCGGTAAAAAGCCATGGAAATCCCGTTAAAAACCATGTCAGCAACCACTCTCCCAGTACCCAAATAGAAACAAAGCTAACGACATCGATCAGAGGACGACCAGTACGTGCGTGAAACCAACACCATCCATACGCCCCGGAAAAAACCGCCATTCCAGCGACGAAAATCGCAACAAGCGTTAACGCCAATGGTATCGGGGCTTGCCCATGTACGTGGATGCTGACGTATATCCAGGACGCGCCAACCGCATATTTACCGACGCCAAAAAGCCATGCCCAAAGGAAAGCACGTCGACCGGTTACCGCGTTCTTGATAGCGCTGTAAAGCAACGCCGCAGAAACCAGCGCAATCAACCACCATCCGAATGGCGCAAACGAGAGAGGATAGATCGCGCCCGCGAACAATGCCGCGGCGCCCATCGCCCAGCCATTTAGGAGTTTTAGCTTCGTGGGCAAGTGAGATGAAGCAGCCGAATTCGCCGGCTGTCGGCGTTCAATACTTTGAACGCAAAACCTTCAACGATTACGGTTTCCTCACGCTTCGGCAGATAACCGAATTCCTTAGCAACGATGCCTCCAATCGTGTCGAACTGCTCCGCGTCAAAGTGAGTGTTAAAATATTCGTTGAAATCTTCTATGGTCGTGGTGCCTTTAATGTTGAAGCTGCGATCGTCGAGCTCCTTGATAAAGCTGTCGTCGTCGATGTCGTGCTCGTCTTCAATATCACCAACAATTTGCTCAAGCACGTCTTCGATCGTGACCACGCCAGATACGTGTCCATATTCATCGATCACCATTGCCATGTGGTTCCGGGTCGATCGAAATTCTTGAAGCAAATCGTTCAACCGCTTGCTTTCAGGTACGACCGAAGCGCTGCGAATGATGTCTTTAATGTCAAAATCATCCCAGTCGTCTTCCAAGGTCCAAGGCAAGATGTCCTTCGCATGCAAGATGCCCTTTACATCGTCCAGGTCGTCCCCAATCACGGGAAATCGCGAGTGTTTTTGTTCAATCACGAACGGCAGGAACTCCTCCAGCCGCGCGTCAACGTTCACGCTTGCCATCTGTGAACGAGGAATCATGATGTCCCTCGCTCGCATGTCGGCCACTTGCAACGCTCCATAAATAATGTTGAGGGCGTCAGGATTCAACAGCTCGCGGGCAGCAGCTTCGCGCAAAAGATCCTCAAACCCTAGATGTTCAGTATCAAGTTCTGGGGAAACCAGTTCATTTAACCATTCCCGCCATCGTGGGCGTTTTTCGTCAACTTCAACCATCAGATTCGTACGGATCAGCTATTCCAAGACTTCGCAGAATTTGGTTTTCACGTTCTTCCATTAATACCGCTTGATCCGCGTCACCGTGGTCAAACCCGCGCAGGTGCAGCACCCCGTGAACGACCATGTGAGCGTAGTGATCAGCTAGCGACTTCGATTGTGATTCTGCTTCGGCCTCTACCACCGGGGCGCATATTGCAATGTCGCCAAGGGAATCGGGAAGCTCACTGACAAACGACAGTACGTTGGTCGCCTGGTCCTTTGCACAGTATCGGAAATTAAGCTCTCGGCCTTCATGTTCGCCAACGACCCTTATGCAGACGGCACCCGTTTCATCTTCCATAGCAGCTTTCGCGTATTCGCCTAGATCGTCCGCATTCGGTATGCGAGTACCGTTCCCGATTTGGATATCAATCGGATCGTTAACTACCTGAACCACTTCTATCGCTCTGTTGGCCCAGATCCGGTTTCCGCGATGGACCCAACGCATCTTCACGCGCATACGCTTCAACGATACGCTGTACCAACGGATGGCGAACTACGTCCTTCGAGTCAAATCGAGTAAAACTCAAACCCTTCACGTCTTCGAGAACACGAAGTACATGGATTAATCCGGACCGTTGACCGCTTCCCAACGGAAGGTCGATCTGAGTTACATCGCCGGTAATAACTGCAGTTGATCCAAAACCAATTCGCGTCAAAAACATCTTCATTTGTTCAAGCGTCGTGTTTTGGGCTTCATCAAGAATAATGAAAGAATTATTAAGCGAACGACCACGCATGAACGCCAGTGGGGCAATCTCGATCACATTCCTTTCGATATATTTATTGACCCTTTCAACTCCGAGCATTTCATAAAGAGCGTCGTAAAGAGGCCGCAAATAAGGATCAATTTTCTGGGAAACATCTCCGGGCAGAAACCCGAGCTTCTCGCCTGCTTCCACCGCAGGTCGGACAAGTAGAATGCGGCTGACTCTCTTATTTTCCAATGCCTCAACCGCGCACGCGACACCTAGATAGGTTTTACCTGTTCCAGCTGGCCCCACGCCAAAATTGATGTCGTGTTGACGAATTCGTTCGACGTACCGAATTTGATTACCGCCACGGGGTTTAATTGGTTTCCGACGCGTTGTCACGACAACCCCGTCATGTTGTACATGCGGTTGACTTCGGGCGACCAAATCTTCCACACCCGCTTCTTGCAGAAACAAATGCACAGTATCTGGGTCAAGCACGTTGGTTTCGCGCGTTTCAACATAGAGCTGGGACAACAGCGCGCTACCTGCCTGAACTCCGTGTTCGGGTCCAGTGATCTGAAACGCGTTTCCGCGGTTAGTTATATTGATTCCGAGGCGCTTCTCTAGATGTTTAATATTTTGATCGAACGGACCGCAAAGGGCCGCCAAACGGCGCGAATCGTTAGGTTCTAGATTTACGTTGGTGGTCAATGCGACCACGCGCGACTCATCACTCAAGTCGTTTTGATGTCCATTCCCTGAACTGCCAAGCATATCGATGGGATTTCGTCTGTCAAATCGACGTTTGCCGTATTTCTTCTAATTGGCGTCCGCCTAACGAGCATCGAACCAACGACGTGGAAGCCTAACGCTCTCGATAACCCATTCAGAATCGCATCACGCTGTGAGACGACCACGTAATGAATTGGGTAGCGCTTCGTCGATCATGACGTCAACAAACGCGTCTTCGAGACTACCGCGAAAATTCACCACGCGATTATTCTCGGTACGGCCTTGAAGTTCTCCTGGATCTTTTCGCGAAGGGCCAGTCACTAGAATTCTTTCCACATGCCCGACCATACCGAGTGCGTGCCGCCGGGCTTGTTTGCGCAGTTGGTCCTGCAATATCGAGAGGCGGTGTTGTTTGACCTCCATTGGCGTCGAATCGGACAGAGATGCGGCCGGCGTTCCGGGTCGCGGACTGTATATAAAGCTGAAAGACACATCGAAATCTAGCGATCGAACCAGCTCCATGGTGTCTTCAAAATCTTCATCCGTCTCGCCCGGAAATCCGACGATGAAATCCGACGAGAGATAAATATCGGGTCGCGCCGCCCGAATCCTTCGCACAAGCGATTTGTATTCCAGCCTGGTGTATCGTCGTCTCATCTTGGCGAGAATGCGATCCGATCCAGATTGGACCGGTAAATGCAAGTGACTGACCAGTTCAGGAACGTCACGATAGGCGGCAACCAAATTATCCGTAAATTCAATCGGATGGGACGTCGTAAAGCGAATCCGATCAATTCCTTCGACACGAGCCGTTTCGTGAATCAGCTCGGATAAATCAGCGATACCGCTATCGGTGGGACCGCGGTACGCGTTGACATTTTGTCCAAGAAAATTAATCTCCCGGACGCCTTGTCTGGCGACGTCGACGACCTCTTGGACCACATCATCCATCGGCCGGCTAACCTCATGCCCACGCGTATGCGGAACAACGCAAAAACTGCAGTATTTGTTGCATCCTTCCATGATGGAAATGTACATGGAGGGGCCGCCCGCATTCGGCGTTGGAAGATGGTCAAATTTTTCGATCTTGGGAAAGCTAACGTCAACGACAGCGATTCCCGACTCACGAAACTCATCAATCATGTTAGGGAGTCGGTGCAGTGTTTGCGGCCCAAATACCATATCGACAAATGGGGCTCTCGAGGTAATTGCGGCGCCCTCTTGGCTTGCCACACATCCGCCAACGCCGATGATGAGATCCGGCCGTTCAACTTTAAGACGTCGCCACCGACCCAATTGATGGAACACCTTCTCTTGAGCTTTCTCCCGTATTGCGCAGGTATTCAAGAGAATGACGTCAGCATCTTGTTCCGCCTCGACGAGCGTCGCGTTGTGAGTATCAGCGAGCAGGTCAGCTATTCGAGACGAGTCGTACTCGTTCATCTGGCAGCCCTGGGTTTTTACAAAAAGCTTCATCCAATCCTCAACCACACAGCGCGGTTTCGCGCGCGATTATAGGGCACCTTGAAATCCTCAGCATCGACTATACTAATAGGAGCAAGACACCAACGAAATTTTCAATGGCTAACGATCAGAAACACATCTATCGAATTTACTTCCACAATCAGGGGCAGATCTATGAGGTCTATGCCCGCTCGATTTACCAGAGCGACCTATATGGCTTCGTCGAAATCGAGGATTACGTTTTCGGGGAAAAATCGCAAATGGTGATAGATCCAGGTGAGGATAAACTTCGCGGCGAATTTGCAGGCGTGCGACGGAGCTTCATCCCAATCCACGCTATCGTTCGCGTCGACGAGGTGGAAAAGGAGGGAACCGCCAAGATCACCGACAGTGCCGGCGCAACCGTAACGCCGTTCCCGGTCCCCATGCCCGACAAGAAGGGCTGACCATTTATTCACCACCACCATACGTTGTGTCCTGAGGAACGGAGCACCTCTACAATAGCCCGTTAGTATTATTGCGCTGGGGAAAAGATGGCGATCGTAATTGTCGGCGGTGGACATGCCGCCGGGCAAGCGGCGGCGAGTATCCGACAAGAAGGCTTCGAGGGCGAATTAATTCTGATAGGTGCGGAACCCCATATTCCGTATCAAAGGCCGCCCCTTTCGAAACAGTATCTTGCTGGCGAACAGCCACTCGACAAGGTTTTCTTGAGGCCGGAGAAGTTTTATGTCGATCGTACAATTGATGTGCGAACCGGAATAACGGTCGAAAACATCGATCGCGAGGGTCGGTTTCTCGCCTGCAGCGACGGATCGCTGGTGGCCTACGATCAGCTACTGCTTGCCACTGGCAGCCGCGCTCGGCGACTGGATCTGCCCGGTATCGACCTCGACGGGGTGTACACACTTCGTACCATTGCCGATGTCGACAAAATCCGAATCGACATGGAAAGCGCATCGCGTATGGTGATCGTTGGCGGTGGATATATCGGCCTTGAAGTCGCGGCCGTCACGACAGCAACACCCGTGCAAGTAACTATTTTGGAGATGGAAGAACGTATTCTCGAGCGCGTCACACATCCGTTTATGTCAACGTTTTATCACGAACTACACAACGCCCGGGGCGTCGACATAAGGACCCGGGCACGAGCTTCGGCATTCGTCGGTAATGGGCGAGTAACACAGGTGCTGTGCGAAGATGGAACCACCGTTGACGCAGATTTGGTCATCGTCGGCGTGGGCGTAGTGCCTAACGTTGAGATCGCTTCCGATGCAGGTCTCACGTGTAACAACGGTATTGTCGTAGACGAACGATGCGTCACCAGCGATCCGTCCATTTTTGCAGCCGGTGATTGCACAAATCACCCAAATGCATTGTTGGACCGACGTCTTCGTTTGGAATCGGTACCCAACGCCATGGAACAATCGCGCGTTGCCGCTAGCAACCTTGCCGGGGGCGACAAGCGGTATGCGAGTATCCCCTGGTTCTGGTCCGACCAATACGATCTCAAGTTACAAATGGTAGGTTTTTCCTCCGATGGCGACGAATCGGTCACTCGCGGAGAACCCGAAACCCATGAGTTCGCAATGTTTCACTTTTGCGGCGGGAAGGTAGTGGCGGCAGAGGTTGTAAATTCGCCGCGTGAATTCATGGTAGCGAAGCAACTCATTGGTAAGACCATCGACCCTAACGCACTCTCGAGTCCGGACGTTGATCTAAAGTCACTACTTGAATAGCCCATGCACGGGGCGTACCAGGTACTGCCCGAATGTCGCGGTCCCGAAAATCATCGAATTCCTCATCAAGTAACTTGCAAGATCAAGCTCCTTGATAGATGGTTTCAGCGAATCATAGAAAAAGGCAGCCATTGATCGAAGCATATGACTGGCGTTCACGTAAAAGAGACAGAGACGCTCGACCCCCTTCTGAAGGAACGGCTTAGAGAAAACGACCGTCCGAAAGAGGGCTACGTCTTTTGTCTGGCCTGTTCCCATGTGTTAGCACATGCAAACGACCGATTAGACATCGACGGTTCACACGAACACAGCTTTAGTAATCCCCATGGTTTCACTCACCACTTCGGCTGCTACCAAGAAGCATTAGGGTGCGCGATTGAAGGGCCTACCGTGGCCGCAGATAGTTGGTTTCCCGGTTACCTATGGCGGCTGGCTATGTGTGCCGAGTGCGGTCAACACATTGGTTGGCTATTTGAACGTGAAGACCATTTTTACGGCCTCCTGATCGATAAAATTCAGACAGGATGACCGTTTCAAGATCCGCATCTTTCAACCGGCACGATTGGCCTATTCCGATGGCCCATAACACCAATGCCACGGTTCATACACTACCCCGTATGGATTATTACGCGGGTATGACAGCGCAAACCGGTAGTTGACTGCAGATGAAAGGAGCCAGTGAAACGCCCGCGTTTCCTCAAACAACTCGGTCAAAGGATCAACACCGGGACTCGTCACATCGACTGCACATCCTCCTTGATGTTCACTGTATCCCGGCGCCGCGATGCGGCTAAGGATTTCATCGATTGATTCTCCCGCCTCAGCCTTGCCCCGAATCAAATCAACCTGGTACTCAAGCGAACGATATGCAGAAACGAGCTGCAAGGTCACGCCATCTAAGGACGCCGCTTCTCGTAATCTCGCCCATGCGTCCGCCGCATCCGAACGTAACTGTTGTCGCCGATCAAAAACGTCGACGCCAATGTCGACTAAGTTGTCGGGCGTCTGTTGTTGAGCAAGTCCGGTTCGGACGGAGTAATCGGCGGGAATGCCGAGTGTTTGATGAAGGTCCGTGATGACTTTTGATTCAGTCATTGATCCGAAGCCTCACTCTTAGACGTCAACTTTCATGTACGCGTTTCTTGGATCATCTCACCACCGATGGATCCGTTTAGTCTCAAATCGCTGATGTCTTCCGCCGAAAGCCCCAGATCCTCGGTAAGCACTTCATCTGTGTGTTCACCCAATAGTGGAGCCGCTTGAATTGCTACCCGGCTCTTCGACATGCGCGCTGGCCAACCCAACAACTGGACTTGTCCATGAACCGCGTGCTCGACCTTGTGCACGAAGTCGCGCTCAACCAAATGGGGATCCGTAAATAAATCGTTTGTTTCGTACACTTGACTCGCACAGACCCCCTCCTCTGCTAACTCAGACATACACTCCCTCTTGGTGTGCGACCGAGTCCAAGCACCAATTTCATCGAACAACAGGTGGCGGTTTTCGTGACGAGCTTGAGCGGTACTAAAGCGCGGGTCCGAGAGTAGCTCTGGCAGGCCGACAGTACGGCAGACTGCTTCCCGCATCCTGGGGTTTACGGCCATCACAAAAACATAGTCGTTTGGACCGCCCGGAGCACAGGGATACAAAGAAACGAAAGGATTCTCACCGTTACCGGTACGTGGCGTGGCGACCTGGCCAAATTTCGTCCTCGATATAGCCGTGCGTAGGTAATACGTCATGGCTTCCTGCATCGATAATTCAATGAGCTGACCCTCTCCGGTCTTGAGTTTTTGAGCATATGCAGCCGAAATCGCCAATGCCGCTTGTACCCCGGTACCTGCGTCTCCCATCGTTGGGCCTGGACGCATCGGCGGACCGTCGGGTTCACCCGTAATCGAAAACGCTCCCGCTGCGGCCTGAGCCACCATGTCCATACACTTGTAATGTGCGTACGGACCTGTTGTGCCAAACCCCTTAATCCGCAGGTAAATAATATCTGGATGGAGGGCCCGCATGACGTCGTAGCCAATGTCGAGTTTTTCGACAACCCCGGGTCCGTAGTTCTCAACAAACACGTCGTAACGCGGCACCATTTGCAGCAATAAATCACGTCCCTTCTCGGAACTGAGATCGATTGTCACGCTACGCTTGTTGCTGTTCCAATTGACGAAATACTCCGAATCCACGCCGTCATTTCCACGAAGACCCCTTCCCGGATCTCCAACACCCGGTTGTTCGATCTTAACGACGGAGGCGCCCAACCATGCGAGTGACTGCGTGCAAGCGGTCCCCGCCTCCCACTGCGTCATGTCAAGAATCCGCATTCCATCCAAGGCTGCCATGATCTCTCCTTCTGGTGTCTGGATGGCAACCTAGGGCGGCTCGTTCTGATTAGCAAGTACTCGAACCGCAGCCGGCACAAGACCCCTTGACAGGGCGGTTGCTCACGACCCATATGTTACGATGCCGCGATGCAGCAAACCCCTAACAAAGTAGGATCTCACGCCGAAAACAAGCGTGCGACCATAGAAATTAAGAAAGAATATCTGCACTTTTCTGCCGCGCATTTCACGATCTTTTCTGCGACCGAGCGAGAGAATCTTCACGGCCACAATTTCCAAGTAGAAGCAGTCGTAGACGGCAACATCGGGGACGACGGACTGTGCTTTGACTACAACGAAATCAAGAATCGACTAAAGACCTTGTGTGAGGCGCTCGACGAAAAGGTGTTACTGCCTGAGCAGTCCCCCTATTTGACAGTCGTCAAAGAAGGTAATTACGTTGTCGCAATGTTCGGCGATGAACGCATCCCGTTCCTGCCTCGGGACGTTTCAACCCTGCCAATACGCAATATTACCGTGGAGGAGCTCGCACATTGGTTCTTAACCGGCATCGTTGACGACACAGCTTTTAACGAGTTGCCAATTGACTCCTTCACCGTACGTGTTGCTTCGGGGCCTGGACAATGGGCGTCATCAAGCTGGACTAGATGACGAACGTGTTACTGATCACAGGAGCCAGTGCGGGGATCGGTCTCAGTACGGCATCCCGTTTTTTAAGTGACGGTTATGCGGTGTTAAATCTTTCACGCCGTCCATGCCCGCTGGCAGGGGTACAGCATCTTCGGTGTGATCTCGCAGAACCAAACTTCCTCGAAGGGATCCGTTCCGCCCTCGAATCGTTGCTCTCGCAAGCGGATCGCGTCTCGGTCATTCATAACGCTTCGCGACTCGCAAACGACACCGCGACTGACACACCGAGTGACGAACTCCGCGACGTTTTAGAGATCAATATCGTCGCACCGAACACGTTGAATCGGTTTGCAATTCCCTACATGAAGCAAGGCTCAAGCGTGCTTTTTGTCGGGTCAACGTTATCGGAGAAGGCGGTCTCGGGAAGTTACACCTATATAACAAGCAAACATGGAATGATCGGGATGATGCGGGCAGCGTGTCAGGATTTAACCGGGACGGGGATCCATACCGCCTGTATCTGTCCCGGATTTACCGATACCGAGATGCTACGCGAACACGTTCCCGCGGATGCCATCGAAGCCGTCAGTGGCATGTCCACGTTTGGTCGACTCATCGACCCAACGGAAATCGCGGAAACTCTATTTTGGGCGGCATCCAATCCGGTAATTAACGGCAGCGTCGTACACGCCAATCTAGGACAAGTTGAAACCTAGGAGTATGACCCCGAACTATACGCAGCGACGCCAGCGCGTGTTTCTCGTCCTCAGCGGCGTTTTCCTCGGCACGCTGTCTCTCCTAAACATCTTAGGAATAAGCCGATTTCTTGACCTGTCGTTTTCGGTGTTCGGTGTCAATATCCCCATGGCGGTCGCCGTGGGCGTGCTGCCCTATCCCATTACTTTTATCTGCACGGACCTCATCAGCGAACTCTACGGAAGAAAGCGGGCCAATGAAGTCGTTCTGATGGGGCTGGTGTTGAACGCATGGATCATGTTCCTACTATGGATCGGTGGTGAACTCCCAGGTTTTGAGCCGGTAGACGCAAGCACCGGTATGCCGGCGCTCGATGCAGCCGAACGCTCGCCAGTGTTTTTTGAGATGCGAACGCTCGCTTTCGGCGCCGTGACGGCGTCAATGTTCGCGTACCTTGCCGCCCAGTTCTGTGATGTTCAGTTGTTCCATTTCTGGAAGCGTCTTACCAACGGACGGCACTTGTGGTTGCGTAACAACGGCTCCACATTAGTGAGCCAGATCGTCGACACGACTGCGGTGATTCTCATTACCCACTTTTACGCAAACGCACTACCCGTGGACGCCAGTGCACCCATCTGGCCGCAGCTCATGACCTTCATCGCATCGGGCTACATTTTCAAAATACTCGTGGCCCTGATAGATACCGGGCCGATCTACCTCCTTGTGGGTTGGTTACAACCTTACCTGGGCTTAGCAGGTGACGAGGAAGTAGGCGATAGTGATGAACATGGCGAGGCCGGGGTCAGTACGAATTAAAGGTTACTCGGCCAATTCAGCGGTCAGTGCCACCGAACGTTCAAGAGCAGCACTATTTATTTGGCCAATCCGCAACCGTGTGACGATCACGTGCGTCACACCCAACTCCGAACGGTAATAGGCAAGTCGGTCACGAACCGCTGAGGGCTCCCCAACGATGGCCCAATCATCGACTGCCATTGACATCGCCTTTCGGCTGTCCGAACTCGAAAGATTTCGCGTTTCTTCTTCAAGACGGCTACGGATGTCGGCAACGAGTCGTGCGTTTTCCGAGACAAATACTGTTCGCATAATGGGGACTTCAGGAGGTATGTCGACGCCAGCTTCGTCGCACGCGCGACGATGCCGTTCGTAATTTTCCCGCAGTCGGCCAATCGGCTCCATGGGTGAAGCCAGATATGGGAACCCTAGACTCCCAGCCTGTCGCAACGCCTTGGGACCGAACGCCGCTACCCAAATAGGGGGGTGGGGTTTCTGCACTGGTAATGGTGACAGCGCAACGGACTCGCTGGTCTCGTCCAGGGCCACGCTTTCGCCCTGCCAAGCGCGAATCATGACATCGAGACAGTCCCGAAAAATTTCACGCTTCTGCTTCCGCGAAACACCGAACGCAGAAAACATCGCCGTCGCATAACCACGTCCGACCCCAAGAATGACGCGTCCTCCAGAAAGTCGATCGAGCACGGCCACCTGTTCGGCAGCCTGCAACGGATGACGGACCGGCAGCAAATAAGACGTGGTAGCAAGCTTGATGGTTGTCGTGCCGGCGGCGACTGCGGCTAATAACATCAATGGCTCGGGTATCGCGGCCTCGCCAGTAAAATGGTTTTCTGGCAACCAAAAAGACTCATACCCCCAGCCTTCGGCGAGTGACGCCTGCCGAGTCAGTTCCTGGGCATCGACGCTGCCCGAAATTCGCCATGGCGTTAACCCAAGATGCATCCGTGCTGCCCGCATGGGTGATCCATTGTGCCAATTACCTTCACGTTACCGTCAGGCCAAGACTCTCTCATAACGACACGACGCCTCAACCGTTTTGTACGTCTACGAACTGACGGCAGGATCCATCCTCCCCGTGCATCAGGGTCTTGTGATCACTGACATCGCGGATCTCACCACCCTCTATTGAGACAATACGGTCCGCCTGGCGAATGGTCGATAACCGAAAGCTCAATCCGATTAGCACCCCTTTTTTCTCGTTATGGAAACTTGTGACCTATCTATCGCATCATAGGTAAAACCTATACATGGAGGGGGCAAAGGAGATGGCACACGATCTAGTCATTCGGGATGGTTTAATTGTTGACGGAACCGGTACAGAACCGTACCCGGGGGATGTCGCCATCGATGGCGATAGCATTGCCGCAGTCGGAAAGGTCGACGGAGAAGGACACCAGGAAATACGTGCCAACGGTAACGCGATCACGCCTGGATTTGTGGATCTGCATACCCACTTTGATGCCCAGGCAGGTTGGGATCCACTGTTAACGTCTGTGTCCTGGCACGGTGTCACGACCGCACTCTTCGGCAATTGCGGTGTTACCTTTGCCCCGTGCAAACCCAAGGACCGCGAATTCCTGGCCGGAATGATGGAGACGGTCGAAGACATTCCAAGAAACGCCATCCTCAACGGACTCGCCTGGGACTGGGAATCCTATGGCGAATATCTCGACTCGATCGAAAAACTGAACCCGGCGATCAACGTAGCAGGTTTGGTGGGCCACTGTGCCTCACGCTTCTACGTGATGGGTGAGCGGGCAATTGAAGAGGACCCGACCGAGGACGAAATTCGACTAATTGCTGAGCTCGTCGGTAACTCAGTGAAAGAGGGTGCGATTGGCTTTTCTTCGAATCGTTTACCAGGGCACGTCCTTCCAGATGGTCGATCAATACCGGGTACATTTGCCAAGACCGATGAGCTATCGGCTATCGCCCGCGCTGTGGGTAAGAACAACGGTATTCTTCAATTCGTGCTGAATTACGCAAAACTCGGCGAAGAGATGGCGTTAATTGCAGAGCAAGGTCGAAATGCCAGGACCAAGCTCCTCTTCAGTGCCCCGTTTGCCGATGGGAAAGACCCCGAAGGCTCTGCATACGACGATGCAATTGAATCCATGCGCGGAGAAAATATTGACGTCATTGGACTAACCTTGCCCAGGAGCGGCGGTTTTCTGTCGGGGCTCAAGACCGATGGGCTTTTCCCCACACCTGCCTGGGCCGAAATCCGGAAACTCGATTTCGACGCACGACTGGCCGCGATACGAGACGAGAGTACCCGTATAAAACTCGTCGATGAAGCCAAGGGCATGCCATACCTACTTGCAGCAACAAAAAACTATTACTGGCTTGGTGACGCTGACCAACCCACGTACACAAGGGGGGCGGACGAGAGTCTCGCGAGTATTGCCGAGGCGGCGGGTGAACATCCCGTGGAAACATGGCTGCGGTATATGCTCGAAACCAATGGTGAAACACTATTTCACGTCCGTTTCTTCAACCATGATCTCGACAAAGTAAATACGTTCTTGCACGCCGATTGGGTTCTGCCCGGTATTGGCGATGCCGGCGCACACGTAAGCCAGATCATGGACTCTGGCTGGACTTCGTTCCTACTCGGTCACTGGGTTCGAGATCAAGGTACCTTCAGTCTTGCGGAAGCAGTGCGCAAAATGACCAGCGCCCAGGCAAGGGTGATCGGCCTTGACGATAGAGGAACTCTTGCCACGGGAAAAAGAGCGGACGTAAACGTCATTGACGTTGATCGGGTCGCCGAACGGCAGCCACAACTTGTACACGATTTCCCTGGGGGGGCCCCACGCCTGATCCAAAAGGCGGTGGGGTATCAAACCACAGTTTGTAACGGTCAAGTCATCCTTCAAAACGATGAGCATACGGGGACTTGCGGAGGACGTGTGCTGCGTAATTCGATCAGTGCCCAGCGGTAATTCCTGAGTCTTCGGATGGTTGCCATTACGGCTTGATTAAACGATCGCGTCGGCCGTCGATTCTTCAGCCGCCGTCGCCCGCACGCTGCAATCGCGCAATCGCCGCGATGGTCGTTTGTACCGCGTTGAGGTGACGTTCGCGGGCAAAATCGATATAGAGCGGATCATTGTTCAGCAACACGCAGCGTGGTCGCCTCACGTTAGCGCATTTGAATGCTGTCTCGCGTCCATAGTTGTTGCCTGCGGCTCCGTATTCTCCAAATGAGCCCGTGTTCTCATCCGGCTCCCAGAAAACCTCCCAGGTGAAGGGTAATCCCTCAATGTCCTCTTTCACCGCGCTAAATGTTGTTTCTGCTGTGAGGCGTAAAAGGTCCTTATAACGGGTGTTCACGGTGTCTTGGATGATGCCTCTAACCTGAGCACAATCGGCCCCAAGCTGTTGATTGAGTTCAACTTCGTCGATCGGAAATTCGTCGAAACGATCGCCAACGTTGAAACGCCACCAGCGCGAAACAAACACCGGAACCACGTGGGCTGGCGACGTCATGTCCTGCAAATGATTTATGACGCGGCCAAGGTTGGAATATCGATCCGCAAGACTTTCGGATCGATCAAGACTCCCCACAAGCTGTTCGAAACCCCGATGTAAACGCGTTTCAACAACCCACATCAAACTGCGAGGCTTTTGATTGTCCCGGTTATAGAAGTTCCAACGGAAGAGTCCACGCCAAAAACCACCGTCCGCTTGCTCCGCGTTGGCCTTCGCCATGTAGCGCGCTTGAAGTGCCGAGAGGCGCACCTCGTCTCGTTCTACGCAGTTGTTGTAGTGCCTTGCTGCGATAAAGCTCAGTTGTTGGTGTATCGGTCCTTCATAAGCGTATGCCCCCACCTGCCCAACACTATAGATGGTCACGCCCAACAAAAATTGGATCTTATGTCTCAAACGGTCGTAGCAGAGCGGAGGAACACCGGCGAACCATCTCACTTCTCTGCACGCCCGCGCAAGCCTTCGTCAACCGGTAGTATTCGCCCAATTCGTTTGGCACACTCGACCGCCTGGGTGAAAGCTAAAAGGGGGCTCAAGAGATGAAAGCTGCGGTTCTACGGGAAGTAAACAAACCTTTAGAGATCGAGGAGGTGCAGACGGCGGATCCGGGTCCGCGGGAAGTCCTGGTGCGTACCGTAGCCGCGGGCGTTTGTCACTCGGACCTACACTTTCAGAACGGCTCCTATCCCTACCCGCTGCCCGTTATTTTGGGCCACGAGTCGGCCGGAGTCGTTGAGGCAGTGGGGTCCGACGTCAATTATGTTCAGAAGGGCGATCACGTCATCACCTGCCTATCAGCGTTCTGCGGTCACTGCGAATATTGTCTAACAGGACATATGTCCCTCTGTCAGGAGCCCGAGTTACAGCGCAAAGGCGACGAGAGCCCCCGGCTCGCCCAGGAAGGAACGCCCATTGCTCAATTTCTAAACCTTTCATCGTTCGCGGAATACATGCTGGTCCACGAACACGCTCTTGCAAAAGTCCGGGAAGATATGCCGCTCGATCGAGCTGCATTGATCGGCTGCGGCGTCACCACGGGCGTCGGTGCTGTAATTCACACGGCAAGAGTTGAACCGGGATCGACAGTTGCCGTGATCGGCTGCGGTGGGGTCGGGCTCTCATGCATCAACGGTGCCGAAATTGCCGGCGCGGGTCGGATCATCGCGGTGGATACCCTTGCTAGTAAACTCGAACTCGCACGAAAATTCGGCGCTACCGATGTGGTCAATGCCGCCGATAACGACCCCGTCGAGGCTGTTCGCGAATTGACCGGTGGCGGCGTCCACTATGCCTTTGAGGCCATCGGTCTCAAAGTAACCACAGAGCAGGCGTTCAAGATGATTAAGGCGGGCGGCTGTGCCACTGTTATTGGAATGATTCCGGTCGGTACGATGGTGGAAATTCACGGCCCCGAATTTCTGCGCGAGAAGAAACTCCAAGGATCGAACATGGGTTCAAATCGGTTCCGCGTGGATATGCCCCGATTTGTTGACTTCTACCTCGCCGGCAAACTGCATCTCGACGACATGATTTCGAGCCACATCAAGCTCGAGGATGTCAACGAAGCCTTTGCACAGTTAGAGACGGGGGAAGTCGCGCGTAACGTCATTATGTTCGAGTAGGGATACAAAACCCAATTACATAAATCGCTTAATCAAGCGCCGAGTCCAAACCGACTGGAGTAGTGGGTCAAGCCAGCGATAAAGACGGCCCGAGATATAGACGCTCTTGCCGCGGTCGACGGCTTTAAGGCCGTCCTTAACGACGACGCTTGCGTCATACCAGATAAACTTTGGCATGCGTTCTTTTCTCTCCATCATCCCCGCTACCTCGTGAAAGTCGGTGTGCGTAAAGCCGGGACACAACGCACAAACCCGAACCCCCGATGCACGAACGCTAAGGTCTAGGGATTCGGAAAAGGCCACAACGTAGGCTTTCGACGGCCCGTAATTGAGATCGCTGGCGCGTGCGATACGACCCGCAACGGATGCCACATTGATCACTCGACCGTATCCCTTTTCACACATGGACGGAACAAACAAATGGCACATCTGCGCGACCGATATCATCATCAACTCGAGGTAGTCGGCTTGCTTTGTCCACCTGCGATCTTCAAGAAAATCGATACCCGCTGACCCCGCATTGTTCACGAGGAAGTCGACATGCAGTCCGCGGTCACGTACGTAGTCGAAAATCCTAGCGGGCGACTCTGACGCGGAGAGGTCTGCAACGAACACATCGGCCCGTACCCCAGTATCTCGCACTAATCGATCGGCTAACTCTCTGAGTCGTTCCGACCTGCGCGCCACCAATAAGAGATCGAGCCCCCTGCCCGCCAATTGCCGTGCGAACTCAGCACCCATACCCGCAGATGCGCCGGTCACGAGGGCTGTACGCCGATCCATTGTCATCCCCGAACTCCCCGACATCCCGATCTATCGAATCGACAGTACCCCGTACTGACCCGAACGATAGATACGAAGTCGTAACACGGAGTCTGCTTTGAATGCGCGCCACAGATCACCGACATCGCGAATGCGCCGCCGATTCGCTGCAACAATGACATCACCATCCTCAAGTCCATACCTATATGCCGATCCATTGACGTCCACTTCGCTGACCAATACGCCGCCGCTCTTCGGGTCAGATTCATCACGGAAGTCGTTAAACACGGCACCGTCCAAGCGGTCATCCAGACGATCGCCGTCCACCCGCGCGACAACATCATCCTTCATCACAACTCTATAACGACGGGTTTCATTGTCTCGAACGACATCGACTTCCAACACATCACCAATCATGGTTACGGCTGCCTGGCTGCTGTAATCGCCGACTTTTCGCACGGCCCGGTTAGCTAGATGGGTAATAACGTCGCCCGTTCGAAGACCGGCGCTATCCGCCACGCTGCCGGGTTCGACGTCCATAACGACCACCCCTCCGATGCGTCCAGTCCCAAAAGCTGCGGCAAGATCAGGATTTAGGGTCGCTACGTTTAAACCGATCCGACCTCGTCGAACCTCCCCATGATCAATCAGTTCGCGCATGATCACGGTGACGATATTGCTCGGTATTGCAAACCCAATGCCGACGTTACCCCCGCCCGGCGCGATGATCGCCGTATTGATCCCTACCACGGCGCCATTGAGATCCACCAGTGCGCCGCCTGAATTGCCCGGATTAATGGAGGCATCCGTCTGAATAAAGTCTTCGTACCCTTCAATGCCGAGACCACTTCGCCCAAGGGCGCTGATGATCCCCGAAGTGACGGTTTGCTCAAGTCCAAACGGATTACCTATCGCAACCACAAAATCTCCCACTCTCAACGCACTCGAATCAGCGAAGGGAAGCGCCGTAAGTCCGTCGCTCTTGACCCCCAAGACGGCGAGGTCGACCTGGGGGTCGCTACCGATGAGCTTCGCTGGAAGCGTCCTGCCATCAGCCAGCGTAACGTTGATTTCGTCAGCCCGATCAACGACGTGGCTATTGGTGACAATGTAACCGCCTTCCGCATCGACGATGACGCCGGAGCCCGCACTTTGTAACCGCCGAGAACGACGTTCCGGCACATTGAAAAAGCGACGGAAAAACGGGTCCTGAAGAAGCGGGTTAGTTACTGACACCGACGCGTACGTGGCGATGTTCACGACCCCCGGGGTGCTTGCTTCAATCATCGGTGCGAGCGAAGGCATCAGCGAAGGCATCGGCTCGCCGCCGCTTAACGCCCTAGGCAGAGCGGCGTGCTGGGGAGTCGCGCAGAGGCCAAAGACCGCAACGCAAAAGCAAACGATAAGTACGACTCGCGACTTCACGGGTTCAGCTCCTCGCTTTCAAGCTCCGCATCCACTACCGGGCCCGCACTATAAAAAATGAAGAGGGCAACGATTGAGCAGACTCCAGCAACACCAAACGATATTGTGTAGGAAAACGATTGATACAACAGTCCCATTGCCAAAGGTCCTCCGGCAACACCGAGGGTCACCATGGCATAAGCAGCCGAATAGACCCTAGGATACCGAAAAACTCCATACACCTTCACAAGCAACAACGGTTGCAGCATCAGCAAATTCCCCACCGTAAACCCAAAAAGTACTGTGCCGCCTAATGCCGATAACTCATCGTTAGCAAACGCAAGCAAGGTCAATCCCATCCATTGCCCAATAATATTCAGTATTACGAACAGCCGTATCGGAAACCTTGTTACGATCCATCCGCCGAAAAGTCTACCCACGATGCTCGTCACCGCGAGCACGGAGACGGACGCTGTCGCTGTCGCAAAACCGGTGACCTTCTCCAAATGATTGATGAGATGCGCGATCGCCCCCACCTGTGCGCCCATGATGAGGATGTAGGCGATCCCCGAACCAACGAAAAAGCGCGAACGAACAGCATGCCAGTCCAACCAGGGCCGCGCCGCGCCAGTATTGCCACCCCTTTTCGTTCCTTCGGGCCACGCTCGTACTAAGGCAAGGGCGACCACCGAGATTCCGACAAAGAAAATTAACCCGAACCATGGCATAGCCAGCTCAACGCCGACGTTTCGAATCGCGACCGCCGATAGTGGCGTCAATACCACGCCACCTGTCGACAAACCCGTTGAAACAACCGCCAATGCAATGGATCGTTCCGGTCCTGGAAACCATCGGGTCACGATTGTGGTGCCTGGAATCAAGGAAACCGCGGCATTACCCAGACCAAATAAAGCGTAAAGTGCCCATACTTGCCAGGTATCCGTTGCTGCGCCCATTAACGCCAAGGCAGACCCACCGACTGCGGCACCCCCGGTCATAACCCATCGGATATCGTAACGTTCGATCAGTGGAGCAACGCCGAGACCCGTGATCCCAGAAACCAAAAACATGAGCGCGGTCGCTGCAGAAACATCGGCGACGGCAAATTCCGGTTTGGCAGCAAGCGCGTTCATGTACACAGACATGTTGTAGAAACCGAATCCAGAAGAAAGCGTGAGAATCAAAAACATCCCCCCGACCATCCACCAGGCGTCATTCCCAATTTTTAGGATCTCTTTTCCCCTCGGCGAATTTTTTTCACCGTATCCCAAACCAAGTCACCCAACGCGTTTTACCCCAAATAAGCTTTCGGCTGGATAAAGACGTATCCGTCTCAAGTCCCCAACCAAACGCTCGGCCACGACCGTAATACATACAGAAGGAAAACCGCTCCAGCGTTCATGGAGCGGGCGATGGGAGTCGAACCCACGTCTCCAGCTTGGGAAGCTGAGGTAATAGCCGTTATACGACGCCCGCAAAGCCGATCGATTATGGCATAACGGATGGCCCTATCCAGACAACGTCGTCGTCTTGAATCGGGTGGAATAAGCCGAACAAACCGTCTAACGTGAATCGTCTGCATCGGGGGATAGCGGTTGGAAATTCAGGATAAAGTCGTCGTCGTTACTGGTGGAGCGAGTGGAATCGGGCGCGAGCTATGTCGATTGTTCGCGGCCGAGGGGGCACGGCACGTCGTTGTCGCCGACCTTAACCCGCGGGGGGCCGACGTCGTCGCCGAGGAAATTGGACATACGAGCCATCAAGTCGATGTTGGCCGTGAGAGCGACATTGTTAGTTTAATTCACCAAACTGAAGACGCCGTCGGTCCGATAGATCTCTTTTGTTCCAATGCGGGAATTGCCGACGGCCGAGGGATCGATGAGCCGGACGAAGTTTGGGACAGAATTTGGCGCGTCAACACCATGGCCCACATTTGGGCTGCCAGACACCTGGTGCCGCTTATGCGAGAACGAGGAGGCGGCTATTTATTTTCGACGGCCTCGGCAGCAGGTTTACTCACGCAAATCGGTTCGGTGACCTACACAGTGACCAAGCATGCTGCGGTGGCACTGGCCGAATGGTTAGCCATTACCCACGGCCGCGATGGCATAAAAGTCACGGTGCTTTGCCCCCAAGCGGTCCGCACAGGGATGACCCCAGACGCTTCCGAAACGGGATTATCGGTCGCCAGCGTCGATGGATTGCTCGAAGCCGACAGCGTTGCCCGCGACTGCCTCGAGGCTATTCGGGAAGAACGTTTTTTTGTGCTCCCGCATCCAATGGTCGCCGACTATATGCAACGCAAGGCCGAGGACCCTGACCGATGGCTGCACGGCATGAGACGGCTACAGGATCGCTACCTCGCGGATGATTAGGCGCCAGGCGTTTCGAGATGGTATCCATTCATCGTAACAACACACTTGCCAACAACCTTCCGATTTTCGAGCATACGCATCGCATCCACCGCACGCTCAAGAGGAAATCCAGCGCACACGTATGGATCGATGTCGCCGTCATTGGCCAACTGGTAGAGTTCACTGTGGAATTTGCGACCCAACTCGGGATCTCGCCGACCCACCTCTCCCGCGCGGACGCCAATGACGGCAATTTGTTTTATTAGGATCAAATTGACGGCGGCTTCGGGCCACCGGCCGCTGGTAAACCCGATGGTTAGAATACGGCCACCCCAATTCACACAGCGCATAGACTCGTCGAAGACATCGCCTCCCACTGGATCGTAAATCACGTCGGCGCCACCCGTTCCCGTAATCGACTTCACCCGATCTCGAAAACCGCCAAGTGAGCCATCCGCTTGAGTGTAGTTGATAACCTCATCCGCACCACGACTCTTAACGACTGCCAGCTTGGCATCGGTACCACCCGTGCCAATAACCCGTGCACCCAGATGTTTCCCCATATCAACGGCCGCCATCCCGACGCCACCGCTCGCACCATGCACCATGAGCCATTCGCCCGGCTGCAAATTTCCACGATGCGTCAGCGCGACGTACGCCGTCTGATATGCGGTACCGAAGGACGCTGCCTTGGCATACGTCATGGACCCCGGTATCGGATTGATCGCATCTGCGGACACGTTCAATGTCTCCGCAAAGCAACCGTGACGAGACCCAAAAACAACGCGATCGCCCTCTTTTACATTGGATACCGCCGGGCCGACCGCAAAAACGTCGCCCGACGCTTCACCTCCCGGAGCAAAAGGCAGAGGCGGTTTAAACTGGTATTTCCCTTGAATCATCAGTAGATCCGGGAAGTTGACCGAGCAGGCCTTCACATTGATCTGCACTTCGCCTGGGCCAGGATCTGCGACCGATACCGTGTCAAGCGTAATGCTGCCAATATCCTCGCTGATGGCGTGACAGCGATACGCGCGGGTCTCTCTCACCGTGGGCTATACCGAATTATTTCGATCACTCAGACAGAAGCACCCGTGCTTAGATGATTTGCGCGACAGCCCGTCGAGCCATGACCCCGACAAGGTGTCCCCGATATTCTGCGGACGCGTGAATATCGCTGTTGAATTCAGCGTAATCGACCTCCAATCCGTCCAGCGCCGAGACGGAGAAATTGTCTGACAACGCTTGTTCAAAATTATGCTGTCGGTAGGCACATGGTCCGGCACCCGTCACCCCCACCCGAACGTCGCCATTCGTTTCAGCAACCATCACACCCACCACTGCGTACCGGGACGCTGGGTTTGGAAACTTTTCGTACGCCGCACGCCCGGGCAGCGGAAACGCAAGGCTCGTTACGATTGCACCGGGTTCGAGCGCGGTTTCAAAGAGACTCTGGAAGAAATCATCGGCATCGATCGCCCCGGCAGTGGTATTGATCGTCGCGCCCAGTGCAATAACCGCCGCGGGGTAATCGGCTCCTGGATCGCTGTTTGCGATTGATCCACCAAGTGTGCCGCGATTACGTACTTGCGCGTCACCAATTGCTGATGCCAGATTCGACAAAGACGGAATTTGGTTTCCAGCCGCAACCTCGGCATGCAGAGTTAGCGCCCCAATCGTCAAACTATCGTCAGCGAGGTCGATGCCTGAAAGAGCCAGCCCAGCGAGGTCGATGACGTCCGTTGGTGACGCAAGACGTAGTTTCAACGTCGGAATCAGCGTCATCCCACCTGAGAGATACACCCCGTCTTCAGCGTCGGCCATCATCTGCTGGGCCGCATCCATATTATCGGGTTTGTGATAGTTAAAACGATACATGTCTATTCTCCTCGCATCGCGCGCCACACGGTTTCGGGCGATGCCGGCATTGGCACATCAACAACCCCGAGCGCATCGGTCAACGCATTCATTACTGCCGCGGTCGAACCTATGGCTCCGGCTTCACCGCAGCCTTTGGCTCCCAACGGATTGTGCGTACACGGAGTCACGGTGGTATCGACTACAAAATTGGGCATGTCATCAGCTCTGGGCATCGTATAGTCCATGTACGAGCCCGTCACCAACTGTCCCGACTCATCGTAAATACCGTGTTCAAGCAAGGCCTGGCCGATCCCTTGAGCGAGTCCCCCATGGACCTGACCAGCGACGATCATCGGATTAATAATCTCACCAAAATCATCTACCGCAACAAAGTTGACGATTTCCACCGTCCCAGTCTCGGGGTCCACTTCGAGTTCGCAGATATGAGCGCCCGCAGGATAGGTAAAATTCTCCGGATCATAGAACGCTTTTTCGGACAATCCGGGTTCGAGTTCATCCAACGGGTAATTACCAGGCACGTATGCGGCGAAAGCGACTTCTGGAAACGTGATCGACCGATTTGAATCCGTGACCGAAAACGTGCCTTCCTCAAAATCAACGTTTTCCTCAGTACTTTCAAGCATGTGCGCGGCGATTTTCCGGCTCTTGGCAATGACTTTGTCTGTCGCTTTCACGATCGCAGATCCGCCCACCACAAGGGAACGAGAACCGTAGGTGCCCAGCCCATAATCAGAGCGTCCGGTGTCACCATGGACGACGTCCACATTTTCGAACGGAATTCCAAGCTTGTCCGAAACTATCTGCGCGAACGTTGTTTCATGTCCCTGGCCGTGGCTGTGAGAGCCCGTCATGACACTCACCGACCCCGTGACGTCAACGCGTACTTCAGCGGATTCAAATAGACCGATCCCTGCACCCAGTGAAAGGGCTACCTGTGATGGCGCCAATCCGCATGCTTCGATGTAACAAGAAATCCGATACCCCGTTTTTTGCCGTTCGCTTCCGACGACGCTTTCCGATCGGAAAAACCGTCATATCCAACGAGTTCTAACGCTTTCGTCAGGCTCGCGTCGTAGTCCCCGGTGTCGTATGTCAGTGCGACCGGAGTTTCATAGGGAAAATCTTCCGGCCGGATAAAGTTAAGCCGCCGAACGTCCGCTGGATCTTTTCCAAGTTCGCGAGCCGCCGTTTCGACCAGGCGCTCGACGACGTAGGTCGCCTCGGGCCTGCCCGCCCCTCGATACGCGTCCACCGGCGCGGTGTTGGTAAATACTGACTGGACTTCGACGTAAATTGCCGGCGTTCGATATTGCCCAGCCAGAAGCGTACCGTAGAGGTAGGTGGGGACGCTCGAGGCAAAGAGCGACAGATAGGCGCCCATATTGGCAACCGTCTTGACACGCAACCCCACAAACGTACCGTCCGCCTTCAATGCGAGTTCAGCCCTCGTGAGATGGTCTCTGCCGTGCGCATCCGCGAGGAACGACTCGGAACGATCGGCTCGCCACTTGATCGCACGACCCAATTTTCCGGCTGCCCATATCACTGCCGTCTCTTCTGGGTAGACGAAGATCTTGGATCCGAAACCACCGCCCACATCAGGCGAGACGACACGCAATTTCGACTCGGTCGCAACGTTAACGAATGCGGCGAGAACTAGCCGCGCCAGATGGGGGTTTTGCGACGTTGTGTATAGCGTGTAATTCCCTGAAGCCGGCTCGTACATGCCCACTGCGGCACGTGGTTCCATGGCATTCGGAATTAGGCGGTTGTTGACGATATCGAGTGATGTCACATGGTCGGCAGAAGCAAAGGCAGCGTCGGTCGCCTCGCGATCGCCGAGTTCCCAGTCGTAGCATTGGTTACCGGGCGCGGCCTCGTGAATCTGGTCAGCGCCATGTGCCGACGCAAGATCAACCACGGGCGCGAGTTCGTTGAAATCGGTGTTAACGGCTTCGGCCCCGTCTCGCGCCGCTTGCAGCGTTTCCGCAACAACCATCGCGTAGGGCTCTCCAACGTAGTTAACGACGGAAACCGCAATCGGCGGATGCGGTGGTTGGATCATGTCGGAACCGTCCTTGGACTTGACCATCCATCCGCATGGCAAATCCCCAATCTCGTCAGCGGCTAAATCAGCGCCCGTGTAAGCCGCCACGACGTCCTCCGTTGCTACCGCAGAACTCACATCGATCGAACGGATTTCGGCACGGGGATACATCGACCGGACAAATACCGCGTACAGCTGTCCCGGCTGGTTGATGTCGTCGGTGTAATGGCCCGCCCCCGTGATGAATCGTGCATCTTCTTTGCGCTTTACCGACGCACCAATACCTGTTTCGCTAGTCATCTGTCGTGCTCCTTACATCTTCTCTTGAGCGTCAAGTACGGCTTTGACGATGTTGTGGTATCCCGTGCATCGACACAGATTACCTTCGAGGCCTTCGCGGACGGACCGTTCATCCAAGCGTTTACCTTTTTCGACGAGGTCGATCGCACTCATGATCATGCCCGGCGTACAAAATCCGCACTGCAACGCATGGTGTTCGCGGAATGCTTCCTGCATTGGATGCAGCGCGTCGACGGTCCCGATGCCTTCAATGGTCGTGATATCCGCACCGTCTGCCTGGCCTGCCAGCACCGTACACGATTTCACCGAACGTCCGTTCATGTGGATGATGCAGGCACCGCATTGGCTGGTATCGCAACCGACATGTGTTCCCGTAAGGTTCAAACGCTCGCGTATGATCTCAACGAGCAAGCTATTGTCTGGCACATCGGCCGTGGTCTCTGTTCCATTGACTGTTAAAGAGATTTCCACGTCGTTCTCCTGCCTAATCTGTGTCCGCCCAGCGTTCGCTGAACTTCGAAAAAAAACCGTCCGCCATCTTGCGACCGGCGGTGGTAACAAGCCGTGACCCTATTTGCGCGAGTTTCCCGCCTACATTGCCTTCAACTCGATACGATAAGAGCGTCGCATCTTGATCTTCGGCCAGCTCGACTTCCGCACGTCCCTTACCGAAACCCTGTATACCTCCCTTCACGCTGACTTCAAGAGAGTAGCTTTCTGGTGGATTTCGATCCGACACCTCAATGGTGGCCTGGAACTTTGTTTTTACCGGCCCCAGTTTCGCGGTGATGTTCGCGTCAAACCGATGATCCGACAGCTTGGTTACGGACTCACAACCTTCAATACATGCCGCCAAGACGTCGGCATCATTGAGTGCATCCCACACAGCGGTCCGTGCAGCCGGAATCCGGTACTGGCCGGACTGTTTCAAGGTCCTTCCCCCGAAGCCTACGAAACGATCAACTACTCTCGCATAATCCTCCAAAGGGGGAAATGGGTATGACACTTCCATTGGCACATATAATGGTCTTGGATTTAACCAGGGTTCGGGCCGGGCCAACCGCTGTCAGGCAGTTGGCTGACTGGGGCGCTGACGTAATCAAAATCGAACAACCCGGCGATGTGGGTGGAACACTGGGAGGCGCCCGTCATGGCCCCGATTTCCAAAACCTTCACCGTAACAAACGCAGCCTCTCCCTGAACCTCAAATCCGATCAAGGCCGGGAAATTTTTTTCAAATTGGTCCACGACGCCGACGTGGTCGTCGAAAATTATCGACCGGACGTCAAATACCGGTTGGGCATCGATTACGAGAAAGTGAAGGCAGTCAATCCGCGTGTCGTTTACGCAAGCATCTCGGGTTTCGGTCAGGATGGTCCGTACGGACATCTGCCGGGTTTCGATCAAGTCGCGCAGGGCATGGGTGGTCTGATGTCGATTACGGGCCTACCGGGGCAAGGCCCCGTCCGCGCAGGCATTCCCGTCGCAGATCTGTCCGCCGGGCTATATACCGCCCTCGGAATTCTCACCGCTCTCATCGGTCGGCAACATACCGGTACTGGGCAATGGGTGCAGTCTTCGCTGCTTGAGGCACAGATCGCGATGCTCGATTTTCAAGCGGAGCGCTGGCTGTTGGACGGTGAAGTCGCACCACAGGCAGGCAACAATCACCCCACAGCAATCCCAACGGGCGTCTTCGTTACCGCCGATGGTCACATCAACATCGCGGCGACGGGGGCCGCCATTTACGAGCGGTTCTGTGAGGTCATGCAACGCCCCGACTGGTTAACTGACGAACGTTTTCGTTCGCCTGGAGCCCGGTCAAAAAATCGCGACGCTATGAACGCAGAAATCGAGGCGATTACAGTTGGCCGATCCAGCGAAGCGTGGATCAAGGCCTTTAACGATGCCGGCGTACCGGCGGGGTATATTTACTCGATCAACGAGGTCTTCAACGATCCTCAGGTGAAACACTTGCAGATGGCGTCCCCGGTTCGCCATCCTGAGCTCGGCGATATATGCCTGGTTGCCCAGCCCGTAAAACTCTCCGAAGCACCGTTTCGTATCCGTTCAGCAACGCCAGAGCTTGGGGAGCACACCGATGAGGTGCTCGGTGCTATCGGCTACAGCGATCGCGAAATTGAGCAGTTACGTCTTAACGAAGTCGTTTAGCGTGAAGCGAATCTGCGTCAACTGTGGTTCCAGCGAAGGCAAAAACCCCGCCTACCGGCGAGCCGCAAATTCCCTTGGTACTGAACTCGCGAAGAGAGACATCGGACTCGTCTACGGGGGTGCCCGTGTTGGGCTCATGGGAGCCGTAGCCGATGCAGTTCTTGCAGCGGGTGGCGAAGTTATTGGCATTATCACCCGCGACTTAGGCGACATTGTCGGGCATGAGAGTCTAACGAGCCTAGAAATTGTCGATACGATGCATGATCGTAAACGTCGATTCGCCGATTTGAGCGACGGTTACATTGCGCTACCCGGGGGCTTTGGAACCCTCGAGGAAATATTCGAGGCAATTACATGGAATCAGCTGCACATTCAGGAGCGACCAACAGGTTTACTCAACACCGCTGGTTATTTTAACGAACTGTTCGCATTCTTAGATCACGCCGCACAAGAAGGGATGATTCGTGAAGAACACCGTAAGAGTGTCCTCGTCGCTTCCCAACCCGATCAGTTAATCAATCAAATGGCAACTTACCGATTCCCACACGTCGCGAAATAGGTCAAACAATAAACGTCGAGTAGACGTCATCGCATATAAGGGAGATGGTCCATCGGATTTGCCTCAGCAAAAATTGCGTCGAGGCGACCGAACAAAATTTCCCTCCAATCGAGGCCGAGATCGGTGATTTCCGTCTTGAAGCAATCAATTTCTGTCGCGCACGCAATGGTATGAATGGCAAGGGAGATCAGGTGGCCTGTTAACGCGTCTTGCCTTAACTCATCGATTCCATATTCTCCGACGCCGCCGTCACGTAGATCGTCGAGGTAGTTCTCCATAAGCCGCACCTCGTTCTCCTGACGTACGTCGGTTGAAAGCCCAGCCAACAGAATCCGAGCGACGTCCCATGGGCCCGGTGCCACCATAGGAAATTGCCAGTCAATCACCGCGAAGCGACCGTCACCCTGCTCGGTCGGGAAAAACATTTGTTTGGGATGAAAATCGCCATGCACCAACGCGTACGGCCGAGAATCGACCCAATCCAGGAATTGAGGCACGCGATCGAGCCAGTGCCGCAGTATATCTTCGCACAGAGGCGTCATGGCGTTGTCCAACGCGAGTGGCAAAGACGCTTTCGCATTACTCGCGGTGGTGTTGAAAAAAATCGGGTCGCTTCGCCCCACAAGAAACGCTTTATCCAAAAGTTCCGGATTGTTCCACCAACGCGCGTGAAATGGTCCAGCGGCACGAAGCGCAGTTTCAACTTGATCAAGCGTCGACGCCCAGCTCGGCGATACGCCAGCAGAGAGGTCCTCTAACAACAACACGACTTCCTGCCCATCGGTACTCGCCGAACTGTAGTAACACGCGGGTACCGGCATACCACCATCCCCAAATTCGGCGTAAAACTTCGCTTCACGGCGATACAGGTCAAACGCGACAGCAACACCTCGGGTGGCCTCGGCCTTGGCCGTGAACTTCGCAATCATCCGGTTGGGTAAATCCGTATCGCCTCGGTAAGTTAGATCGACACTCGCGACATCGGCGGTCTGGCCGGGGGTTGTCAAGTATTCGACTTTGGCTCCAATAACTTCGGCACCTCCAAGCTCCAACACGTCGTTAAACCAGGCAATATCGAAATCCTCAGGTCCTTTTGGGATCACAGTGAACTCCTCCCACATACACCGTCGAACATATCGCTTTTATACGTCTAATCGAAGCGGTGATGTCATTCGATTGCGGATGTCTCATCGACCCGAACTTCATCGGGGAACAACTGATCAAGGGCAATCGAGCCACCATCTTCTTGCACCACTCGGCAATGCGCACGCTGCAATTCGCGAGGCTCCGTCACACCGCACGAATGCGCGATGACGCCAACTTCCTTCCGAATGCCCTGGGCATACTCGCTCACTCGACCGGCTTTATCCGTTGGATCAAGTCCCCGCTGTAATGATGGGTCGTGCGTAGTTACCCCGGTGGGACAGGTGTTTTTGTGACACCGAAGGGCCTGGATGCAACCAAGCGCAAACATAAATCCGCGGGCACAAAC
Organism: Pseudomonadales bacterium; assembly: GCA_046582115.1. GTDB lineage: Bacteria > Pseudomonadota > Gammaproteobacteria > Pseudomonadales > Azotimanducaceae > UBA11889. The sequence goes on along the minus strand of JAYGFA010000050.1, from coordinate 24,676 downwards.
CACGAAGTCCGCTCCAACGCAGATGGCCCATGCGACTTCTGCTGGGGTAATTAACTTGCCACTGGCGATAACTTTGATTCGGTCTTTCAAGCCGTGCCGATTGAGTAGGTCGACGACGCCAGGAAGACTTTCCTTGATCGGCAAACCCATGTAATCGATCAAACTCATGGGGGCGGCGCCCGTGCCACCGTCTGCACTATCGACGGTGATGAAATCAGGCGCACTTTCGACACCTCGGGTTTTAATTTCGTTGCACAACGTCTCCATCCAATCGTAATTACCCACCACGGCTTTAAAACCAGTGGGCTTACCTGTGACCCGTCTAACGCGGTCGATAAAGTCCAGGAGATCTACCTCCGAATTAACCTCGCGATGGCGGTTCGGGCTAATCGAATCTTTCCCCGGAGCAATGAGCCGGATATTCGCGATTTCTTCGGTTACTTTCTTAGCAGGCAAGATTCCGCCCTTCCCGGGCTTTGCGCCCTGGGAGAGCTTGATTTCGAACATGCGTACCTGATCGTGTGCGGCGACCGCCGCGAGCCGTTCGTCCGACAGATTTCCCGCGGCATCTCTGACCCCATAATTGGCGGTGCCAATCTGAAACACCAGGTCGGCACCACCTTCCAAATGCTGTGGCGCAAGTCCGCCTTCTCCCGTATTCATCCAAATTCCAGCTTGACTAGCCCCATTCGACAGCGCCAGCACGGCCGGTTTGGAGATCGCGCCGTAACTCATTCCGGAAATGTGGAAGACCGATTGGGTCGTGTAGGGAGTGTCCGCGGAGGGCCCGAGCGTTACCTCGGTGGTATCGACCGCATCTTTCTTTAGGGTTGGAAACGCACAATTGACGAAAATAACCGTGCCCACCGGGCGTAAATCCCGTGTCGAGCCAAAGGCAACAATATTGTTCTCGCCTTTCGCCGCCCTGTACACCCAAGAGCGTTCAGCCCGATTAAACGGCATTTCCTCGCGGTCGAGCGCAAAAAAATACTGTCGAAAAAACTCCCCTAAGTGTTCAAACAAATACCTGAAACGTCCGATCACCGGAAAATTGCGCCGAATCGCATGCTTCTTTTGCACGCGGTCTAAAACATAGACGACGGCGATGACCAGGATCCCCAAACCCACGAGGAAAACGAACAATTGCGCCAAGACGTTAATTAGGGTGAGCACATACCCTCCGAAAAGTCCGCCCCGCCATTAAACCAAGAGCAACCATGACCCACACGCATCACGCCGTCTTAGTCGGCGCTATATCCCGGTCCGCGCCGTAACGGTGCACAGCATGCCGCTCAGCCAGTTTATCGAGATTATTGCCGTGGTCGTCCCGATCAATTCGATATCGCGATACGAAGTAAAGAGCACCAACGTTTAATAAGCAATAAAGCGGTAAGAACAAGATGGCAATGTTGACTCGTACGTCGTACGTGACTTGTTCAACGCTCGTAATCGCATCGAGGCCAACCACCGAAACAATGACGCCGGCCCCAACGATACCGCCTGCAGAAATGGCCTTGCCAGCAAATCCTCTGGCCGCGAAAAACAGACCTTCCGACCGGCGTTCGGTGACCACTTCGCTATCTTCAACCACATCCGCCATCATCGAATCGAGCAGGACGCCCCCGATAATTCCACAAAAAACCTCAACGACAATGAAGATTGAGTAGATGTAGAGGCTTAGCCAGCTGCCAAGCTCCGGCCACGCGCCAGTAAGCACCAGGATGTATGGAACGGGATATAGTGCGATGTTCAATAGAATCGCGTAGATTGCGGCCCTTTTCTTGCCAAAGCGAGCGCCAAAAAACGGAGCTGCAAAGATGGCACACACCGGCGCCACGAGCACCCACAAGCCCGTGACAGCGATTTGCGTCCCGCTGAAAGCAAAGAAATAGGTGGTGTTATACAAATACAAAGCCATACCCAAACCAGCGGCAATGCCCACCGTCAGGCCGTACAAGAACAACGCTTTGAAGTTTGGGTTCGAGAGGGATTCAAACATTTGTCCAACTTCGGACGCGATATCCCCAAGCTTGAACGTGTCCGCCGGCCGTGGCAGCGCAGATGCTTCTCGCTGAGTTCCAAGGCTTGAGACAACGATTGAGAGGAAGATCAATAGCGCACCGGCGGTCGCGTAAATCGTGTATCCACGTTGTACCGCAAAACCATACGCGCCGGCCCAAAACATCATATTGACGATATGGATACCGTTGCCGCCATACCAACCAAAAAAGTAGCGGAGCGACAGCCACTGATTGCGTCGGTCATAGTCTTTCTCCAGATCCGGCAGCAACGCCGTCGACGGCATTTCAAACAACGTAGTTCCGGTACGGATAAGTAGCGCCATCACCAAGACATAGGTGAACGCGTTGCCTTCATTGAGTTCGATGGCCGGATCGAAGAGGAGATAAAAACTGATCGGCAGCACCAATAGCGCGGCGTACATGAACGGATGGCGACGACCCAACCGTGAACTGGTTTTGTCGGACCAATGCCCCAACAACAAGTCGGACACAGCGTCCCAGATCATTGCGATGGCCAATGCAATGGACGCTTTAAATCCCGGAATACCAAGGACCTGCGTACAGTAAATGAGCAGCAGATAACTAAACGCGTTGTTCTTGATGCCAAACGCGGTCGCCGCTGACCCGTAACACCAAAATACGGGTTTTGTCCAAAGTTTCACGCTCGTCATTGCTTTACTCCACTACAGCCCAAACCTTCCATCCGCGTCCCGAGTTCGCTGTAAAAGATGCCGGACGATGGGTTCATAACTCGAATCACACCCGCCGTCAAAGCTAACTTGACCGAAACAATGACAAATCAAGTCCAAGTTTAGACAATCGACTTCTTTGCACTTGGAGGGCGTGACGTGAGCAACCGTGCTGCATCCATCGCGATAGTGATTGCACTCGTTGTCGGCATGCTCGCGACACTCGCGCTCCGGCCTCCTGGGAACCAACCCAGTATCAAGCAAAGCGTCTCCGGTCAAGGTGTGCCCCGACTGCGGTGGCGGGTTCCGGTGGCGTTTAATACGAATTTAAAAGCGCTTGGCGACAACGTCGTATTTGTTGCTGAAACGTTGTTGATCGCCACAAACGGTGCAATCGAACTGGTTATTTATGAGCCGGGTGAACTGGTGCCCGCGTTCAATATCGTCGATGCAGTGCGCGAAGGTAAGGTACAAGCAGGTTATACCTGGATCGGCTACGACCAAGGAAAAATTCCAGCGTCTGCCCTCATTGGCGCCGTACCGTTCGGTATGGAGCCCTGGGAATTTTCTGCGTGGTGGTACGAAGCCGACGGTCGTGAGCTCACCGAAGCTTTGTACGCCCGCTATGGCGTTCATCCTATTTTGTGCGGACTCATTGGACCCGAAACCGCCGGCTGGTTCCGCAAACCGATCGAGACACTCAGCGACCTTCAGGGCCTTAAAATTCGGTTTGCCGGGCTCGGTGGTAAGGTCATCGAACGCCTAGGGGCCTCGGTAACAATGTTGCCGGGTGGTGAAATTTTTCAAGCGCTTGAAAGGGGCGCCATCGACGCAACCGAATTTTCGTTGCCAAACGTTGATGAATCGTTGGGGTTCGATCGAATTGCCAAACTGAACTACTACCCCGGATGGCATCAGACCTATACCTCCGCCCATTTGGTTGTCAATGCAGAACAATGGTCCTCGCTCAATTCGGCCCAGCAGCGTTTATTCGATACGGCTTGTACCGCTGGGGTAACACGCAATTTGGCTCGGGCGGAGGCTCTCCAGGGACCAGTGCTAGCCGGATTTCCCGCCAAGGGCGTGGAAGCGATACGGCTACCGATTCCGATATTACGCGAACTAAATCGTGTGACGGACGAAGTGATGGCGGAAGAAGCTAGCAATGACGAGGATTTCCGAACAATTCGAGCGTCGCAACAGAATTTCCGCAAAATCTATGCCCGGTGGAAACGACTCGCTTATCTTCCGCGGGATTTTTAGTTGACTCCGGAGACCCAACTTCCCACGACCGCTTTCTCGCGCTGGATCGACCCCTTCCTGCAGCTCCTGGGCAACGGACTGTCGTGGATCTGGGTCGGACTGATCTTCGTCATTGTGCTCAACGTCTTACTTCGCTACGTCTTTAGCGAAGGCAGGATCGAACTCGAGGAAATTCAGTGGCATTTGTATTCGACCGGATTCATGTTCGGCCTGAGCTACGCGTTTCAAGCCGATGCACATATTCGGGTCGACGTGCTCCACGAACGTTTCTCGCCCGAACTCAAAGCTTGGATTGACCTCTACGGCATCATGCTTTTCGTCCTACCTTTCACGGCGCTCATGTTGATCTACGGGATCCCGTTCGTCATTGACAGTTATCAAACCAACGAAGTCTCGCAATCACCAGGCGGACTCGAACTCCGATGGCTGATTAAGTTAGTACTGGTCCTTGGTTTTTTGTTCCTTGCGCTGGCCGCCTTCGCACGACTGACCCGACTTTGGTCATTTCTCTTCTTCCATGCCCGCTAACGAAATACTGGCATTGGCGATGTTTTTCGCCTTCATCATATTGGTATTCACCGGATTTCCCGTCGCGTGGGTACTTGCCGGACTCGCCGTGTCTTTTACCGCGATAGCGATCGTCGCCTCAGTCGACTTTGGCATGTCGATCGGCATCGACTGGGCGTACACGTCCATTACCGTCGAACGCGTATGGAACGTCATGGAAAACTGGGTCATGGTAGCCCTGCCTATGTTCATCTTCATGGGCTTAATGCTGGACCGTTCAGGTATCGCCGGTCGGCTCATGAGCGGTTTTGCCACGCTCTTTCGAGGCGTAAACGGCGGCCTTGCTGTTAGCGTCGTTCTGATCGGCGTACTTCTCGCCGCAACCACGGGAATCATTGGCGCGTCCGTCGTCTTATTGGCCTTGCTCGGTCTACCGGTGATGCTCGAACAGAACTACAACAAAAGCGTTGCAGCGGGTACGGTTTGTGCCGTTGGCACCCTCGGCATTCTCATTCCCCCGAGCATCATGCTGGTCATGATGGCGGATCGGATGGCGATGTCAGTAGGCGATCTTTTCTTAGGTGCAGTATTTCCAGGGTTGCTGCTCAGTGGGCTTTACGTGTTCTATCTCTTGGGCCACGGCCTGCTGAAACCGGCCGATTTACCCTCGAGCGAAACAGGGGGTAGTTTCGACGCCGCTGCATTAGTGACGCTAACGAAGGCGGTCATTCCTCCAGCGTTCCTGATCTTCGCCGTCCTAGGAAGTATCTTTCTTGGTTTCGCGACACCGACAGAAGCCGCCGGAGTCGGTGCAGCAGGCGCACTCGTCCTCGCATTGGCCAATGGGTCACTCTCCAAATCGATCCTTACGGACGTCGTGAGAGAGACCACGCGGACCACGGCCTTCATTTTTGCCATCCTTATTGGAGCAACAGCTTTTTCGTTGGTACTGCGTGGTCTAGGGGGCGACGAACTCATCGAAAGAACATTGCTAGAGCTTCCCTTTGGCCCGACAGGGATCATCATCACGATCCTACTATTTACCTTCCTACTCGGCTTCTTTCTCGACTGGATCGAATTAACCTTGATCATTCTGCCGCTCGTTGCTCCCGTTGTAACTTCGCTTGGCTTCGACCCGGTCTGGTTTACCGTGCTATTCGCGGTGTGTCTCCAAACAAGCTTCCTAACACCCCCGGTCGGTTTCGCGATTTTCTATCTCAAAGGCGTCGCACCTCCAGGCATCGACGCAATCACCATCTATCGAGGAATTGTTCCGTTCGTCGCTCTACAACTACTCGGGCTTGCCGCTATTTTCCATTGGGAATCGTTGGTTACCTGGTTACCCTCACAAGCGTACGCTCCCTGAACGTAAGTGCGCGCACGGCTTTCAAGCCGTGACGAAGGCGCCTGCACCCAGTTTTGTCTAGCACGTATAGGCAACCCCTAGTTGAGGTCGAAATCGTCGCCACGAGGTATCACCAAACGTCATTCCCAACGTAACCATTCTTGGATACCGCGACCCATAATCCACTCGAGATCGTCGGAGTTTAAGAAGTTGCACTCTTGGGTAAATAGCGTGCGACATTCGCGCCAGCTACACCGCAACCTCGATACGTCAGAACCCCAAAATGTCCGCTGCGGACCGTAAACGTCCACAACCCGATGAATCGCCGAGATCAACGTCGGGAACGGGTATTCCTCAGTAACCAGGTTCGGCATGCAACTTGCTTTGACGGCGATGTTGGGGAAACGCGCCAGCGCTAACGTGGGGTCCAACTGCGGAATCAGTTGGTCATCGTAGCTTCCATATATGGCCAAGTGATCCAGAATCAGTTTAAGTTCAGGGAATCGTTCCGCGATGCGCCCTATTTCGACTAAGCAATCGGGGACGAATAGCATTAACGGTATCTGCAAACGCTCGGCCGCACTCCAAAACCAATCCGCGGTGCCGTCATGAAGCCACGCTTTCTGGAACGAATTGTGGAACGTCAAACGAACACCCAACATGCCCATTTGCTCACACCAGGTTTCAAGCTGGTCCCTCGCGGAAACGACTTCGATGGGGAATCGACCCATCACCGCAAACCGGTGTGGATGCCGTATCGCAGCGTCGAGACAGACGTCGTTACGATCCCCCTCCCAAGACGGAGGCACCAAAATAGCAGCATCCACGCCTGCTTCGTCCATCCAAGAAATAGCCTCCTCGGCCAGCAGTTCTTTCCCGTGTGCGTACGATCGACCATATTCTGGCCATGGGCGGTCCGACGTTTCTCGAGCCCAAAGATGGATCTGGGCGTCGATCACTCGCATCTGGAACCTCCGTACCAATAAATCACACCAATTCCCCGCAGTTCAGAACGAAAACAATGATTAGGGCGAAGACCCCGCATCACCGACCACGAACCGCAGCGGCGATTTCCCCCCACTTTGGCAAGTTCAATGGTTCACTCCGGATGGAATCCCCCGCCAGATACGTGACCAGCCTCGATGCGTGGTCGCGATACCGAGTACTCAGCAAGTCAGCAATGTCATCCCATCGACCGCTTACGGTAAAGTGATCTAGCATCTCATCGGTGATGATCCCGGCCATCCCAGCAACATCGCCCGAGCGTAAAAGATCAGAAAGTTTACCGGTGGTGCCCTTGAAGCCGAGGTCATCAAACTGGAACGCGTAATTTGGGGTCGAACCGTAGAAAGCAATTTGCGAACGCGCTCGTGCAAGCAGCCTGGCACGTTCTTCTGGCGAATCCCCTGGAACCACGAACACCGGGACAATGAGCTCGATATCGGATACCGCCCGCCCACTCCGATCTGCGCCAGTTGCTAGCTCGGGCAATAACCTTTCTTTTATGTAGTTGGTCGAGTGCATTGGATGCACGTGAATGCCGTCAGCAACTTCTCCGGCGACGCGGCACATGTATGGACCCACCGCGGCGATATCGACCTTGACGTCGGAGTACTCGTGCGCGGGTGGCGACCACGTTCCTGGCAAGTAATTCAGGCGGTAGTACTCACCATCGTGTTGAAGCCGCTCGTCTCCTCGAAACGCACGGATACACGCCTTGAACGCTTCAACATAATCTTTCATCCGCAGTGCCGGTTTATCGAAGGGCACGCCGTAACGACGCACGATGTGGCCCCTCACTTGGCTTCCGAGACCAAGGCGAAAACGCCCGTGGGTATTCCGCGCGAGTTCCCAAGCGACCTGAGCCGAGACCATTGGGCTCCTTGGAAACGCCACCGCGATACCGGTCGAAAACTGGAGTTCAGTAGTCGCCATGGCGGCAGCCGAGATCATCATCCAAGGCACTTGGCTTGTCTCAGTAAAGAGCATCCCGGAAAAACCGTTCATCTGCAGCCGTTGTGCCAGCTCCGCACTTTCGGACCAAGACAAATTCCCGGTCATGAAATCAAAATCCATCCAAGAGTCCTCCCGCCCCGAGCGAGCTTTGCAAACTGCCATCCTCAATCACAAAATGCCACCAACGAGTGTGATGGTTAAGCCGAATAACTCAGTTTCGCAGGCCAATCGACCAGGAAACTAACCAATTCTTCTTTTTCAGTCATTCCAATAGCGAAAAATAACTCAGCTCGACCTAAAAACTAACCACGATGGAGTCGGACCAGAGATGATCTACAACAACGTAATACTAGAAGTTACCAAGGAGGCGGATATCGATACAGTTCGTAGACTACTACGCCGTCAAGGTGAGTTATCTCGACAAGAATCCGGTTGCAGTCGATTTGAGGTGTATCAGTCGCAGACCGAGCGATCCTTGTTTATGCTGGTCGAACAGTGGGAAACCCCGGCACATCTCGAGACGCATCGGCAAGGGACAGCTTTCAAAGAGATTTACGAACCTCAAGTTTTACCGCTGGTGGAACGCGTACCGCACCCCTCGGACCTGGTCTTCCCGTAAAGACATGAAGTTCACAAACGCTCGAGGAAATCGCATTGGCGACGCTTTAACGTAACGTGGGAGGAAACATGGAAGGACCATTACAAGGCATTAAGGTCATCGAAGTCGGCTTGCTGATACAGGGGCCGCAAGCGGCTGCGTTGTTGGCCGATATGGGCGCTGAAGTAATCAAGGTTGAATTACCAGGGATCGGTGATCAGGGCCGATATATCTTTCTCGGTGACGGCGATCTACGTAGCGCAGTTTTCATTGGCTGCAATCGCGGTAAGAGGGGGCTGACTCTTGATCTGAGACACGAGCAGGGCGCGAACATTTTTAAGAAACTCACGGAAACGGCCGATATCGTGATAAGTAATTTCAAGCCCGGCACACTCGACGAATGGGGTTTAGGTTACGCGGATCTCGCCGCAATAAACCCCCGCATCATCTGGGCAGCTGGGAGTACGTTTGGACCGGTTGGTCCGGATGCAACTCGGGAAGGTGCCGATCTTGCGGGACAGTCGGCGGGCGGTTTGATCAGTACGACAGGGTGCGAAGGCGATCCGCCCACTCCGGTCGGCGCATTCATCGCCGACCATATCGGTTCCTTGAACATGGTGTCGGGCATCCTCGCTGCCTTACACGTGAGGCACGAGTCCGGGCATGGCCAACGAATAGAGGTATCGCTCGTGGGCGGTCAGATTTGGGCGCAGGCGACCGAATATACGCACTATCTCCTAACAGGAAAGATCCCAGGCCGAGCAAATTTTGGTCATCCGCTGATCCCGGCGGCTTACCGAATTTTTCAGACCGCAGACGGGTGGATAAGCCTTATCGGTTTATCCGCCGAAGCGAAGGACGTTTTCTTTGCGCTCGTTGGCCGTCCCGAAATGGCGATGGATCCGCGTTTCGATGCGCTGTTACTTTCCCCAGAAGAACTGAAGTCCTTGGTCGGTGAACTCGAACCCATTTTCCTGGAAAGAACGACCGATGAATGGTGTGAGCTATTACAGGAAGCTGGTGCGCGTTTTGCGCCCGTGCGTAATTACGCCGAGGTGGTCGCCGACGAGGGCGTCTGGGAAAACGACTACTTCGTCGAAGTCAAAGACGATGCCGGACAGAGTCAACGAGTCGTGGGTACACCCATACGCATGAGTGCGACCCCGCTTCAGCCTTCCGCGATCGCACCGGACCTGGGCCAACACAGCGAAGAGATCCTCAAGGAAGCCGGATACAGCGCTGCCGACATAGAGGAATTCCGTGCAGCGGGGACGGTGTAGCAGTGAAATCCGTGGTGTGTACTGCCCTTGGCGAACCGGTAGAGATCCAGACCAGCACCGATCCGACGCCGGGGCCGGCCGAGGTGCTGGTGCAGGTAACCGCCTGCGGTCTCAACTATGTCGACGCGTTGATGTGTACCGGTGGGTATCAGATTAAGCCCGAGCTCCCGTTCACACCCGGATCGGAGCTCGCTGGAACCGTTGCTGCGATTGGAGAAGACGTTGACGATTTAAAATCGGGCGATCGAGTCCTCACACGAGGAGGGTTTGTATCCGTCGTGGCGCGCCCGCGATCTTCCATCTACCCGATTCCGAACACGTTGACCGCGGGTCAAGCGGCAACGCTGTGGCAGAGTTACTCGACCATGTTGTACGCGTATACCCGAGCCGATCTTTCAGACGGCGAAACCGTCCTGGTTCTCGGCGCATCGGGAGGCATCGGCAAAGCGGCGATCGATCTAGCGCATTCACGCGGCGCGAGGGTCATTGCCGCTGCATCTAGTGACGATAGACTTCAAACCTGTGGCGAAGTCTTTGGCCGAATTAACTACGACGTTGAGGACGTGAAGGTCCGCGCTCGCGAACTGACGGAAGGGAACGGTGTCAATGTCGTGGTGGACCCCGTCGGCTGGGATCTAGCTGACGCCGCCCTACGTTCCCTTGATTATCTGGGACGGTACCTTGTCATCGGTTTGCCGCAGGTTCGATCCCACAACTTCCCATCAACCAGGTTCTGCTTCGAAACCGAAATGTGCTTGGAATCGATTGGGGTGCCTGGAGCGGATCGCACAGCGATGAACAAGAGACTAATCTTCGTACCTTGCTAAACATGGCTGAACGCGGGTTGATTGCGCCGCCAGAGCCTCGTACTTACTCCTTTGAAGAAGCCCAGACTGCGCTCGACGATCTTATGAATCGGCGAGTGATCGGCAAAGCGGTTCTAAAACCCTGAGCTCTCGAAGAGTCTTCCCACCCGAATCAATTACCGTCGATTGCGAGTTGAGTCGCGCTCGGCCTATGCTGGTGAACCACGCCACGAACCGGACACATGAGCACTTATACCTCGATCGCCCGAAATTTTTCGGAAGAAAGCGAAAATCGAATGCACAGCGACGTTGAAGCGCAACACTACGGTTTCGACGGTGCTTTGGTTCCGGGCGTCGCGATATTTGGCCACATGACCTACCCGCTCGTGAAACAACTCGGTGAATCTTGGCTAAACAATTACCGGTCCTCGATCCGGCTGGCCAAACCCGCTTACCACGATGATCGTCTCACCATGGAACACGAGCAGGACGGTGATCATCACAGCGTACGCTGTACTGCTCGCGGCGATGTTCTTGTCGCCGAGATGGTTTCATCGCCAAGCGACGATGACGTCGATCCAATTGCGACCGCGACTCCAAGCCAGGAATCTGGCGACCGCAACGAAATCGAATGGGACGACATTCACATCGGCGAAGCTTTCCCAGCGTGGACCTGGACACCAGAACAGGCGGAGAACGACGCGTACGCGATGCAGGTCGACGATACATTGCCCCTTTATGCCGACGGTATTTTGCACCCCCACGCGGTACTCAGCATGGCCAACCGATCATTCAGCCGGCGTTACGTACTTCCCGCGTGGCTACATGTGGGATCGGAGGTATCGTTTCGGAAGACTCTACACGTAGGGGACACGGTCGAAATTCGAACGGTACCCGTCGAAAAGTGGAAAAAGAAAGGCCACGAGTTCGTGGATCTTTATTTGTCCTATCTTGTTGACGGCGAGGTAGCGGTCGAAATCAAGCATACGTCCATCTACAAGATTGCGGTTAGCTAAACAAACGGGTTGGCCGTGATCACTGGCTGTACCCGCACAAGGACGGCAACCACCAAGCAACCGATAATCTATCCAACATGCTGCAGCGTGCCGGGAAGCTTTTCTGACACCTCAGTCATTGACAACCGATCCCGTGTCAGGCGTATTTTCGCGATATTCACACCAGCGCCCCCTGCAGCAACTTCATCGCCTCGGCGTGGATAGCTGGATCCCCGGCCGCAATAATGCAGCCTCCCTGATTCGCATCGCGTCCCTCCCAAGTGGTAACAACGCCTCCGGCGCCTTCGATAATTGGAATCATTGGCTGGATGTCGCAGGGTTTGAGCGACGCTTCGATACCGATATCCAGTTGTCCCATAGCAACCATCGCAAACACATAGCAATCGCCCCCAAACCGGGTAAAGAGCACTTCGTTTTTTAATCGCGTAAGGCCCTCCAGTTCTTCTGCTCGACGGTAGAATTCGGGCCCCGTCGTCCCCATGACAGCGTCGGCCAAGGTCCTACATCGGCGCGTTCGGATAGTCGTTTGTTTTTTTTTGTGACGATATCCGGCCTTCGTCGAAATACCCCAGAACAATTCATCCGCGAACGGCTGATACATGGTTCCGACAATCGATCTCATCCCATCAAACAAACCGAGCAAAGTTCCCCAATGCAACATCCCCGTCATGAACGCGCGCGTGCCATCAATGGGGTCAATGACCCAAGTCAAACCATTTCCTGGCTGATCACCAAACTCTTCTCCAGCAATACCGTGCTCTGGATACTTTCGAGTGATTGCGTCGCGCATTACACGCTCTACTTCTTTATCAACGTCTGTCACCGGATCAAAGTCATGACCGGCAGATTTATTGACAACCTTAAGATCCGTTCGGAATCGTGAAAGCAATTCCTTGCCGACTTGTCTCACGAGAGACTGAGCGAACCGCAGATATTCGGAAATGTCGTCAGTCGACACCACGACCACATTGGAATTTACGCGCTCCTCCACCATCCCTCGATTATTTCACAGCATCGTTGAGATACGCCAAGTATGACGCTCGTCAGCGCGCCATGATCCTTGATTAAATGTTTACCGCCGGTCACAGTCTCACGTTCGAACAGAAGGGTCCCGATGTCCGAACTAGCTTTCCTTTCTGCTACTCAACTGGCAGCCAAGATCAAGTCACGAGAAATCTCCAGTGAGGAGTTGCTTCGCCTTTATTTTGAACGCATCGACCGCTACAACGATGACTTAAATGCCATCGTAGTCCAACGTCGCGAAGAAGCCGTTGCACTAGCACAAAAAGCAGACCAAGAAGTCGCCAAGGGTAACGACCATCTTGGTGCCCTCCATGGGGTACCAATGACGGTCAAAGAATCTTATGGCGTAGCCGGTACTCCGTCGACCTGGGGCATCCCCGAAATGAAGGACAACGTTGTGGAAACCGACGCTCTCCCAATACAACGACTGAGAGCTGCAGGCGCCATTATTTTTGGAAAAACGAACGTACCTATCCGACTCGCCGATTTCCAGAGCTACAACGATATCTATGGCACGACCAACAATCCATGGGATAAAAGACGATCTCCTGGTGGCTCTTCAGGTGGATCCGCCGCCGCGCTGGCCGCCGGCCTGACCGGACTCGAGGCCGGTTCAGATATTGGCGGGTCCATACGGAATCCCGCCCATTTCTGCGGCGTCTTTGGCCATAAACCGACATGGGGGCTGCTGCCACCCCGAGGTCACGCCATGCCCGGCGTATTGAGTCCCTCCGATATTTCCGTCATCGGGCCGCTCGCGCGTTCCGCCGCCGACCTAAAAACGGCCGTCCTGACGATGGGGGGGCCTGACGAGATCGCGGCGAGAGGCCAATCACTCGATCTGCCGCAATTCAAAAAACAACCGAGATCCATGAAGGTCGCCGTTTGGCGCGACGACGAAATAGCGCCGGTCGCGAAGGAAGTATCCGAACGCGTTGACCTTGTCGCGCGCACACTCGCCAACCTAGGCGCCTCGATCGACTTTGACGCACGTCCAGGTTTTACCGCAAAGCATTCTGACTTCGTCTATCGTAACCTGCTGCAGGCAACCATGTCGGCGCGTCTTTCCGACGAACAGTATGAACACGCGTTAGACGGTGTTGCCACCCTGGATCCTGACGACAAGAGTATCGAAGCGAGCGTGCGGCGATCTCAGGTGGCACGCTTTCGAGAGTGGAACGCATTCAACGAACAACGAACGCACCTGCGGTGGGCATGGCACGAGTTTTTTAACGATTACGATGTGCTTCTTACGCCGGTGATGGCGACCGCGGCGTTTCCTCACGACCACCGACCCATGCGGGAGCGAAAAATTCAGGTCGATAACTCACCGCAAGATTATGGCACCCAGGTGTTTTGGTCCGGTCTCACGTGCGCTTCTTACCTTCCATCGACCGTAATTCCAACCGGACTCAACGACCAAGGCCTACCGATCGGTATTCAAATTGCCGGGCCAGAATATGGTGATCTCATCACGATCGGGGTGGCAGAACTGCTCGAACGAGAGGGCTTTACTTTCACTCCAGCTCCTGACTTTTTGTGAACCAAGCCACCGCGTTGGCGCATCCGAATATTGCCCTGGTCAAATATTGGGGAAAGCGATCTAGCGAAAACAACATCCCGGCAACACCGTCACTATCGATCACGCTCGACACCTTAGTCACGCGAACATCTGTACAGGAGTCCGAACAAGACCAAATCGAGATCAATGGCAGCGTGGTGTCGGATACGAAAATTGAAGATTTCCTCGTCCGATTGCGCGCCGCCTATTCACTGCCTCCGGTCTCGATTGAGTCGTCCAGTAACTTCCCCACGAGCGCAGGTTTAGCGTCGTCCGCTTCAGGCTTTGCGGGCCTTCTGACCGCTATAGACACCGCGTTTGGACTCGATATGAACGCGTCCGAGCGCTCGATATGGGCCCGGAGAGGCTCGGGATCTGCTGCTCGGTCTATCTTCGGCGGTTTCGCCAGCCTGGAAGAAGAAAACGGTCATTGGTGTGCGCGTGGTGTGCTACCGAGGGAGGCCTGGCCTTTGAAGGTCGTCATTGCCATCACGTCTGAAACGGCAAAGGCCGTCGGATCCACCGCCGGTATGGAACGTTCCGAACAGACTTCGCCGTATTTCTTGGGTTGGACTGAGTCGACCAGGTCGGATCACGTGGCGGGGCTACGGGCGGTTTCCCGACAGGACTTTTCCCTGCTCGCAAGCATTGCGGAATCCAGTTGCCTAAAAATGCATGCGTTGATGTTGTCGACGCAACCGCCCTTGTTCTACTGGAACGGGGCGACGGTTGAGACCATCGCCGCGGTGCGCGAGTTGCAGGAAGGAGGGGTGGCCGTATTCTTCACGATCGACGCCGGGCCACAAGTCAAAGCCATATGCCAAGAAGACGCCGCCGACCTCGTCGCCGACCGGCTAGCCACTGTACCCGGCGTATTGAGGACTCTGGTTTGTGGACTCGGGCCCGGAGCATATGTCGATCAATCGAGCTGAATCCAGTGCCCCAGGCAAGCTCGTTTTGTCCGGCGAATACGCCGTACTGGCCGGCGCGAAGGCCTTGGTCGCCGCGGTAGATCGACGAACCGTATGTTTGGTGCAAAGACGGGACGAAGGCGATTGGTCCTTCACGAGCATGGGCTACGATTTCGAGTCCTCCCACACGGCTGACGAGCTTTTCGGCGACTTGCCCGACGGGGACCCCGCCCGTTTCATCGCACATCTGTCGACACCTGCCGCACTACCCCGTCACGGTACTGTGACAATCAACTCGTCGCCCTTCTACCTTCGCAAACAAAAACTCGGGATCGGATCGAGCGCTGCCGTAACGGTGGCGCTAGGCAAAGCCCTTGCAGCGCTCAATGGACATAAAATGGATCTACAGCGACTGCAAAAGGCCCATCGAGCATTTCAACACGGCGTCGGTAGCGGTCTGGACGTTGCTGCCGCATACCACGGCGGCGTTATTCTCTATCAGAATGACCAATCCGAAACACACGGACTCGACTCAAACTTGGCCTATAGCTTCGTTTTCGCAGGAGAAAGCACTCAAACGTCTCGCATGGTCGCTCGGTTTAACGAGTGGCGCGGCGACACGACCCCAGCGAGTCTAGCCGAGCTACTCACCGCAGCGGACCGTGTTGCAGACGCGTCCTTAAACGCGAAAATGTTCATGTGCTGCATGAGGGATTACATCGATGCGTTAGCGCATCTGGACCAAGATGCGCAAATCGGTATTTTCGGCGCGGGTCACAAAGCTGCAATGGGTCTTGCCCAACGGCACGGCGTACTCTATAAACCCTGCGGGGCCGGAGGCGGTGATATGGGCGTTGCCTTTAGCACCGATGATGATGCGTTGGCGATGTTTAAACGCGATGTCGAAGAACAGGATCTAAAGGTAGTACCGCTGGAGATTACAGACAATGGCGTCCAAGTCCGGACAGAATAGCAGCTCCAGAATCCCCAACTTCTTCAAGCTCGATGTTAGCGAACGCGTTCGCGCCCTGCACGAACGCGGACTTATCACCGATAGCGATCTTCGAGCACTCGAAACCAGCGACCACACATTGAAGCTGCACGTCGCCGACAAGATGATCGAGAACGTAATCGGCGTACTCGGACTACCCGTGGGTCTTGGCCTCAATTTCTTGGTAAACGGCAAGGACTACGTCGTGCCGTTGTCAGTGGAGGAACCGTCAATCGTCGCCGGGCTTTCTAGTGCCGCTCGCACCGCTCGACTATCCGGTGGGTTTGAAGCGAGCACTACCGACCCGATCCTTATCGGCCAGGTTCAAATCGTGAACCTCGATAACCCTGAACGACGAAAGCAAGAACTTCTTGACCGTTCGGAAGAAATCCTCAACTTGGCGAACAGCTTGCACCCAAAAATGCTAGGACGAGGCGGGGGAGCTAAAGACATCGAAGTATTTCTTCATCGAGCTCCAGAAGATGGTCGAGAAATGCTCGTCGTACACTTATTGGTAGATACACGCGATGCCATGGGTGCAAACGTGGTTAACGGAATGTGCGAGGGAGTCGCATCGCTTATCGAAACGATTTCAGGCGGGAAAGTATTTCTCCGCATACTCTCCAACCTCACCGATCGGGCACTGGTTCGCGTCCGCGCGCGGTTTCCTATCCAAAATCTTGTGGTCAAAGGGTTTTCCGGGGATCAAGTTCGAGACGGGATCATACTCGCCAATGATTTAGCCAGAGTCGATCCATACCGAGCCACCACGCACAATAAAGGCATTATGAACGGGGTAGATGCCGTTGCCATTGCCACGGGTAACGATTTTCGAGCGATCGAGGCAGCCGCCCACGCCTATGCAGCTCGCGATGGCCGCTACCGTGCTTTGACCCTTTGGTACAAGAACGATGAAGGTGATCTCGTCGGTGAGATCGAAATGCCCATGAAGGTAGGCACCGTGGGCGGATCGTTAGAAACAAACCCGACGGTACGAATCAACCACAGATTGCTGGGATCACCCAACGCTAGCGAGCTTGCCAGCGTCATGGGTGCGGTAGGACTCGCTCAGAATTACGCCGCACTGCGATCGCTTACCACTGCAGGCATCCAACAAAACCATATGACCCTGCACGCGCGCAGTGTCGCGTCGACAGCCGAGGTGCCCGAAGAACACTTTGACACCGTGGTCGAAGCGCTCATTGAGAGCGGCGATATCAAAGTGTGGAATGCACAGGAAATCCTAAAACGGCTACGAAACAACACGGCTGTTTCGCAAGGCCGTGAACCTCGCAGTTATGCCAGTGGAAAAATCATTCTTCTGGGCGAACACGCCGTCGTTTACGGTCGACCTGCCCTCGCTGCACCCATTCCCCTAGCGGTTGAGGCAAGGGTAGTGGATTCGGCAGATACCGTTCTTTTAATCCCTCGTTGGGGAATCGAGCAACGGGTCCCTCCCATGTCAGAAAATCCGCAAGGAGTAGCTCGAATCCTTGCACTCCTGTTGGAACGATTAGATTTGGCAGCTCGATCACTCACTATCGAAGCATTTCCGAGCGTGCCTCGCGCGATGGGTCTAGGAGGGTCCTCTGCCCTCGCCGTTGCCGTGATAAGAGCGCTTTCCAGTCATTTCAAACTTGATCTCAGTAACGAACGTGTAAACCAACTTGCGTTCGAATGCGAAAAAGCCGCGCATGGCACGCCATCCGGTGTCGACAACACTATTGCAACCTATGGATCACCTTTACTGTTTGAAAACGAAGGAAGGCCGACGTTCCAAGAAGTGCATCCCCCAAGCAGCGTTGCGATCGCAATCGGCATTTCTGGTAAGGAAAGTTTGACTGCGACGACCGTGGCGCAAGTCCGTCGGGCATGGGAACGGCAACCCGAGCGATACGAGCGCATTTTCGATCAGATTGGCGATCTGACTCGCGCCGGCAGCGAGGCGCTGCAAGATGGAGCTTATCAGGAACTTGGTGAACTGATGAACCTCTGTCAGGGCTACCTCAACGCACTTCAAGTATCGACGCCAGAACTCGAAGAACTGATACACATCGCTCGGAGGTGCGGCGCCGTCGGAGCAAAACTCACCGGCGGCGGCGGTGGGGGTAGCATCATTGCTCTGTGTCCTGGTGGCGCGGAAGACGTCGTCGCGACGATGAAAAATTCAGGTTTCGAAGCACTCGCATTCGATCTGGCTTAACTCGGTTCCCCCGTAAATCTTCCCGACCGAAACGACATGGCCGTATTGACATAAAGGGCATGCGAACGCGGGTCTGACTGACTTAACCAGGGTGTCCGCTTGCCAAGCATTGTTACGCGGGGTAAAACTCAAACGGTCTTTTTTGCACGCGTATTATAGGAAACAGTTATGCCAACGCACGCGAGGGTAGTGGTCTTGCCCAAAGAAATGGGGGCCCTGCAGATCCAGGACGTCATCCTACCCGATCCCGGGCCGACCCAAGTCGTCGTCCAACAATACGCATCGGGTGTCTGTCACTCGCAACTTCATCAGATGCATCGTCCTCGCAACAATCCAGTGGTTCTTGGCCATGAATCGACGGGGATTGTTATCAGTAAGGGCTCAGATGTGACTCACCTCGATGAAGGTGACACCGTCCTGGTGACGTGGGTTCCACGTGACGCAGCACACACGAACGTCCCACCTTCTCCTGCCATTTTAGATGTCGAGGGCGGACAGGCCATTTCTCAGAATGTCTTTACGTGGGCAGATCACACCGTTGCCGATCAACAATTCGTGGTCAAAGCGGACGCATCGATCAAGAAAGACGTTACCGCGATCATAGGCTGCGCCGTCATGACTGGCGCCGGCGCGGTCATCAACACCGCCAACGTCCAGAAAGGCGACAGCGTAGCGATCTTCGGTGTCGGTGGTGTGGGGCTATCTGCGGTGGTCGGTGCGAGAATGCGCGGCGCGGACCCTATCATCGCGGTCGACCTTGACGATGAAAAACTAGCATTTGCTACGCGCTTCGGTGCGACACATGGAATTAACTCAAGCCAAGTCGACGCGATCGCGACTATCCACGAATTGACTGGAAAACCCGATCAAACTTCGTTCACGCAGCGACCTGTAACGGGCGTTGATTTCGCGTTCGACTGTATCGGCCTCAAACAGACCATGGAACAGATCGTCCCCGCTTGTCGCGGTGGACACTTTGGCGCTTGTCAGGGTGGAACCGCGGTTCTTGTCGGCGTTCCGTCAACCCCGGTCGAACTGAACGCCGTAGAGATCCTAGTACAAGAAAAGCAGTTCCGCGGCAGCATCGGGGGCTCTTGTTCGCCGGATCGAGACTTTCCCATGTTTCTCGACTGGTACGCGAACGGCGACCTCGACTTGGAGTCGATGGTGACCGAGCGTTTCCCACTTGACGCCATTAACGAGGCAACCACTGCGCTCGAGGAGGGCCGCATTGCTGGCCGGGCAATACTGGAGTTTCAACACTGAAGAGCAAATCAGCCGATTCGGTTAGGTTAGACCTGCAGTCCACCTTCCTGGGTAATCGTTGAATGCGAATTGCCACCTGGAACGTGAATGGCCTGCGGGCGCGGCTCGAATACATTTTGATGTGGCTCAATGACCGACAACCCGATGTCGTCGGATTACAGGAACTCAAAGTGACAGACGAGGACTTTCCTCATGAGCCATTTGTTAAAGCGGGTTACCGGGTAGCCACACACGGTCAGAAGAGCTGGAATGGGGTCGCGATTCTTTCGCGACAACCATTCGAACTCACCCAAAGCGGTCTGCCTGGCCAGGACGACTCCGGTGCGCGCCTAATTTCAGCCCATATCGGAGGTCTCGACTTTACAACCGTGTACTGCCCTAACGGTAAAGACATCGCGCACGCCGATTACCCGCGTAAGCTGACATGGTTCGATGACCTCGCTGACTTCTGGGCCAAGAACCACCTGACTTCTGATGCCGCCATTCTCTGTGGAGATTTCAACATTGTGCCCGACGCCAATGACAGTTGGCAGGGGACCTTGGCCGACGGCACCGTATTCCACACCCAAGATGAACGTAAACGCTTACAAGCAATCAAGGATCTCGGCTTGACTGACTTGTTCAGAGACAGGTTCCCCGACGAAAAACAGTTTTCGTGGTGGGATTACAGAGGCGGCGCGTTCCATCGGGGCCAAGGATTACGGATTGACTTCATTCTTGGGAACGAAGGCGTGCGCAGACGTACCCGGGAGGTTTCGATCGATCGTGATTACCGAAAGAAAAAAGAGTCCCTCACCGCCTCAGATCACGCACCCGTACTCGTCGAAGTTGACTGAGCGATACGGAAGGTCGTCTCGTCAAACTTTCTCCCACTGAACAAGCGTGAATGCAGGCTCGGCGTCTCGATGATGTTCAAAAAAAGCTTGCACCGGTGCGCCGATCTCAACCGCTTGTTCCGGGTCCCCCATCAAGTTACCGACCAACCGCACGCGGTTACATTCCGTCAGTTCCACCAGAACGATAATGTACGGGCCCTGATCTTTGAGGGCCGGATGAACGGGATGCCATACCCTTTCGTAACTGTATATGTTACCCGCGGGGCGGACCTCTTCAAAATTAACGTCGTCGCTATGGCAGCGATGACATATCCATTCCGGACCCCATTGAAACTCCTGGCATGAGCCACACCGCTGGAGCATCAACACATCACGGGTTGCAGCTTCCCAAAATGGCGCGTCAAGCCCATCTGGCGTCGGGACGGGTTTCGGTAACCCTGGATTCAAATAACTCACAGCGTTGCTTCCGTGCCAAAAATCGACGAACTGACAGGCGTCACCATCGGTCCAGACGCCACGAGCGCGACGTCGACATCGCTAACTTGGTTCGTTGACTGGCCTCGGATTTGTCTTACGGCTTCGATGTTGAGCCCCAGTCCGTGCATGTAGCATTCCGCTAGATTGCCGCCGCTGGTATTGGTTGGCAGTTTCCCGAATGGGGCAATGAGGTTTTCTTTGATAAAAAATTCGTTGCAGCCATCCGGCTCACAGAATTGATGTTCAACCATGCTCATGAGTACGCCACCGGTAAAGTTTTCGTAACATTGCAAGACGTCCACGTCCTCGGGTTTTACCTCGGCCATTTCATAGAGTCTTGGCGCCACGGTCTTAAACGTGGATGTGGCGTAATCGGGTGTGTTATGTACAGATGCGCCGGCCCGGTAATGTGACCCTGACAACGCACTCAAGATATATGCCGGTTTATGAGGGAAATCTCGGGCCCGTTCTGAAGCCACCAGAACCATTGCAGCAGCCCCGTCGTTTTCAAGGCAGCAGTCGAACAAGTGAAAGGGCTCGACGATCCAACGCGAGTTGTCATATTTGTCCTCATCTAACGGTCGACCATGCATCACGGCTCGGGGATTATTTTGGGCATGGTGGTACGACGCGAGCGAGATCGCTCTCAATGCGTTTTGCGCCACGCCATGGTCATGCATAAAACGAGTGACTTTCATGGCGAAACTCTGTGCCGGCGACATTAAACCGAACGGGACGGTATGCGCCCCATCCCCAGCAATAACGTCGCGCTGCGGGCCTTGTCCGAAGCGCCCAAATTGACCCTGAGCCAACGCCCGGAACACAATGACGCACTCCGCCATGCCCGTAGCGACGGCCGCGGCCGCATTGGCAATGGCTCCAGATCCACCTCCGCCACCACCTCCCCATTGCATATTGGCAAACCGTAGATCGTTGACCCCAAGTGCCGCGGCGAGGTGTGAGGGGTCGCTACGGTCATTTGAGAACGATGCAAAGCCATCGACTTGCTTTGGCGATATCCCAGCATTCTCGCATGCCGCAAGAATGGCCTTCAGGGCAAGCTTGAACTCCGCGTCTGGCGCTTCGCCTCGCTTGTAATACCGCGTCTCGCCGATGCCAACAACGGCGACCTTACCTCGAACTGTTCGTGACATAGATCCCTCCCGACCCTCGACCATACAATAATTCGGGTTAGTATGTCGGGCCCTACAGAGAGAGAAAGCCATGCCCATTAATCCAGATGCCGTCGGTGAAACCGGCGGCCCCGTGAAACGCAGTTGGAATTCGAAAGATGCCCTTATCTACGCCGTCGGCGTGGGCGCAGGCACCAACGATCTACAATTCACCACCGAGAACACGAACAATACAGCGCAACGGGTATTACCCACGTTCGCTGTCATCATAGGCGGTGGTGGCGCCCCAATGAATAAAATCGGAAGCTTTAATCCGACATTAATGGTGCATGGCGAACAAGGCATCGAGCTCCTCGATGAGATTCCGCCCGAGGGCGAAATAGAAAGCACCGGTCGTATTGCGGCAATCTGGGACAAGGGCAATGCCGCCGTGATCGAAATGGAATCCGAAGCGGTCAATGCGGCGACGGGGAAGCCGTTGCTCAAAACCCGTTCCACGCTGTTTTGCCGCGGCGAAGGGGGTTGGGGGGGAGACCGAGGACCGTCCGAGAAAGTCGCGTTCCCGGATGCCGAACCAACTCATAAAGTGACCTACGCTACGCGAGAGGATCAGGCTCTGACTTACCGACTTTCAGGTGATCGTAATCCGTTGCATTCGGATCCTTCGTTTGCCGCCATGGGCGGTTTCGATAAACCCATTTTGCATGGACTTTGCACCTATGGATTTACGGGTCGGGCGCTGCTCAGTGAATTGTGTGATAACGACCCGTCTAAATTTCGATCAATGAACGCTCGTTTCTCAAAACCCGTCATACCTGGGGATACGTTAACGGTATCCATGTGGGTCGATGGAAGTACTGCGCTCTTCCGTACAACGAACCAGGACGGTGACGTCGTGATCGACCAAGGCGTTTGTACGTTCAATTAATCGAGGTTCGGGTGGTGATCGAAGCCGATGCCGTCTTCGATCACTGAGCCGATCTCGATCAGACGGCGTTCGCCGAGACGCGGCCCGATAAACTGAAAACTCCGCGGCAATCCCGACGCGTCAAGATCGAGCGGCAGCGTGAGGGTCGGGTGACCCGTATAATCAAAAGGCGCCGTAAACGTCAGCATCGACGCAGCGTCTCCGATATCACTGCCATCCTGTGCCAACGATTCCACTGTTGGCGGACTCGTGGGCATGCACGGTGAAATAACCACATCAACCGACGTGAGAACTCTATCCAGTTCGTGTCTGAACCGCTCACGCGCCCGTTCAAGACTCGCGTATTCAACCGCCGTCGCTTTCTCGTTACCGAACTCAAGCAATCGCCGGAGCGCTGGCCCGTACTCGCTCGCCTTGGACGGAAACGTCGATTGGTGCGCAAAGGCACATTCGACGCTGCACGTTACCATCCACCGTTCAATAAGTTCTTGTCGTTCGGGTAGAGTTATTTCGACGATTCGCGCGCCTGCGTCACGGCAACGTTCTACGGCTATCCGCGTCGATTCCTGAACGGACGGGTCGACACCGTCCTCGCAATACGACCAATCAACGCCAACAACGGTATCAGTCAAATCCTCGGAACCCGGCGCCAGGTAATTGGTAACTTCTACGTTTAGCGATGACGGATCTTTAGGGTCAAAACCGGCTATAGCCTGGAGCATACGGGCCGCGTCTTCGACGGAGCGGGCCATCGGCCCAAAGTGATCCAGTGAATCCGCCAATACGAACCCGCCGTAGCGACTCACCCTGCCATACGTTGGCTTCAGTCCAACCAAACCGCAGCAGGCAGAGGGAAAACGGATGCTACCTCCGGTGTCTGTTCCAATGGCGCCGTGTGCCATCCCCGCTGCCACGGCCACTCCCGATCCCGATGACGAAACCCCAGTCCAATAGTCAACATTCCATGGGTTTTTTGGCGCTGTTACTTCCGGATGATGTTCTGCGTACGCACCTTCTGTAAGTTTCACCTTACCGAGACAAACCGCACCTGCTTCGTACAGCCGTTCGACTACCGAGGCGTCTTCTTCCGGGTGCCATTCGCGATGCATATGCATCCCACCACTCGTCGGTATGCCCTGCGTCCACAAGAGATCCTTCAATCCTATGGGCGCACCGTGCAGAATACCGAGGGGCGCGCCCTCGCGCTGCCGCGCATCAAGTACTTCGGCTTGCTGAATAGCTTCGTCGGCTGTCACCGTTACGTACGCGCCAAGCGCCGGTTCCAGGTCTTGTATACGTTGGAGCATCGTCTCAACCACGTTGACGACCCTCAGTTCGCCGCTCTTTGTTTTTCGGCAAATATCGGAAAGCGACCTGTAGTGGACGTCCATCGTTGCCCTTCAAGCGGCACGAACATCAAAGATCTTGCCGGGATTTAATATCCCCTTGGGATCGAGTGCAGTTTTAAGAGAGCGCATCAAGCGGAGCTCTTCATCTGTTCGCGAAATATCCAAATAGCGTTTTTTCTCTAGACCCACGCCGTGTTCAGCGGACACCGACCCACGAATCGACCGAAGCGGCTCATAGACACAGCAATTTACCTCGTGGTGCGCGTCGCTATCGGTACCCGCCGAAATTGCAAAATGAATGTTGCCATCACCGATATGACCGAACGTAAAATTTTGGTAATCGCCAAATGATGCGGCTAGACGACGGTTCACCTCGTCGACGTATTCCTGCATTTTCGAGATACGCATACTGACGTCATAAATAAAAACCGGCTCGAACCGATTGACCTGCTCAACGTCATCGCGCATGGCCCAAAGCTCGCGGCGCTGCGCTTCGTTCTCGGCCAATACCGCGTCC
>JAYGFA010000078.1:0-16623 GCA_046582115.1 Pseudomonadales bacterium | reverse complement strand
AAAGCTGCTGTACCCGACAAGCCAACCGCTGTCTTCATTGAAGACCAAGTCGCCCAATACGCTGGCCAGTTGAGGCAATACGCGCTTGTGGTCGAATCCCTGGGGCAGCGAAACATTCGAAAAGCGCTGTACCTAACAGCTATCCCACAACTGGTCGAAATCTCGGATAGCAACGGTTGAACCAGGGAACCGGGCTATTGGTAGTACGCGTTCTCGGTCACCGTGTGATCGGTCACATCGCGAACGGCAGCCAAGTCTGGCACTTGCTCCAATAACGTTGTTTCCACGCCCTGCTTCAGCGTTATGTCGACGGCGGCGCATCCTTGGCACCCGCCGCCAAATTCGAGAACAGCAGTATTTTCTTCCACGATCTCTACAAGCGAGACGACGCCGCCATGGGCCGCCAGTCCCGGATTGATCTCGTTGTATAGAACGTAATTGATCCGGTCTTCCAACGGCGAATCGGGGCCCACATTCGGAACCCTCGCATTAGGCGCTTTGATGGTTAATTGCCCGCCCATGCGGTCTTCCTGAAAATCAACCGTGGCGTCCACAAGATACGGCTCACCTTTCTCCTCAAACCATGCCGTGAATCCATCATATTCAATCGGCACATCATCCTTTTGTTCTTCGCCAACACGGCAATAAGCAATGCAGGTTTCCGCGTTAGAGGTCCCCGGTTGGGCGACGAAAACACGGATACCGCAACCTTCGTCCTGTTTCGACAACAGCTCGCGAAGGTACTTCTGTGCTGCCAAAGAAATTTCAACCATGCTGCCCAATCCCGACCAAATTACTCGGGTATAATAGTCCTTTCGGCTGCCACTCTCTACATGACGTCAGCTCACGCTTTTCGTCCCTATACCTCAACCAAACCCCTATGCACTTGTTCTAGTATCCCAACGCCACTACTTAACCGTTCGTTATGTCGAATATCCTTGAATCTTCACTCCAAGAACGTGTCCTCCTCTTGGATGGTGCGACCGGAACCATGCAGCAGCGGCTGCATCTCGCCGAAAGCGATTTCCGTGGGAAGGAATTTTGCGACCACCCCATTGATCTGAAAGGCAACGGCGACGTACTTTCAATCACGCAACCTGCAATCGTGCGGGACATTCATGATGCCTACCTGCGCGCCGGCGCAGACATAATCGAGACCAACACCTTCACGGCAAACCGAATCTCGCAAGGCGACTACGGTCTAGAAGAAAAAACCCGCACGATGAACGTTCAAGCCGCAACGATAGCCCGGCAAGCAGCAGACCAATACACGACTTCCGCTAAACCTCGCTTTGTCGCCGGCGTCCTTGGACCCACGACACGTGCAGCCAGTATTTCGCCAGACGTCGAGAACCCAGCGTCGCGTAGTGTCCGATTTCCTGAACTTGTCGAAAATTATGCCGAATCCACTGCCGGATTATTAGAAGGCGGCGTCGATTTGTTAATGATCGAAACTGTATTCGATACATTAAATGCGAAGGCGGCGATTTATGCCATACGCCAAGCATATGATGCTGGTTGTCGACGCGTACCCATCATGATCTCAGGCACCATCACCGACGCCAGCGGCCGAACCCTATCCGGACAAACGTGCGAGGCATTTTGGTATTCAGTCGCTCACGCTGAGCCTTTGATCGTCGGCTTGAACTGCGCCCTCGGCGCCGAAGCACTTAGGCCCCACGTTGAAGCCATGGCATCGACTGCTTGGACGTACACGAGTGTCCATCCCAATGCGGGTCTCCCAAACGAATTCGGTGAGTACGACGAAACGCCAGATCAAATGGGTAGCACCATCAAGGATTTCGTGGATCGCGGGCTGGTCAACCTGGTCGGCGGATGTTGTGGGACAACGCCCGAACATATCGAAGCATTTGCAGATTGTTTGGCGGGCACGGAACCACGCAAACCGGTAGCTAGACCTTCATCCCTAACGCTTTCAGGTCTGGAAGCGGTATCCATCAACGACGATTCGTTGTTCGTGAATGTTGGGGAACGGACCAACGTTAGCGGCTCGGCGCGTTTCCGTAAACTAATCAAATCGTCCGCGTTCAGTGATGCGCTCGAAGTTGCCGTTCAGCAAGTCGCCAGCGGTGCTCAAATTATCGATGTCAATATGGACGAGGGGATGCTCGACGGAGTCGCTGCTATGCAGCGCTTTCTCGATCTAGTCATGACAGAACCCGATATCGCCCGGGTCCCGATCATGATCGATTCAAGCGACTGGGAAGTGATTGAGACCGGTTTGCGCAGCGTCCAAGGCAAGTGCGTCGTCAACTCGATCAGCCTCAAAGATGGTGAAGATTTATTTCTCGAGCGTGCGCGTAAATGTTTGTATTACGGTGCAGCCGTGGTCGTCATGGCCTTCGACGAGAATGGACAAGCGGACACACTGGAACGTCGAAAAAGCATCGTGCAACGCTGCTATCAACTCTTAGTCAACGATGTCGGTATTCCGCCCGATGACATCATCTTTGATCCTAATGTCTTCGCCATCGCGACGGGTATCGAAGAACACAGCAATTACGGAGTCGACTTCATTGAGGCGTGTTCTTGGATCACCACACAATTTCCGCGTTGTCACACGTCTGGTGGAATCAGCAATGTCTCTTTTTCTTTCCGGGGTAACGATCGCGTTCGAGAAGCAATCCATACTGTATTTCTCTATCACGCCATAAACGCTGGGCTCAGTATGGGCATTGTGAATGCCGGTCAGCTCGGCATCTACCAAGATCTCCCATCTGACCTTCGAGATGCAGTCGAAGACGCCGTCCTGAATCGGAACCCAGAAGCGACGGAAAACTTACTCGAGATCGCTTACCGTTTCGCAGGAGAGAGTTCCAACTACGCGGTTGAAGATGTTGCGTGGCGGGACGAGCCTGTCTCGGAACGTCTGTCTCACGCGCTGGTACACGGCATTTCACGGTTCATTTTAGAAGACACGGAAGAAGCCCGGTTAGTCAGTACGAGACCCATCGAGGTCATCGAAGGTCCCCTAATGAAAGGGATGGACATCGTCGGCGATTTATTTGGCGCGGGAAAGATGTTCCTACCGCAGGTAGTCAAGAGCGCGCGTGTCATGAAACAGGCCGTGGCTCACCTCGTACCTTTCATCGAAGCACAGCAGACGGCAGACGAAATTTCATCAAGCAAAGGCCGTATCGTCATGGCGACCGTCAAAGGTGATGTCCACGACATCGGCAAAAATATTGTCGGTGTGGTCCTACAGTGCAACGGATACGACGTCGAAGATCTCGGCGTGATGGTGCCGGCCGAAAAGATATTGGATACCGCGCAAGCTTTGGATGCAGACCTTATTGGACTCTCGGGGCTGATTACGCCATCGCTCAATGAAATGGTCCGCGTCGCGGAAGAAATGGAGCGACGCGGGTTCACGATACCCTTGCTCATTGGCGGCGCAACAACGTCCAAAGCCCATACGGCCGTCAAAATCGAGCCAGGTTACAGTGGCCCTACAATCTATGTTACCGACGCGTCACGTGCCGTTGGCGTTGTCTCAACGTTGCTTTCCCATGAAAAGCGCGATCCGTTCATTGCAGAAACCAGCACGGAATATGCCAACGTTCGATCACGCAGAGAAGCTGTTCGGAACAACCGAGAGAAACATCCTCTTGTCGTCGCTCGCGAACGAGTTCTCGACTGGGATTGGGACAGTTATGTACCACCCAAACCAAAGAAATTAACCGTTCACCAATTTGTTCGCTACCCGTTAGACCAACTCTGCGACTATATCGACTGGACCCCCTTTTTCCGAACCTGGGACTTGGTGGGGAAATATCCCGATGTCCTCAACGACCGCGTGGTTGGAACTGCAGCCACCGACCTCTTTAATGATGCTCAAGACATGCTCGACAAACTTATTCAAGGCTCGTGGCTAACAGCAAACGGCGTGATTGGCTTTTGGCATGCGAACCGAAGAGGCGACGACATACAATTGTGGCGTGATGGCTCCCGAGACGACCCTTTGGTCGTACTGCATCAGCTCCGACAACAAAACGCGACACTGGAAACTTGTCTCTGCCTTTCGGATTACGTCGCGCCTGCGGCGCACGATGACTACGTCGGCGGCTTTGTCGTTACCGTCGGCCCGGAAATTGAGGATGCACTTATGCGGTTCCGAGGAGATGACTACAACGAAATTTTGTTGAAGTCTCTCGCAGACAGGTTGGTCGAAGCATTCGCCGAGCATCTTCACGAACGCGTCCGCAAAGAATTCTGGGGATACGCCGCCAACGAAGCACTCACGAACGCAGAACGTATTGATGAGTCATACCGCGGCATCCGCCCAGCGCCTGGATATCCTTCCTGCCCAGATCATTCAGAAAAAGAGGTATTGTTCGAGCTCCTGGCGGCGACCAAGATAACCGGAGCTTCGCTCACCGAAAATTACGCGATGTGGCCTCCGGCATCGATCGCGGGATGGTATTTTTCCCACCCCCAATCTCGATATTTCGGCATTGGAAGAATCGGCGACGACCAACTGCACGATTATGCGTTACGTAAGGATCTAGAGCCCGATGAAGCGGCCAAATGGCTGAGTTTTGCGGTCGAGATCTAGTCTCGCAGCTAAACCATATCGATATATCCATAGACGTACTGGCTAGTTTCTTGATCTAAACGCTACTGGTAAGGTCCCCGACCGCTGTATAAGGATCCTGGATGTATCGATACAACCAATTTGATCAGCAGTTCGTGCAGGAACGCGTGGATCAATTTCGCGACCAGACCACCCGATATTTAGCCGGCGAAATCGGTGATGATGCTTTTCAACAATTGCGCCTGAGAAACGGACTGTATATCCAGCGGCTCGCACCCATGCTCCGTATCGCTGTTCCCTACGGCACGCTATCTTCAAACCAACTTCGAGCAATTGCAGAAATCTCAAGAAATTACGACAAAGGCTACGGGCACTTAAGTACGCGACAGAATATCCAACTCAATTGGCCCGAGCTTGAAGAGGTACCCGAGATCCTCGCCGACCTTGCCAGGGTCGAAATGCATGCCATTCAGACCAGTGGCAGCTGCGTTCGCAACGTTACAACGGATCACTTTGCGGGAGTATCTGCGGATGAGGAAGTGGATGCCCGACCCTATTGTGAGCTTTTGCGCCAATGGTCGACCTATCACCCCGAATTTGATTGGTTACCACGAAAATTCAAAATTGCCCTGAACGGGGCCGGTAACGATCGCGCCGCGACCGCTGTGCACGACATCGGCATCGAAGCGCGGAAAACCACGTCGGGTGAGGTCACCTTCGATGTATACGTAGGCGGAGGACTCGGGCGCACACCGGTCATCGGCACTATGATTCGTACCGGGTTAGCGGAGCGCGATCTCCTGACCTACGTAGAAGCAATAATTCGCGTATACAACCGCCACGGCCGACGAGACAACAAGTACAAAGCAAGGATAAAAATTCTCGTCAGGGCAATGACGCCGGAGGTCTTCGGCGAAAAGGTAGATGCCGAGTGGGAACATCTCCGTGATGGACCAGGCGTGTTAACGGACCAGGAAATCCAACGTGTCAATGACAGTTTCACGCCGCCGGTCTATGACGATCTCGATGACGAAAAGTCATTGTTAGGCGCACAACGCCTCCAAAATCGTCACTTCGATACCTGGGTCCAAAACAACGTCGACTCTCATAAACAAACGGGATACGCGATCGTCACCCTTTCGACCAAGACGACGGGAGTGCCTCCTGGTGACGTTACCGATATTCAAATGGATGCGGTTGCGGAATGGTCAGACATATACGGATACGGTGAAATTCGAATCAGCCACGAGCAAAATTTTGTCCTTCCGGACGTGCGTCAGTCCGATCTCCTGGAACTGTTCGTCACTGCCGAAAGAGGGGGATTAGGCGCCGCAAACGTCGGGCTATTGACTGACGTTATCTGTTGTCCTGGTGGCGATTATTGTTCCCTAGCCAACGCCAAATCGATCCCGGTGGCCGAAGAAATTCAGAGGCGTTTCGACGACTATGACTACCTTCACGACGTGGGACCACTCGATCTAAATATTTCCGGGTGCATGAACGCCTGCGGTCACCATCACGTGGGTCATATTGGGATTCTCGGCGTTGATAAGAAAGGATCAGAGTTCTACCAAATTTCATTGGGCGGTCATGCCGGCAATGGCGCCTCGCTAGGAGAAATCATCGGCCCTTCGTTTTCGCGAGCTGAAGTGACGAGTTCGATAGTTAAAATTCTCGACGTGTATACGCAATCGAGAATGCAAGACGAAACGTTTCTAGATTGCTTTCGACGCGTCGGGATGCAGCCATTCAAGGAACGCGTCTATGCCAACGCTGGTTAGAGGCGGCCAAATCACCGAGGACGACTGGGCCTACGACGATGACGGTTCAAATAGTCGAGAAGCCGGCTTGATCCTGAATCTCGAAGACTTCGAAAAACAGCCAAGCGGTAAGCTACACGGAGTGCGGTTAGATGGCTCTGTCGAAATCGAAGAAGTTATCGATCAAGTCAAGAATGCAGCGCTCATCGCCATCTCCTTCGCGGCGTTTGCCGATGGGAGGGGACTGTCACTCGCGGTAATGCTTCGGTCAAGATACGACTACCAAGGAGAGTTGAGGGCCGTCGGGGAAGTATTACCGGACTGGACGCCATACATGCTGAGATCAGGGTTCGATAGTTTTGAATTAGCAGATCCGCGTGCCGCCGAAACCGCTATCGCTTGTATGCAAAGGATGACCGATCACTACCAAGGGTCCGTGCGGCAGCCGAACCCAAGATTTCGCCGATTGAGCTGCTATGAGTAGTACGCATTAACGGCGCTAGGATCGGGTAATTGAACCTTATGCTGAGACCACCGACTCAAAGACTAAGGTCTAGCACCCCTCGTCCGACCATCTCCCCGTCCAAAATCGTGTCGATCGCGTCCGATACCGTATTCAAACCCAACGTCGATTTCTTCAGCTCGACCAAATCAGCCAGTTTCCATGAATGAGCCAATTTATCCCAGATCTCGGTTTTCTCCGGTAGCGGCAGCTCGACCGAATCGACCCCAAGTAAATTAACGTGACGAAGTATGAAAGGCAGCACGGTCGCGGGAATATTTGGCGAATTAACCAATCCGCAGACTGCAGCACTCTGCCCATAGCGCAACCCTTTAACGGCATTAAACAACATACCTCCTCCGACGGTATCCACAACACCGCCCCATACTTCCTTTAGCAGTGGGCGATCGCCCCCAGCTTCAAGATCTTCACGCGACAAAATTTCGCGCGCACCAATCGACCTCAGAAAATCATGTTGGTCCGCTTTCCCAGTCACCGCGTGCGGTTCGTACCCGAGTTGGTCGAGGAGCTTAATCGCAACACTTCCTACGCCACCGGTTGCCCCACTAACGAGTATAGGCCCGCCCTCAGGGCTCATACCTGCCCGCTCAAGTTTATGGATTGACAGAGCCGCGGTGAATCCAGCGGTGCCTAGAGTCATCGCCTCCTCAAGACTCAAGCCATGAGGCAAAGGGACCGCCCAACCCGAGGGGACGCGAATTCGCTCACCAAAGCCTCCCGGCGTATTCATACCAAGGTCAAAACCGATCACGACAACTTCGTCGCCCACAGTAAAGTTCGCGACCGCGGACTCGAGGATTGTTCCAGCCGCATCGATTCCAGGGGTATGGGGGTAATTTCTAGTAACACCGGGATTGCCGATCGCTGAAAGAGCGTCCTTATAGTTCAGTGACGAGAATTTCACATCGATCAACAAGTCTCCGTCAGGCAGATCGTTCAGCTCTCTTTCAACGACCGATCGCGCAAACGTCCCGTCCTCGTTTTTTTCAACCAAAAATGCCCGAAACATTGTCATCCATGTCTCCTCATAATTCGGTCAAACGTCGATTGCGTGAACTCGGCAAACTTTCGTAACAAACGTTCCACAGGCTTTTGGGGAATGATCCATTGCACCCCATAGACGTCGGCCCGGTCACACGCACTCACCACGTATTCGTCACTGGTTGAAAGCACATCTACAAGGTTTTTCTTTTGGGCCCTCTCTCCATACCAAGCTTCTCCAGTCGAAACAGCTTCCACGTCGAGTTCTTTGCGATACGTCGCTACAAACTCACGGAATAGCGCATGGGCATCCTCTAACTCTTCAACTAACTTCGCTCGATTTTCTTCAGTGTTCTCCCCGAACAAGGTCATCGTCCGCTTGCTCTTGCCGGCCGTAATCACGTCGTAATCGACGTCATATTTTTTTAGTAACCGATGAACATTGGGGACTTCAGCGACGACTCCGATTGACCCAACAAGTGCAAACGGCGCCGCAATAATCTGATCGGCAACAACAGCCATCATGTATCCGCCGCTCGCCGCAATACGGTCCACGGCAACCGTCAGTCGAATTCCTGCCTGCCGTACCCGAACCAGCTGCGAAGCGGCGAGTCCATACGCGTGAACGAGACCACCGGGGCTTTCAACCTTAATGACGACCTCGTCGTCATCTCCGGCCCGCAGCAGCACCGCCGTAACTTCGTTCCGCAACTTCTCGACGTTGGATGCGTTCACGTCACCCTTAAAATCGAGCATAAAAACGCGCGGCCTAGACTTAGGCTTTTTCGCTAACTTCTTGCGCTCTTTGCGATTTTCCTTGGTGGACTTCTTAAACTGCGCAGCCGGCATCACGCTCTGATCCATGGCGTCGCGTAATTCTTGTAATCGGTCGTTCACGCAATGAACCTCTAGGTACCCACGAGACGGCATTTGTTTACCGCGGCCTATTGAACCAATAGTCATCAGTACAACGACCACAGCGATTACGATTGTTACGGTATTCGCCAAGAAACCCAGGTATTCGAACAGAAAATCCATCAACAAGTACCTCAGCCGGGAGTACGAGAGATTACCTGTTCTTTCGCGGAAGCGTCCACCGACAACACCCTAATTCGATTTCAATCACATAACCAACCGCCAACCAATATTCGTTCGTGTTCTTCGCTTCGGCGAGTAATAATCACGCCCATGACAAAGGACGAATGTCGGGAAAAGCTTAGGCAAAATTTTTTCCCGGCGGCCGCCAGAGACTATGACGTCTTCGTCGGTCTTACGGTGAAAGACCAGCAGCTTTGCTTCCATGCTTCAGGTGAGGGAATTAATTTCGTCACGGCGCCCCCCGATGTAAACTTCTCATTTGCGAGCTGGGATGCGGTTTGGGGGCTACTCCTAGGTGACATGGACCCCATCGAGGCGTTTATGCAGGGGCAATTCCGATCCGACGGCTACTTGACACTGTTATTCCTCATATTGGCGATATTTAGGTCACCAAACCGTCCGCAGATTCCGGATTGAACGTCGTTTGCATCTCATCGACAAATGCGCGAATCAACCATCCCGAAATGGCTGTACCACCGGGTACGTTGGGGGACTGGTCGTACCTATACCAGTTAGCCTCAGCAATTTCACCATCGCGACAAGTGATATCACCTGAAACGTAATCCGCGTGAAATCCGAGCATTAGCGAGTTGGGGAACGGCCATGACTGACTTCCTAAATATCTCAGATTAGCGATCTTGATACCTACTTCCTCGTCTACCTCCCTGTACACTGTCTGCTCAATCGACTCTCCCGGTTCGACAAAGCCGGCTAAGGTGCTGAACATCCCCGTAGGCCACGAGGCGTTTCGCGCGAGTAGCATCTCTTGATCACGCCGTACCAAAACGATGATGCTCGGACTTAGACGTGGATAACTGATCAATTGACAGGACGGACATACCCGAGCTCGGTCCGAAGCGTGATCTTCCGTCTCCGTCCCACATCGTCCGCAAAAGACATGGTCGTGATTCCACTCAACAATCTGCTTGGCTCGTCCCGCTAAATAAAACATCGCCGACTCGACACGACCAAGCCACGTCCGGAGTCCTGTTAATGCGTAACCTTCGGGCACCCGGCCTTTTGCTTCCAGCGCATAACATGACGTTCCGCGCCATTCACCCACGTAAAGTCGTACAACAACTTCAAGATCAACCCAGCGAAACTCATCTGCTGTGACCGGCCTAGGAACGCCGTGTTCACTGAGAGAAAGAACCTCGTCATCCACAAAAACAAAATAAAGCGCTTCGGCAGTGTGTGCCCCCTTTGGTTCCTTGCTGATGGATTTGAAACCATCGGGTTCAAACGGCCACATACCTTTCCCTGTTCACCTACAACGCCAACGATGATACCAATGAACCACACCTCAGTACGCGAACGCTTAGTGTGGTGACGCCGTATTGAGCGGGCCGAGCCGCGCCTGTATCTTCCAACGTTTACTGAATGGTGGAGTGTCGTAGTGGCGGAGACAACTTCAAGCAGGCGTGGACGAATTAGTTTCGATTCATTCTGGGACAACTTCCTCGGAAACGCGCCTGAATGGTACAAGCGAGCCATTGTTGGCTTCCTTATCCTAAATCCACTGCTCTTACTCTTACCCCACGGACATTACATCGCGGGATGGGTGCTCATCTTAGAATTTATTTTCACGCTAGCAATGGCACTTAAATGTTATCCACTACAACCTGGGGGCTTACTTGCGTTTGAAGCCATCGTCTTCCAATTGTCCAGTCCAGACACAGTACTGCACGAACTGGAAAGCGCCTTTCCAGTAATCCTGCTACTCATCTTTATGGTGGCTGGAATTTACTTCATGAGGGATCTGTTGTTGTTCATATTCACAAAGATCCTGCTGCGCTTTCGTTCTAAAGCTTTGTTGTCGTTCCTTTTCTGCTTCGTCGCCGCGTTCCTGTCTGCGTTCCTTGACGCGCTTACCGTTACCGCCGTTATCATCAGTGTTGCTGTCGGGTTCTATTCTGTTTATCACCGCTTTGCCTCCGAAAGCGGAGATCATGACGAAGATGTCCCCGAACTTCATCGCAAAGACCTAGATCAGTTTCGTTCATTTTTGAGAAGTTTGATGATGCACGCGGCCGTCGGCACAGCCCTCGGTGGCGTAACCACAACAGTTGGCGAACCGCAAAATCTCCTGATCTCCAAGGTGATGGAATGGGAGTTCATCGAATTTTTTATCGTGATGGCTCCTGTGACCATGCCGGTACTCGCAATCGGACTGTTCACTTGTCTCGTGCTCGAATGGACTGGGTGGTTTGGCTACGGCACGCGAATTCCTGAGAATGCCCTAACGGTACTCAAAGAGTTCGACGCGGCAGAAACGTCAGACAGGACGGGGCGTGATAACGCACGCCTCATCATGCAAGCGGCGGCAGCAGTCTTTTTGATGTGCGCTCTTGCATTCCAGCTCGCTGAGGTTGGACTGGTTGGACTGGCGGTGATCGTCCTACAGACCGCTCTAAACGGCGTGGTTGAGGAGCATCAGATCGGGCACGCTTTCGAAGAAGCTCTCCCCTTTACAGCACTGCTCGCGGTATTCTTTGCTATCGTCGCGGTTATCCACGATCAACACCTGTTTGCTCCAGTAATCGACTATGTACTCACTCTCGAACCGCACCTGCAACCCGGTATGTTCTATATCGCTAACGGTGTCCTTTCTGCTATTAGTGACAACGTATTTGTCGCCACCGTCTATATCAATGAGATTAAAGCAGCCTACGTCGCGGGAGATTTAACACGCCAGCAGTTCGACCTCCTCGGAGTAGCCATTAATACTGGGACAAACATACCAAGCGTCGCAACACCTAATGGCCAGGCCGCCTTTTTGTTTCTCCTAACGTCGTCGTTAGCCCCGCTCATCAGACTCTCGTACGGACGCATGGTATTTATGGCATTACCGTATACATTGACGATGGGTTTTACGGGCTGGATTTCGGTTCAGTGGATTCTTCAGTAGTCTCTAGATCGCGCCAAACCGAACCGTGTTGGGCAACACTATCCAGGTTGTCGAGATACGCTTCATGCGCTTCTAATTCCTGTGTTGTCGGACGCTGTACACGTAACCGGGAAGACCTTTGAGTCAACCGAACCTTGGTCGCTTGCGCGACAGTTTGTCCGCTGCCACTGTCGCCATCGACAAACATCGAGGTTTGGCCGCCAGTCATAATTAGGTATACGTCTGCCAGTATCTCAGCATCGAGCAACGCTCCATGGTGTTCGCGAACAGAGTTATCAACCGAGTAACGGCGGCAGAGCGCATCCAAACTATTTTTTTGACCCGGATGTTTGTGCCTAGCCAAGGCGAGTGAATCTATAATCTTGCATGCATCATTAATGCGTTCCTTACTCTCAATCCTCGACAGCTCGTAATTGAGAAATGCCACATCAAACGGTGCATTGTGAATGATCAACTCCGCGCCGCGGATAAAAGCCATGAACTCCTCTGCAATAGCTTCGAACTCAGGTTCATCCTCCAACTCGCGGTTGCTAAGTCCATGGATCTCGTATGCTGCATCGTCAATTTCGCGTTTAGGGTTAACGTATTGGTGGAATCTTTCCCCGGTTACTCTTCGATCCAGAATCTCGACACATCCGATCTCGATGACACGATGTCCCTGTTCCGGTTCTAACCCCGTGGTTTCGGTATCGACGACAACTTGCCGCATCTTTACAGCTTCCTCAGGTCGTCAATGGCATCGTTCGCCGCTCGATCGACACGCTCGTTCTCTTCATGGCCGCTGTGTCCTTTGACCCAAAACCACTGCACATCGTGATGCTCGTTGAGCTCATCCAATTCAACCCAAAGGTCTCGATTCTTAACCGAACCTCGTGCCGCCGTTTTCCACCCATTCGACTTCCAACGTTGCATCCACTGGGTCACGCCGTAACGCACATACTGGGAATCCGTCGTAACTGAAACGTGGGTCGTTCTGGAAAGAGCGCGCAATCCTTCAATCGCCGCCCGAAGTTCCATTCGATTATTGGTAGTAGACGCTTCTGCACCGTTTATCAAACGTTCGTTCGTTCCTTTTCGTAATAACGCTGCCCAGCCGCCGGGTCCCGGATTCCCCCGGCATGCACCGTCGGTAAAGATCTCAACGTCTATGTTGCTCATTGCCGCGCGATAGGTCTGGGCAAACCGATAGAACCGACCTTCGGCAAACGCGAAAAACCAGTAATGCGAGGTGGAATAAATGCGCCCCTCTGCTTTACGCCACAGATCACATATACATCACCAAAAGGGAAAGGGACCTGACGTATTTTGTCCGAGAGCCGTCGAAAACTTCGCCCACTTATCGATCGAAATCTGCGGCCATAACAATTGAGGTATCGGATAGGTTGATCACGATAAATCCCGAGCACAGATATCCAATCTTGGACGCGAATACTCGACAACGGCGTAAGACACCTAAACCTTTGACGCCATCGTAGAAACCCCCACATGCTTAACGAATTAAACCCGCAGACAACGACCCGTCCGCCTGGCTTCAGTATCCTCTGTACCTCGCGAAGCACCGCTCGCGGATCCGCACCAAGCTCCAGGACGTGGTGCAGCACCAGCCCGTCTATTGAATTTGACGGAAACGGCAGACAATCGGCTGCAACAACAACTCCTTCGTCGGTCATGCCATCAATCTCTCCAAGATGAACGG
Source organism: Pseudomonadales bacterium (assembly GCA_046582115.1). Classification (GTDB taxonomy): domain Bacteria; phylum Pseudomonadota; class Gammaproteobacteria; order Pseudomonadales; family Azotimanducaceae; genus UBA11889. The sequence continues at coordinate 3,102 of JAYGFA010000078.1, read as the reverse complement.
CTCCAAAAAAGCAAGCCTTAACCATGCATCGTTGACTTGAAGCTTTGGCTACTTTAACGCTCGGTCCCAACCACAACATAAATTCGCCATGGAATCGCCTTGCCTCATGACTAAGCACTTCAATTTCGAAATCAGAAAAGGGAACGGCGGCTTGTGAGTCCAGCCAAGCAACGAACGGCATAGAAGCACCCGCACGTGGCTTCGAATATTTAGATCCAGCTTCAGTTGCCAATGACCTTTGAATTCCGCAAAGTACTGGCGTTCCGCAGCATTCTGGACCGTCGAATCTTGAAGGGCAAGATCAATCAGACAGTTTGTCTAACGTTTCCGCTTTGGTTTTTCCTAATTCAGGCATGTTCGACAGTGCCTTTTTACTCGATCGACCAGCCGGAACGTTACGGTAATCTGGGTACAGTTAACTGGGGGCCCGAACCCAACTTCTATGGCAACACTGTCTCATCGAATACGAAACAAGCCGACCATGCATCTCATCGTAGAAATAATGTTCTAGAGAAACAGTTACACCCAAACCCACAAACGTACCTACAAGAATTATCGGGATCCTTTGAGCTTGACCACCACCTCGATAACCGTCGCGTACAACAAGAAATCGTGTGGCTTCAACGAAATCCAAATTACTTTAAAGCACTTCAACCCCGCCTAGAACGTTATTTTCCCTTCATTTGTGAGCGCGTGCTGAGTCGAAATTTACCGGCCGAACTTTGCCTAATTCCCATCCTAGAGAGTTCGCTTGATCCGTTCGCATTCTCACCAGGTGGGGCGGCGGGTTTTTGGCAGTTCATTCCAAGGACGGCAAAACGGTATGGGCTCAAGATTGACTGGTGGGTTGACGAGCGTCGGGATCTCGTTGCGGCGACCGATGCCGCATTAAATTACCTCGTTTACCTAAATGAGCGCTTCGACGATTGGCTCCTCGCAATTGCGTCATACAATTGGGGCGAAGGACGCGTCGCTCGAGCAAGGAATAAAATCAGCAGCGACGCTGGCTTCTTCGATATACGCGTACCAAAGGAAACGGCCGAGTACGTTCCGCGACTCCTCGCCTTTGCGGCTGTTTTCGCATCGCCTGATACATACGATATTGAACTTGCTATTAGTCGAGCCGCAATAAATGAACGCGCGTTGGCGATCGTCAACACCATCGATCAATTGGACGTTAGCAAAGCAGCTAGCGTGGCGGGGATTCCGGTCGAAGTCCTCTACAGAATCAATCCCGCCCTAAATCAGTGGTCGACCCACCCGCGCGGACCGCACCGTTTAATGGTGCCGGCTTCTAGTCGCGAGGAAATTCAAAGTGCCTTGGCTAACATTCCTCAGAAAGAGCGTGTTTCGTGGACACGGCACAAAATCACGAAAAACGAGACGCTGAGCGATCTCGCGCTGCACTACGGTACGGACGTTTCAGCGTTGCGAAAAGCTAATGGGATGACCGGGACTCGTATAATCGAAGGAAAGTACTTGCTTATACCTCGGTCAAACATGTCCATCGACAGCTACCCAACGCCTGATCGAAATCTCAACTCAGACGGGACGGTCCACATTGTCCAAAAAGGAGAATCACTCTGGACGATCGCTCAACGTTATAGAGTGACCACGGATACGCTCATGCGCACCAACCGAATCGGTCCCAAGGAACTCATACAACCAGGAAGGAAAGTCATCGTTCCTCGGAAAAATTTCCGCCAAGCCGTCGTAAGAGAAATCCGATACAAAGTCAAGAATGGCGACTCCCTCGCAACCATCGCCCGAAAATTCAACTTATCCGTGAGGGCTATAGCAAACTGGAATACCCTTGACCCAAAAAAATACATTCATCCTGGACAAGAGCTAATAATCTACATCGATGTAACCTCGGTACGTTCGTGATCGTCAGTTAACGGTAACCGCCACCTTCGTCTCGATGGAGGCGTCCGCACGGAGAGTCTGCATCAACCCTTCGAAATCTCGCTGTCCGAAATAGTCTGTCAGTTGATCAGTTAGTCGCACCCGCTCACCCTCAGTCGTTGCACCGAATTCTCCAAGGCTCACGTTCGTCAACAACACGACGGCACGCTCTCCATTCTCGAGCTGAGCCTGCCCAACCGAACGAGACCTTTTTCCAGGTACCGCGAGTTCGAACGCCTGCTGTAAAATGGGTGCTGGCACACCCTCAACATTCCGCGTCGCAGCATCAGAACGTACCCAGGTCGTCCCCATTCGAGCTGCAACCTCACTGGCCGATTCTTCGTTCTCCAATCTCGCCACCGTGTCGAGCACCGCTGTCAAAACACGTGCGGCGGCCTTGTCTTGTTTCAGTCGGGACGCGATGTCATCCCCGACTTCGTTAAGCTCCCTTTGTCTTGACGAGGTTCGACCGACTAAACGGGTTACTACTCCATGAGTATCTTCAACCAATACCGGTCTACTATTGAAGCCATTATCGATGACATCGATTTCAAGCACGGCTTGCCTAACTCTCGTACTTTCAAATACACCACCGCCTCTGCCTCTTGTCACACCTTCGATAGTTTTTATCTCCAACGCGTAGGCGTCGGCAATCGGCTGCAAGGAATCCGTCTCTTCAAAAGCGAGCTTATCGATCGCGGCCAGGAGTTCCTCGAACATACGCTCTGCCCGCTCGGTCAAAAGTGCTTCACGTATCGCCGATTGCTCCTCATCGAAAGTCGGGTATTCGACGGCCTCGATCTCTACAAGTTTCACTAGATGCACCCCAAATTCTGTTTCGAATGGAACCGAGATTTCGCCTGTGAAAAGGCTCCATAAAACATCCTCAAACTCGGACACAAACGTACCCCTTCCTGCTACACCAAGGTCCCCGCCTAAACTCGCGGATCCAGGATCTTCGGATATTTCTTTAGCTAGGCTCGAGAAGTTCTCACCACCACGCAGACGATTTCGAACGTCTTCCATCTCTTCGAGGGCCGCGGCCGCGGATCGGTTTTCGTTCACCTCAAGAAGGATGTGCGAAGCTCGCCGCCGATCATTGGATTCTGATGCGGCCTTTGCCGACTCGTATGCAGATCGAACCTCTTCAGCCGAAATTTCGATCTCATCGCGGCGGTCATCTCCAAGAAACTCAAC
>JAYGFA010000055.1:0-26720 GCA_046582115.1 Pseudomonadales bacterium | reverse complement strand
TTTGTGTCCATCGACCCAATCCTCGCGATTCCCGGAATGAAAGGCTCGATAAAACAGACGGAAATGCCCGTCGTAGCGGTATCACCCATCGTTGGCGGGAAAGCCATCAAGGGTCCCGCCGCTAAAATGATGAGAGAACTGGGTGTTCCGAGCACTGCCATCGAGGTGGCAAAGCACTATCATGACATCGTCACTGGTTTCGTCCTTGACGAGGTAGATCGCAGTGCAGAAAGCAGTATTCAGGATCTTGGATTGTCCACAGACGTGCGGCCCACGGTCATGGTAACGTTGGACGACCGTGTGGCACTCGCCCACGCGGTCGTGGAGTTCATCGAAAAGATTTCCTAACGAACGAAAATGTGGGCTGTGGTGCCATTCAAGGGTTCTGCTGGAGCGAAATGTCGCTTAGCGAGCCACCTTTCGGCTGAAGAGAGGCGTGAGCTTGTGACTAGCATGCTCGACGATGTTCTCCATGCCCTCACAAATTCCCAGCTTCTAAAAGGAGTCGTCGTGGTATCCCGCGCGTCAGAAGCTGCCCGATTTGCACATCGACACGGTGTCGAACTGTATGCCGATCGGGCCGATGATCTTTCGGGAGCTGTAGTCGAAGCTGGACACCACGTCGCCAATATTTATGGTGCGACCGGCACGTTCTTCGTTCCCGGTGATATACCGCTCATCACAGCTGAAGAGATCGATGCCGCGATCAAGGATCATCTCGACGTGACGATAATTCCCGATCGGAACGATATCGGCACCAACGGCGTACTATCAAGCCCGCCAAACGCGTTTCGCTACTTGTTTGACGGGAAAAGCTTCAAGCCGCATCAACACGAAGCCACCCAAGCTGGCTATCAACCGCGAGTTCTTCGTCTATCCGGATTTAGCCTGGACATCGATACGATCGACGATCTTATCGCGCTCGCTCAAGAAGACCGCGATATCGCCACCCTACGTTTCTTAAAGAAAAGTGGTATAGCATCTGGTCTGTTCGCTAACGATAATAGATTCTCCACCCACGATCGTGTCAAAGAGTAACCAAGTAGTGGTCCAGGCTGTTTTAGACAAAGCTCTCGCTGGGGTATCCCCGAGCAAGACCGAGGCGTTAGCCCTCGCCAACCATTCCGATACGCGGGCTCTTGCCGGTGTTGCATCGGTCCTGCGTGACCAGGGGTTTCGCAATGTTGTCACGTACTCGAAAAAGGTATTCATCCCTCTGACTCACCTTTGCCGTGACGTTTGTCATTACTGTACCTTCGCGCAAACACCAAAAAAACTGGACCATCCATTCATGGAGGTCCAACAAGTTCTGGATATCGCACAGCAGGGTGCGACTCTCGGGTGCAAAGAAGCCCTTTTCACCCTCGGCGAAAAACCTGAGTTGCGCTACAGTGTCGCGCGCGAGTGGCTCGCCGAAAACGGTTTCCAATCAACGCTTGAATACTTAGCCCATGCAGCCCGCACCGTCTCCGAAGAAACCGGATTACTGCCCCACCTTAATCCCGGCACCATGACCCCCGACGAAATCCAAACTTTGCGGCCAGTGTCTCAGTCGATGGGCATCATGCTTGAGTCGGCGTCGGACCGCCTGACTGAAAAAGGAATGCCGCACTACGGTTCGCCCGACAAAATACCGACGGTACGCCTGCAAACCTTACGGGACGCCGGCGCGGCAAGGGTGCCCTTCACCACTGGCATTCTTATTGGTATCGGCGAGACCCGTCGAGAACGCGTCGAGTCGCTTCTAGCGATACGGGAAGTTCATCAGGAATTTGGCCACATCCAAGAGATTATCGTGCAGAATTTTCGCGCGAAACCAGGGACGAAGATGCACTCGGCACCCGAACCTGATCTCGACGACCTACTCTGGACGATCGCCGTAACTCGCATAATCTTTGGGGCCTCAATGAGTATACAGGCGCCGCCAAACTTGAGTCCCGGTGTGTTACCTCAAATCGTCGACGCGGGCATCAACGATTGGGGGGGCGTTTCACCCGTCACCCCAGACTTCGTTAATCCGGAAGCGCCATGGCCCCACCTCGACGAACTTTCGCGCGAGACTGCGCTAGCGGGCAAGCACCTGCACGAGCGCCTAACCATCTATCCAAGCTACGCGATTGATGCCGAAACCTGGGTCGATGATTCGATGGTGGCAACGGTGCTCGACCGCATCGATGGTGAAGGGTTTCCACGAATCGACCCGTGGTCGCCCGGCGACACCTTGCCTCCGCCCGCCGAGGTCGTCACACGTATTACCCAAGAACCAGCCGCAGTATCTGCTGACATCACGGCCATTTTGAATGGAATTGGTGACGGCATTGATCTGGACGAACGGGACATCGTGCGTCTCATTCAAGCCCGGGGTGACGACTTCAATGCCGTGGTCCAGTCGGCAAATCAATTACGAGACGAAATCAACGGCAATACAGTTTCCTTCGTCGTCAATCGCAACATCAATTACACCAACATCTGTTATTTCAAGTGCCAGTTCTGTGCTTTTTCCAAGGGTAAGTTATCTGAAAATCTACGCGGACGACCCTACGACCTGAGCGGTGAAGAAATTCAACGCCGGGTCATTGAAGCCTGGGATCGAGGGGGTACCGAGGTCTGTATGCAGGGAGGTATCCACCCGGAATACACGGGTCAGACCTACATCGATATTGTCAAAACCGTCAAAGAAGCGGTTCCCGAGATGCATGTACACGCTTTTTCGCCGCTCGAAATATGGCAAGGGGCAGCCACGTCCAATCATTCCCTTGAAGGTTATCTAACCGAGCTGAAACAGGCAGGCTTAAGTACGCTCCCCGGAACAGCCGCCGAGATTCTCGACGACGAAGTACGCTCCGTGATCTGTCCCGATAAAATCAATACGGCGCAATGGCTCGAAGTCATGGAAACCGCTCACCGCGTAGGATTTAAGTCCACGGCGACGATCATGTACGGTCACGTAGATGAGCCGATCCACTGGGCAAGACACCTTATGCGCGTCCGGGACCTGCAGAAGAAAACCGGTGGATTTACCGAGTTTGTGCCCCTCCCCTTCGTTCACATGGAAGCGCCCATGTATCTGAAGGGAAAAGCTCGGCGGGGGCCTACATTCCGTGAAACAATTCTGATGCATGCTGTCGCTCGACTCGCACTACACCCATACATCACCAACATCCAAGCAAGTTGGGTGAAAATGGGTCACCAGGGGGTGACCGCAGCTCTCAATGCAGGTTGTAACGATCTCGGTGGAACATTAATGAACGAGAGCATTTCACGCTCTGCGGGGACACAACACGGACAGGAAACCTCGCCCGAGGAAATGAAGCACATCATTGAGTCGGCTGGGCGCACGGCTCGGCAGCGCACTACGCTCTACGACGACGCGCGTGATGTCGACGTCGCGCGTGGTTCAATCGCAGAAGTCTTGACGGAGATCATCAATACGCCCGCCAAAAAGTATGAGAGAAAACGCAGCCATGAATTGGTCCGTAACGATTCCGGCCGCATGATCTCATTGGACTAGATCCAGGGTCGAGCGCGGCAACCGCTCGAGGCTTTCCGCTACATCGCTTGGGTATTTTCCGCTTGCTGATGTTGAAAGATGGATTTGTGCCCGATCCGACTCCAATCCGGAGGCATCAGGACAGGTCGAGTGTCAAAACGCGCCCAACGAGACCGACTTCCTCTTACGACCTCATCACCGTGCTGACCTCGTGCAACGAGGTCAGTAATCGGCAGAGCATCGCCTGCGGAATAGGCACAGAGAAGCAGCGGCCTTGGTCGGTCACTCCAATTCGGGGGAGATCCGTGGATTGAGCGACAGTTATGCACGGTGATAGTTCCCGCCGGTCCCTCAATGTAACGCGCGGTCTCGGCCCCGATGCTTGGGACGTCCTCACTCCGAATGTGTCCCGTCCATTCGTTGTCGTGATCGTATAAATCGTAGAGAGGCCCGTGATGGCTTCCCGGAATAATCCCCATTGGGGCCATATCGGATGCAACATCGTCTAGATAAACACCAACTGTGAGGACGTCGTAGTTTGTGTGCGGCCAAAACTGAATGTCTTGGTGCCACTTAACTTCCTCGCCGCCACCCGACCACTTGTAGTTGAGTTTGGAATGATGAAACTTGATATCCGGTCCAAGCAGGTCCTCGGCAACATCGACAAAAGGACCCGACGAGGCAAATTTCCAAAAAAGATCATCCACATCTACCGGTGAATTTAGCCGCCGTATTCTCGGTTCTTCGGCCGTGTGACCCGGTTCGAGATCGAACCTTTTATCCGTGTCGTTTACGAAGCGACTCTCGTCAACATAGTGTTGTGCGCACGCTTGGACCCGTTCAAGCGACGTCCCCGACACGACGGCCGGCGTTCCGACGTAGCCGTACTCGAAGTACCGCTCCCGATCGCCTCGCGAAAGTATCTTCGCAGGGCGCGCAAGGATCTCTTCAGGGGTCATTGGCTCTCCTAAAAGTTCTGAATAATGATTTTCGCGTATTTCTCGGCGTCAGTATGCCACTCAGAAGTAAATTGAACAGATCGATTCTGTTCCCCAATCGCGGTCGAGAGCACAACAACCAGCCCAAACTGGCTCGGACAACGTCTAACCGCGGTTATACTTTCGAGCATTCGTCTGCCACCGTGTCGACATGGTTTCAAATGTAGGTTTATCCGTCGTCGAACCCGCGGTATTCCAAGAACATGTTAGCTTGGGTCCGTTGCGCAATTCGATCGATGCGCGAGTCAACGCCGATGGAAATTATTCGTTCAGTCCGGGCGTGATGTCGGACGAAAACACCCTCGTCAATGTCCGGATGCGTTATTCGCGCCAATATTTCCACCGCGGACCGCGCCGGAAAAAAACCGTTAGCCTAAGGATTCACTATGTTCGTTGTTGACTGCGACTCCCACGTAATGGAACCAGCGGATCTCTGGCTACGGTATTTGGAGGCGCGGTATCGAGATCGCGCAATCCGCATTGAGGACGATCAAAATGGCGAACGCCTGATCATTGCCGGGCAGGTTGTACTTCCCGGTGGGCTCGCTGGCTTAGGCGGTGCGAATTTGCGACGCCGCGATATATTCGGTGGCCGTTTTCGATACGCGGACGGCTGCCCAACTGCGAGTTACGACGCCAATGCGCGGCTCAGTATGTTGAACGAGTGGAACGTCGACGCATGCGTCGTGTTTCCCACCATCGGTATACTGCCGTTCCCAACGGACGACCTTGACTTAATCAACGCCTATTTTCGCGCGTATAACACGTGGCAGTACGAATTTAGCCAGACCGGCCGTGGACGAATTGTTCCCATCGCGGTTGTGAATTGGCGAGATGTCGAGAACGCGGCACTAGAACTCGCCCGATGCCTGAAACTCGGTTTTAAGGGGATTTTCGTCCCGCCGGAGGTCGTGGATGGCGAACGTCCCGGCAGCACACATTTTGATCGCCTCTGGGCTCAGCTGGCTGACGCCGACCTACCGGGTTGCCTACACGTGATCGTTCGATTCAGCGGTGCTGCGGTGCCATTTTCCGGATGGCACGGTGCACAGCCTCGGCTGGGTCCGACCTTCGGCTTTGCACTTGGAGCCCCGGGACAGATGATCCCGGCGTTGTCATCGATCATTCTCGATGGACTTTTCGATCGTTTTCCAGACCTCAAGGTCGTGAGCGTCGAAGCCGGCTGTGGATGGGCCGCATACCTCATGGATCGCCTCAACGAGAAAGATGAGCTACTTAACGAATTGTCACCGAAACCGCTGGCGCTTACTCCGGGCGAATACGTGCAACGAAACTGTTACTTCGTCGCTGAGCCCCAGGAGAGGACGATCGGCGCGATGATGGAACTTGTCGGTAACGACAAGATCGTTTGGGGGTCCGATTACCCTCACATCGATTCAAGTCTTGATGCTCCGAACCAGATACGCGAATCGGTAGCGACTTTAGATCAACAACAAAGGCAGGCGGTTATGGGCGGCAACGCGGCGCAATTGTTCCAACTCAACGTCTAGTTTACTGACCGCCGCATCAGCCCAGGCCCCATTCGCCCGTCTCGCGCAGCCGCACCATAAATTCCGGCGTGTACGCGCCTTCAGGATCGTCGCGAACCAGTTCGTCAAGCCTGTGCGCATCGTTACCGACAAGAATCCGCCATCGCTCTTCACGGACGCCATCGAGGATAATTGAAGCTGCTTGCTCGGCCGTCGTCGGTGCATCGTCTCGAAACCGGCGGCCCATTTCACCCACCAACGTGCGAATCTGCTCGTCAGTGGTGTCTTCGCTGGCCATACCGAGCGAAATCCAACGTTTTCGCATCGCCGCGATGTCTTGGTCCGATAGTTCTTCAGCTTGACGTCCACCGAGAATGCGTCCCGAATTAATCGCTATCGACGTTCCAATGTGTCCTGGCATGACGACCGACACCTTGACGTGGGGTGCATTGTTGGCCAAATCCGTAATGAGCGCTTCGGAGAACCCTTTGACGGCGAATTTGGCCGCACTGTACGCCGTGTGCGAACTTTGTGGTCCTATAGTCGCCCAGAATCCATTGACGCTGCTGGTATTAATTAAATGCGCATCCTGACTCGCGACCAACAGCGGCATGAACGCGCGGGTATTGTAATAAACCCCGTACCAACAAATATTAAAGGTGCGCTCCCAGTCCTCTCGGTCACCGTCGACGATGCTCGCGCCACCCCCGACGCCCGCGTTGTTGAAGAGTAGATCGATATGGTCTGTGCCATGATCCGACACCACCTCGTCACGAAAACGTTCCACCTCAGCTTCATCGGAAACATCACAATGGTGAGTGGTAATGACTCTCCCCTGGGTTGCTTCTCGTTCGCACAAGGCGCTGGTTTCCGCGAGGTTGTCGTCGAGCACGTCACAGGTGGCAACGTCACACCCCTCCGCCATCAACTGACGCGCCAATGCCCGACCCATGCCCGTACCACCGCCCGTTATAACCGCGAGCTTACCCCCAAAATCTTGCATCTCGAGCGCGTCCGTTGCTAATGCAGAAGCGAGATCTTAGACGATTCGGTGAACGGTCTAAAGTAGGCGCCGCTCCGTTAATTACGAGCGATTTTTCCTGCTACATTCGGTCGGGGGTGTCCGGCGGGTCGTCGGGTACGATTGCCCAGCGCGGGTCCGTTTCCCGCCCCTTGCTGCCTTCATCCTCACGCGCAACTTCACGCGCCACATCGGCGTCTTGAAACTGCAGTTCATGGAGTGTGTAGTAAATCCCGCGCTGCGCTATCAATTCGTCGTGGGTACCCAATTCCTCCACAACCCCATGGTGAAGAACTAATATCCGGTCACACTCCTGAATCGTTTGCAGTCGATGTGCGACGACGATGGAAGTTCGACCTTCAGTGACCTTCGCTACCGCATCTTGAATTATAAGTTCAGTGGAAGTGTCGATGTTCGCAGTGGCTTCGTCCAAAACCAGAATCTCGGGATCGGCGGCCAATACCCGCGCGAAAGCCAGTAGCTGGCGTTGTCCTTGCGATAAGTTCTGTCCTCGCTCGGCAAGCTGGGTGTCGTAGCCATCAGCTAATTCTTGAATGAAGCCATCCGCGTTAACGGAACGAGCGGCCCACTCAGCTCTTTCTCGCGTTATGTCAGGATTGTTAAGCGTGATGTTGTCGCGCACAGTGCCCGAGAAGATGTGGAAATCTTGTAACACCACGCCAACGCGTTCGCGCAAATCGCGGCTGTGTATCTTGTTGACGTCAACGTCATCGACAAAAACCATGTTGTCGTCAATGTCATAAAAACGGACGAGTAATCGGATAATTGTGCTTTTACCCGAGCCGGTCGGGCCGACAATCGCGAGTTTCTCCCCTGGCACGATCGAAAAAGAAACATCTTTTAGGATCTCTTCTCCCTCGTAATAACCAAAGTGTGCATGACGAAACTCCACCTTGCCACGCAAGCGCCCTTCCATAACGGTTGGCTCGTCGGGTTCGTGCAATTGTTCGTCCCAGTCCAACGCCTGAAAAATGCGCTCTCCCGACGCCATCGACCTGAAGAGAACGTTGAATTGCTGACCCAACGAGACGATCGGCATGATCATCATTTGCACAAGCGACGTGAAGAGAATCATTGAGCCTAGCGAGATGTCTTGCTGTATCACTTGACCGCCGCCGAACCAAACGATGCCACCGGTAACCACGCTCCCGAGGCTCATGTTAAAGGTGTCGTAGAGGACCTCGTAGTTGATTGCACGGAACTCATAGCCCCGGTTAGCGCGATTGATAGCCCCGTACTCCTCGATGTTTTGATTCTCTCGACCCGAGAGCTGGACAACATCAATCCCAACGAGATCTTCCTGCATGTATTGATTGAGGGCCGACACGGAGTCACGAATAAATCGAAAGATTTTCCGCATCGCGATCCGAAAGGCGATCGTCGCGATCGCCGCCACAGGCAGCGCAACCAGTACGACGCCGGTCAACGGTCCACTGATTGCAAGCATGGCAAACAGTGCCACAAAGAATGGAACAAATTCGCCAGCTAGACCACCAAAACCGGTTAAGAGCTGAAAAAGATTCTCCACGTCGTTCGTCACTCGGGTCATCACGCGACCGACACCTACATGGTCAAAAAAGGACGCGGGCTTTCGCTCAAGTGCGGCAAAAAGATCGATGCGCAGGTCTCGCAGCGCTTTCAATGAACAACTGTACAGCGTCAGCTGGTGGGCAAAACTGAGTAACGACTGGCCCACGAGCACAGTGACGTAGACAAGCCCTGCTGCTGTCAACGCTTCAACGGCATACGTCGATTGAATCCAATCCACCAACGCGAGCAGCCCATAGTCTGGGACGTCGCCCGCAAGCGTTGTTGGCACCAGAATCGTGTCGATAATGACAACACTCGTCAGAATGGGCATCAGGACTTGAGAAAGCGCCGCCATCACAACAAACGCAATGCTGACAAACAACGTGATCAGGTAGGGCTTCATCCATCCAAGGAGCCGAACAAAAAGTCGAACGTTTAGCGCCTGATGCGTGAGTTCGGCGTCGAACGCCGAATAATTTCGAGCCGGGCCTGGGGTATGCACTGCGTTTTCACTCATAGCTTGGCGGCTTCCGGTATCGGCTCAACAAAGCGCCCGGTGTCGAGATCGCGCAGCAATCTCGCTTTGCGTTCGCGATCCTCATCCTGGTTACTCTGAACGGCAGCAAGATCGGCGTAATAACCACCCCGCGCAATCAGCTCTTCATGCGTTCCAGATTCTTTGAATCTTCCGCCATCAATAACAAAAATTCGATCAGCGTGCCGCGCCGTCGATACCCTGTGGGAAATCAACATGGTTGTTTTACCGCCGCGCATGCGTCTCAACCCGCGCAGGATCCGGTCCTCGGTCTCGGTGTCGACGCTCGAAAAGCAGTCATCGAGCAGCAGCACCTCTGCATCTCGCACCATCCCGCGGGTAAGTGTTGCGCGTTGCTTCTGACCGCCCGACAGCGTGACCCCCCGCTCGCCGACCATGGTGTCAAGCCCCTCGGCAAGTTGGCTGCGCAAAGGATCGGCAAACGCGGCCGCCTCCGCGGCGTCCCATATCAACGCGTCGTCACGGCTCAGATCGTCGTACGTCAAGTTGTCACGGAGTGTCATCGAAAACAAAAAAGGATCCTGTGGAACAAGCGTGACCACTTTTCGTAACTGGCGTAACGGGAAATCGTGAATATCGTGACCGTCCAAAAAAATCATCCCTGCGGGCGTATCAACGAGGCGGACGATGGCGTTAAGTAACGTCGATTTGCCGGATCCAACACGTCCCATAAATGCGATGGTTTCGCCTGGTTCGACGTTGAGCGTGGCTCCGTCAATTGTTGGTCTCGGTGCACCGGGATGGCTATAAACTAGATTGCGAAACTCAATTCGACCTCGCAGTTCAGCCGCTACAGTTTCCGTCGAGGCATCGTCCACTTCGGGTTCGTAGTCAAGAACTTCGAAGATGCGCTCAGTTCCCGCGGCCGCAGCGGTAAACATGGTGATGGACATGCCGATCATACGTACGGGCCAGGCCACCATCATGAGGTACGAAAAAAACGCCATGAACGTACCGAGGGTGATGTCGCCACGAAGCACCAATGCGCCGCCATAAAAAAGCACGATCACAGTTGAGGCAGTCGAAATAGATCCCATGACAACGTTCATTAGTGCCTGGTACCGATTCACCCGATAAACTTTCTGGGCGTACTGGGTGCTCACATCACGAAACCGGTCAATCTCGTTTTCTTCCTGCGCCATCGCTTGCACTGTGCGAATTCCATTGAGATTTTCCTGTGTAAATGAAGTCACCGCGGCCATGGCTTCCTGTCGATCCATGTAGTAGGGAAATAACGCACGCGCCATACCAAACCCAGCTACCGCGACCAACGGCAGCGGTAGAACCACCCAAAAGGTGAGTGATGGCGACAACATGATCATGAAGTACAACCCCGTGATCAGCGTAAACACCGTGGTAAGAATGGTGACCGCGCCAAACGACACCACCATCCGCACCATGCTGACGTCGTTGACAGCACGTGACATCAGATCCCCGGTGCCGAAACGATTGAAGAAATGCGCGCCTTGGAACTGGACATGGTTGAACAGGCGTTTGCGTAGATCGTAGGACACGCTAATAGAAAGCCTGCGCAACACCCGCTGGGAAACTACATAGATAAGAAACCTTGCGGCAACGATCGCCAAAATCAAGAGCACCGGGACGAGTAACGTTGGCTCAATGTCGGGATCTGCGAGGCTATCGATTGCCTCCTTCATGAGCAGCGGGACGACCGCGTCAAGAAGGCGTGCGAGCAGCAACCCCCCGATCGACGCCATCAAGACCCAGCGGAATCGACGGACGTAAGGGCCAAGACGTTTCAGGTGCGAGAGATGTTTGAACGTCGACGGCTCTCGGCGCGGCCCGTCAACTCTTGATGTGTGATCGTGGTATCTCAACCGGCCTATGTTACGCGATCGGTCCGCGGACGGAAAATCCTCCCGTCGGATTTACCCGCGCATCCGCCCATTCGAAAAGTTCTACTGCTTCTCCAGACCAAGAACACGCCGGTTCGTCTCAGCGTCAAGGCCCGACGCTGCAAAATCATCGAACGCCTTATCCGTCACCCGAATGATATGGTCTTGAATGTAACGGGCGCCTTCGCGCGCGCCGTCTTCTTGGTGTTTTAGGCAGCACTCCCACTCGAGAACAGCCCAACCGTCAAAGTCGAAAGCCGCAAATTTCGAGAAGATCGAGCGAAAGTCCACTTGGCCGTCACCTAAAGAACGAAATCGGCCCGCTCGATCAAGCCAATCCTGGTATCCACCGTAAACGCCTTGTCGGCCACTTGGCGTGAACTCTGCATCTTTGACATGAAACATTTTGATGCGTTCGTGATAAATATCGATGAACGACAAATAGTCCAGCTGCTGCAGAATAAAGTGGCTTGGATCGTAAAGAATATTGGCGCGTGGGTGATCGTCGACTTCGGTTAGAAATCGTTCGAACGTTACGCCATCGTGGAGGTCTTCCCCCGGATGTATCTCGTAACAACAATCCACTCCGTATTCGTCGAACACATCAAGAATGGGACGCCAGCGCCGCGCCAGTTCTCGAAATCCCTCGTCAACGAGCCCAGCCGGCCGCGGTGGCCACGGATACATCATTGGCCAGAGAAAAGCCCCTGAAAACGTGACATGTGATCGAAGACCCAGATTGTGACTCGCTTGCGCCGCGAGTTTGACCTGTTCGACCGCCCAATCCGTTCGAGCCGTGGGATTGCCGTGGACAAACGCTGGCGCGAAACCATCAAAAAGGACGTCGTAGGCTGGATGGACAGCGACCAGCTGTCCCTCAAGGTGCGTCGACAACTCGGTGATTTCAACGCCCTGGGACTGCACAACCCCATTCAACTCGTCGCAGTATGTTCGACTTTCAGCCGCGCGTTTAACGTCGACGAATGCCGGATTGCCTATGGGTACTTGGATGCCAAGAAATCCGAGATCTGAGGCCCATTTTGCCATCGATTTAATGCTGTCAAATGGGTCCTCGTCCGCCATAAATTGAGCGAGAAAAATCGCCGGGCCCTTAAGTGTCTTCATGTCCTACGCCTCGCTTAATTCCACGCCGGGAAATCGGTCCAAACACCACCTCGTTGTGAACTATCCACCACGGCATCAATAAACGCCATTCCACGCACGCCGTCCGCAATCGTCGGGAAGTCGAGTTGTTCGGGGGTAGGACTTCGACCGGCCAAATGCGCCTCGAGCGCGCTCGCAAAATTGCGGTAGAGCACGGCAAACGCTTCCAAAAAGCCCTCCGGGTGCCCGGCCGGGAGCCGCGTTGCAGCCGCTGCAGCGTCACTCACACCAGGACCGCCGGTGCGCCGAACCTCGAACGGGCGATCCGGCCATCGCACGACCAGCGAATTGGGGTCCGTCTGTGCCCACTCTAGGCTGGCTCGCTCACCATAAACCCGTAATTTCAATCCATTTTCCTCGCCCACAGCGATCTGACTTGCTAGCAGGGCGCCGCGCGCGCCGTTGGAAAACCGTAACAACACGTTGCCGTCGTCTTCGAGCAAGCGTCCAGGAACAAATGTAGTTAAGTCAGCGCACAGCGAGGCGATCTCCAGCCCTGTGACGTATTCGAGCAGATTTTCCCCATGCGTTCCGATATCACCCATGCATCCAGCTGACCCTGAAAATCTCGGATCGGTACGCCAGATCGCCTGTTTATTACCTTGTGTTTCGAGCCGTTCTGAGAGCCAGCCTTGGATGTATTCGACAATGACTCGACGTATCGATCCCAACGCGCCGGTCTTAATTAGGTGGCGCGCCTCCTTGACCATGGGATATCCCGTGTAATTGTGTGTAAGCCCGAAGAGCAGTTCCTTTTCCGCCGCGAGTGCACGAAGTGTCTTCGCTTCATCGAGATCGAAGGTGACTGGCTTGTCAGACATGACGTGAAACCCAGCCTGAAGCGCCAACTCGGCGACGGGGAAATGCAAGTGATTTGGTGTCGCAATCACCACAAAATGCATGCGCCGTTCGGCAGGAAGCCTTGCCTCTTCCGTCACCATTTCATTGAACGTTCGGTAACTTCGGTTTGGCGGGAGGTCGTATAGCTCTTGCCCAAAGCGTTTCGATCGCGCTGGATCGCTAGAAAAGGCACCGCAGACCAGCTCAATGCGCCCATCGAGCTCCGCCGCTATCCGATGGACAGCACCGATGAACGCGCCGTCACCACCTCCCACAAGCCCCATTCGCAAACGCGTCATGCCGCCGTACCTCCCTCCTTCCGATTGAACGTTGGAACGGGTAATACCGTCAAGTTTGCGACTGACCGACAATCACTCGCCACGATTGAAACCCGAGAACCAAACGGTGGAACGAAGGCTGGTTGGAGGTACCATGACGTCGGCGCGGGAACACGCCAGTGCCGGATGAACGGATACCCCAACCCGAACCATTCCGTTCGCTGCGAACGCGTCTGGCTATACAATCGGCAACAACCGATCGAACCCGTCTAAAGAGGTGCAACATGAAACCAATTTCAGTCCAACTTTACTCGTTACGGGATGCGTCCAAGGACGATTTTGACGCCGTTCTGCAACGGTTGGCCGACATTGGTTATCGTGGCGTTGAACCGTTTCGTCTGTTTGGTAAGTCGCCCATGGATTTCCGACAACAGGTTGAAGACTTGGGGATGACCATTTCATCAAGCCACTATCCGTGGGCGAACCGGTCCGAGATTAACGAGGTAATCGATACGGTGAGCGCTTTGGGTCTTTCGAGAGCCGCTGGGGGGTTCGGTCCCGACGACTTTGCAGATCGAAGCGCTATCGGACGGACCGTTGATACAGTGAACGATCTGACGGACAAGTTAAACCGCGCGGGTATCAAGCTGTTTCTCCACAACCACTGGTGGGAATTTGTCGAACAAGGAGGAAAGAAGGGTTATCACATTCTTCAAGAAGAATGTCCTGACGTCCTGTTTGAGGTGGATACCTACTGGGCTGCAAACTTCGGCGATTCCGATCCAGTAGCTGAGGTCGGAAGAATCCGCAAACGCACACCTCTCCTCCACATCAAAGACGGCCCACTCGTCCGAGGCCAATCCCATGTTGCGGTCGGCGACGGGCGTATGGATATCGGCGCAATTATCGACGCGGCCGATGAGGAAATACTTGAATGGATAATCGTCGAACTCGACGACTGTGATACCGACATGATGACCGCTGTTCAACAGAGCTACACCTATCTCACCAGCACCGGTCTGGCGACGGGCAATCAATGACCCGACGGTTCGATTTTGCGGTCGGTCGCACCAACCCGGAAACTTTTCCCATCGGCAAGATGCAACGCGCTGCGTCCATCGCCATTGAGCGCGAGTACGAAGCCTTAACTAACTATCACGGGCGGTTAGGCCATCCGGAGCTGCGCGCAATCATGGCCGCGCGAGAGTCCGAACGCGAAGGCGTATCGGTCAATCCCGACGCAATCGCACTCATGAACGGCTCGATGCAAGCCGTAACCCTTACCGCAGAAGCTCTCACGAGGCCCGGTGACACGATCATTTGCGAAGAATTCACCTACTCTGGAACCATCAGCGCTTACCGCAGCCTGGGTATCGAAATGGTCGGGTTGCCTCTCGACAACGACGGCATGCGCGTCGATCTACTGGAATCGGCCCTTGACCGATTGGGTCCTAAACGCAAGCCCAAATTCATCTATGCATTAACAACCTATCAAAATCCAAGCGGGACGGTGATGTCCTTAGAAAGACGAAAGCAACTCATTCGCATCGCCGAAAGTCACGACATTCCGATAGTTGAGGATAACTGTTACGGCGACGTCCACTTCGATGGTGACAAGCCCAATGCACTATATGCTCTGTCCGCCTACAAAAAGATTATCTACTTGTGCTCACTTTCGAAGATTTTGGCGCCCGGGCTCAGGCTCGGGTATTTACTGGCCCGCCCTCCCATCTTCGATCAAATTCTCGATCGGCGTCACGATGCAGGCGGAAATTATCTGGCGGCTGCTATCGTTGCCGAGCTCTACCGGGACGGGGTCTGGGCGCTAACAAACCATCTGAACGAATCGCTTCGCGTCAAAAAAAATCTCGTCGTCAGTGGGCTTGCCAAGGAACTCGACGACATCTGCGCCTGGTCGGACCCGGCCGGAGGGCTTTTCGTGTGGTTGCGTTATCCTGTCGATGTCGACCAGAAAAAACTTGCTGAGCTCACCGCGGCACGCAACGTTCACTTTGCTCCAGGTGCAAACTTTCACATTACCAACGACGACCGACCATATCTGCGATTAGCCTTCGGGCACGTCCCGGATCAAGATATTCGTGATGGCATCCCACTTCTTGCCCGTTGTATTCGAGAGGCTCGTACCAGCAATGCGCCCAGGGACTTTAGCAATCTCTACGAGTGAATCGGCGTCCGCGCTTACCCCTTAATAACCATCCTCTGGATCTTCGGTTAAATCGGTTTCCTCAGGCTCCTCCCACGAAACAACTTCGCCAGCAAGGCGCCAAATAACCTTTTGACGTCGTAAGAAAACGAAAAATGCCCGCTCTTCGTGAGCATAGACTTCGACACAAACCAGCGCGTCGTTTGTTGTCATTCCTGCCCGGGATACCGCAACGACCGGTTTTCTAGTCCGCAAATACAGCCTTCGCGGGTGATCGCTAGTTGTTGTCACGCGGTCTCCAAATTCTGACAGGTCAAACACGGTGGATTGTTCATCGTTAGCTTTGAGAAATGCATTAAACAAGCGCAACGGTATCGCCAGGCTTGTCTGTCCATCCGTACGGCAATCCGAAGGACGACTGACAATCGATAAGTCCCCCATGGGCAGAACAAAGCCGGTCAACAGTTTGCGCATGACGTCGCGTTCAACCGGCGGGCCTTGGCGCTCACATCCATTGATGAGCCCGACAAGGACCAACCAGACAAGGCTTCGCATGGCGACGAACTGCGAGCCGTGCATAATCCGTCAGGCTGCTGTCGTCGCCAGTCGGATCACATGGACATAACTCGGTTGCAGATCCATCGCAGGCCCGTGACCCGCATCCATCAGCATACGATGCGCCCGACGCAGCCGATAACAGGGGCAGGAAACCAGCAGATGGTGTTCGAGGTGATAGTTAACCCAGTAAGGGGAGATAAACATTCGCTCAAACCAATTTGCGTGGGTCGTGCGCGTATTACGCAGTCGATCGTCATTGTCGACGACACACGCGTGTTCCCCGATGTTTCGCAGTCTGGATATGAATAAAAGCCAGGTCATCGATGGCACTAACCAAAGCAAGAAGTAGAGATACCAAACCCCATACGCCGCAAATCCAGTAAAAAAGACCACATTAATCAGGAGATTGGGTCCAAGCCGGTATACCGCTCGATTCGCCCGCAAAGACATCGCGCCCCCTGCGGGACCGAATGCGGAAATAACAATTGCTTTTCGTTGCTTCCATCCTGTCTGACCAGAAAGGTCGCGCCAAACTTTGCGCCGAAAGCTCATCTTTGTAATCGGAAAGGGCGCAGACAAGACAAGGTCCGGGTCGCCTTGTTGTTGCGTATGCTTATGGTGCTCTAAATGTGATTTACGGTAGCCATAGACCGATGCTCCAAACAGCGGTCTATTGAGTATCCATTCTGAAACCCAATCGTTTAGCGCACTGTTCGAGTACAACAGATGATGTGCACCTTCGTGATTGAGCACCGTTAGGCCCAATTGCCGAGCCCCCACGATCAACATGCCGATGACGACGAAAACTGGATTAGTCCATAAAGCGCAAACAGCCCACGTTACGAATATGGCGCCCCAACAATGCACCAGGAGCCAAGTAGCATGCCAAGATGAGCGTTTCCTTAACGCCCGAATTTGGTCACGCGAAAAATAATCAGTGGTTTTTTGTCTCAACGTTGTGGCCATGTCGAGTCATTCGTCACGCAGCTCGGACCGTTCCTGCCTCCAACAAACCTTCAATATCTTCTGACGAATACCCTAGTTCCTCCAAGAGAGCAACAGTCCGTCGTCCAACGCCGCCTGTGCCGGGATACGAGCCGTCTTGCTCAAATTCGACCATCGGACCATTGCGCAGATACTCGCCCCACTCTGGATGCATCGCCGGAACCGCTAGGTTTTCTATTAAACAATGTTCGTTGCGGAGGAAAAACGCCTGGGGGAGCAATTCATCCGCGCGTACACAACCAAGACCGAGCGATCCGAGTTCTCGTTCCCAGTGGTCGGCAGTTTCACTCAGAAAAATCGTCTCCAGCCTATCAGCCACATCGGATAACAACTCGATACCCAGTGCTTGTGCCAAGGTGGTTTTCTCTTTTTCAGTTATTACGCCCAGAAATATCCAGCCTTCGCTACACGCGTACAACCGGTACAGTGGACCCAGTCCATAGCCTTCGGGATCGACTGCGGGTCTCTCCGGCTTTTCTGGGAAACTCAAAAAATCATCCCAGTTTGCGTAGGCATTAGCCCCGAACATGTCGACAAATATTTTTTGTCCTTTGCCGCTGGCGCGTCGCGCCGCGAGACCCAGGACAGCTGCTGTCGCGACCACCATCGACGTATTGGGATCGGGATTTACCTCGTTGGCGCGCAAAAGCTTCCGAGCCATTTCGCGCAATCCAGATAAATCCATGTGTTCATCGGGATCCGGAAGTCCGCCAATTTGCCACACCACGCCACCCATCGCCGCGCCTGGAATTGGGTGCGTGGAAGGCCTTTTTGCACCAGGACCGAGCGGCCCATAACCGTTCGCGGACACATAGACGAGACCGGGGTTCAGCGCCGCAAGGTCTTCGTAGCCGATACCCAATTTTTCGGGAACGCCCATACGGTAGTTGTGAATCCAAATATCCGCTTTCTTGGCAAGCGATTGGGCGATTTGTTTACCGTCGTCAGACTTTAGATCGAGGCAGATGCTTTCCTTACCCGTATTGCACTTCGAAGCACCGAACCCGTGAAACATTGAGCGAAAAGGATCACCACCAATTGGTTCTATCTTGATAACACGGGCACCCATATCGGCCAAGGTTGCCGCACCCAAAGGGGCTGCGATAATCGTCGCGCTCTCAACAATTGTAATTCCTTCAAGTGGCCGAGTGACTGGCGTGTGTATCTTCGGCACACGAACCCGCCGTGTGACCAACCGGTCGAAATCATCTAGTTGAGCTTGACCTCCAACTTCACCCGGGGTTTCCGTCAAATTGGCTACCAAGCCCAACTGCACCATGCCTTCTTTTTCTACCACATGCCCATTGTCGGTCGCGTCAGGATCCTTCAGTGCGTCCTGTGTCGACTGATACGGATGGGCGACCACCCCGCCGTCTGCGACGTAGTGTTCCATCCACTCGTCCAGCGTTCGCGTTTGCATGTGCTCAAGCATTTGATCCCGAAATAACTCCAACGTTTCACGATCCCAAGCGGAAACCGGGGAACTAAACTGCTCCTGAGCCAAGATGTCTTCAAAACCGCTTGTGTGCAAAAAATTATCAAGTAGGTGCGGCAACAGATTCCCGAGTTGGAGCCAACGCCCGTCCTTCGTCCTCACCGGGTGGTAGTTGAGCGTGGGCATCGATCGGGACCGGTCCCGAGCAACTTTAGGGCGTTCTAGTACGCCTCGGTCCTGCAATTGTTCCATCGACATGATGCCCATTTCGTACGGCATCATGCCTCGCAACATTGATGTCTCAAACTGCGCGCCTTTCCCAGTTCGTTCCCGACAATCCAATGCTGCGATGACGGCGGCAGCAAGGCTTTGCGACGTCGCGTGGGTTCCGACCTGTAACGCGGAATAGTTGGGACCGCTGCGATCAGCGACCCCTTCAAATCCCAACATTCGTCCGGACTTTGCCGCAACGACGCCTTCGTAACCGGGCAAATGTGCGTACGGACCGCGTTCCCCAAATCCTGTAACAACCCCATAAATCAAATCCGGTCGTACCTTAGTCAAATCCGAACCGCTTAATCCGAGGACCTCACGTTTGGCGCGCTTAAGTGTCGTGATAACCCCATCCGCACTCGCGACAATGAGTTCACGAACCCGTGCGACATCTTCGGCCTTAGCTAGATCTGCGGTAACGACCCGTTTACCGCGTCGCCAAAGGCGGCTCGCTGGCATCGAGTCAAATCGGTCGCCATCCGGCGGATCAACCTTAATCACTTCAGCGCCAAAATCGGCCAACACCATCCCAGCTAATCCCGTGACCGGCCCGAGACCGAGTTCGACGATCCGATAGGCTTCCAGCGGTTTCATTGACAACGATCTCCTAAATAGAGCCGCTCAGCCCTTTGACGACTCTGAATCAAACATCATACCTACAAGCTGGCCGACGTCGGGAATTCCCAACGTCAACGGCGTTTACCAGGTGAAATCGAGGTCCAACCTCCTGCTCGTGATCCGAGTCAACGTTTGAGCAAACGTGCGTCGCGACCGCCGGCGGAATCTTAATAGTTAAAGGCAACGCGCACGACACACCCACTATCGTTCAACAATAAACTCGATCGACCCAAGTCCACCGTAGTCCGCGCGATATGCACCGGTTAATGCCGGATGGATCCCTCCGCAAGCACCCGTAATGAGCAGCATACCGTCGCGTATTTCCAGACCACGCGCAGCCGCTTCATCTAGCATCCATTCGAGGGCAGCATGCGGGCCACCAAGAGCATCCGTAGCGGGAGCCTGGCACACCGTTTCACCATCACGCGTCAGTGTAATGTTGATATCGGCGTAATCGCTCCGAAACGCCAATTGCGTCCCAACGATAAATCGGTCAGCGGCGATGTTGCATGCGGTCAGATTTACCCCGGTGGCATCTGCCGGATCACCCCATGCCATGCGCGGTACTTCGATTACCGGCCCAGCCGACTTGGGATTTCCCGCTCCATCGATCACCACACCAATTTCACATTCAAGACTGACACCGGGCGTTGCCGCCAAGCTGATTCCAGGCGACAAGCAACCTGATTCATATAATGAGCCGATTAATGGATGCGTAAGTCCAAACTGTTTTTGTCCGGCGACAGCTGTCATGCCGGCTTTTAAACCCGCAATCGCGCCCTCGGCCACCGTATCCACCAGCGCCTTTTGAATCGCATACGCTTGTTCGAGATCAAGGTCATCGGGCATACGTGGCAGCGCTTCCCGCGCTTTTATAGCTTTCGCCATAGCCTCAACAAGATCTTCTTCCATACCAATCAGTTTCCAAAATCCCACGACTCGCCTGCGTGATAACGACGCAGAACGTTTTTCGCGATCAGAATCTTGTGTACCTCGTCGGGTCCGTCAGCGATGCGCAAGGTCCTAGCGCCTTCGTACATTCCCGCAAACGGGAAATCTCCAGACACTCCAGCTGCACCATAAACTTGAATCGCCCGGTCAACGACACGGTGGTATGCAGCAGGTACGTATACCTTGATGGATGAAATGTCGGTGCGGGGATCAACGCCGGATTCCATCTTCTGCGCACAATCAACAACCATAAGTCGCGACGACTGGATATCCATGTACGATTCAGCGATGAATCCCTGCATGAACTGCTTATCTTCGAGTTTTTCGCCTCCATGCACTTCACGCGTCATCAAACGATCGATCATTAGATCGAAACACCGCCACATCGCACCGACCGAATTCATGCAGTGGTATACACGGCCCGCTCCGAGACGATCTTGAGCCGCTTGGTGACCGGTACCGGTTTGTCCCAACTGGTTTTCTTTGGGGACGCGGACATTTTCATACTTGATCTCGCAGTGGCTTGAAGCCTTACCCCAGACAGGAACGCCGCGAAGAATATTTACGCCAGGGGTTTCCCTGGGAACGATGATTTGTGTCATCTTCTCGTTAGCGCCACCGGGATCGTCCGGATCGGCCGTTCGACACATAACAATATAAAAATCCGCGGCGTAGCCGTTCGAAGTGAACCACTTGTGGCCATTGATAACCCATTCATCACCATCGAGCTCGGCACGCGTCGTTATAGATCGGGGGTCCGATCCAGGGTTCATCGGTTCGGTCATCGAGAACCCAGATTGCATGCGTCCTTCTGTCAGCGGTATCAGCCATTTTTTGTGTTGCTCGGGAGTACCGTATTTGACCAATATCTTTTGATTGCCCGAATTTGGCGCTACCACACCAAAAAGCGATGCTGCTCCGGGGCTGTACGCTAATATTTCGTTCATGTAGGCATGTTGCATGAACGACAGTCCCATACCACCAAACTCTGGCGGTAGATGGGGTGCCCAAAGTTTGGCCTTCTTCACTTTGTCCTGCACACCCTTCCTCAGTTCCTGTGCTCGCGCTATCGCCTCCTTCGATGGTCTGGATCCATCCCGGGTCGACGCGTACAGATCACTTTCATTGGGAACGATGTCTATGTTGACGATCTCCGCGGTCGCGAGTCGAACTTCGTTGACCTCATCGTCCAACATTGGAATTGGTTTCACATTCATCGACATGGTTTGCCTCCCCGTTGTTACCTAACCCCCCGGCTTAGGTCGGGCGGCGTCGAACGGTCTAATGTAAGTGGTCGGGGTATACTGCGCAACTTGGCACTCTGGAAAGGACCTTTCTCGCGGCTTTGCAACTCGAAGCTGGCGGGGTTCGATATGGCAGTACAGAAGGGAAATCGCAGCAGTCAGGGACTTAATTATCCTTACGACGAACATCCGGCAAAAGGCACCACGACGGAGGTCGCGGATGGAGTTCGCTGGTTATCAATGCCCTTGTGGGGTTCTCTCGCCCACATCAACCTGTACCTCCTCGAAGATGATGACGGTTGGTTTGTGGTCGATACAGGGCTCGGTACCAACGACACAAAAAAACTGTGGCATACGATCTTTGAACATGAGCTTGGCGGGAAACCCGTCAAGGGGGTGATCTGCACACACATGCATCCCGATCATATCGGTCAAGCCGGCATGATCACCGAGCACTTTCGCGTTCCGCTCTACATGACGCGGGGTGAATTCTACCAAGCCCGATCCTTCGCAACCGGCGGACCTTCACATCACTCGAGCTGGATCGGCCAAGAGTTCTATACACGATACGGTATGCCCGCCGACTACCTCGAAAAAATAGCAAAAATGTGGGCCGGGCGTGCCACCGGCAAGATGTCGATGCTGTCGATGCCAACGGCTTTTCCTTCGGGTTTCCATCGTCTGGAAGACGGCGATGTGCTCACCATAGGAAATCACCAGTGGGAAATTGTTGTCGGGTCTGGACATTCTCCTGAACACGCCTGCCTCTTGTGCAGGAGCCTCAAGATTATGATCTCGGGCGATCAGATCCTTCCCGTCATAACCTCCAACGTCAGTGTCCATCCGACCGAACCCGAAGCCAACCCCCTCAAAGCCTGGATGGAGTCACACGATAAGTTGCTCTCGACACCGGAAGATACGTTCGTCCTCCCAGCACACAACCTGCCGTTTTTCGGCGTACGCGAACGTCTGCGCCAGCTAATTAACCATCACGAAGATCGCATGCTTGCTCTCGAGGAATTTTGTGTCGAACCACAAACAGCGAAGGCCCTACTTCCTGTATTGTTCAAACGTAAGTTGGACTCAGGCCAAACCATGATGGCTCTCGGCGAGGCCATTGCCCACTGCCACCTATTGATGTACCGCGATCGGATCGAGCGCACCCTGCACAAGGACGGGGCTTATCGCTTTATGGCTACCGACTCGGTCCATGCAAGAGAACCTCGGCCGGACACCCGCGACGACGTCCCTGTCATGGCCTGAGAAAATGGTGACCGAAGCTAAGCCGTTCCGCCAAATCATCGACCGAGGGACCGTTAAGATTTTGCGATGGGGTCAAAAGCTCCCAGTGGGGTTGCGTTCGATCGTAGGCCTTCTGCTGATGCTGGGTGGGGTGTTCGGTTTCTTACCAATAATAGGGTTCTGGATGTTTCCTCTGGGCTTGGCGTTGATCGCCCTTGATATACCCTGGACCCGATCACGCATCCAACAGTGGATACAACACACTGAAACGCGCGTCAGGACGACGGCAACTCAACGTCCAGCCAATAACCACCCAAATCATGATGCCTAACGTAACCCGCGGTGGGAGTCGCGAAGTGGGTTCCGATGATGAGCACATCTGAATCGACGTACTTCTCAAGTAACGATTCACGCGTGGAACGACCTTGATCTGGGTCGTAATCGGCTGAACTACACCAATCGGTGCGCGTCATCTGACACGGGTGATGAATGCAATCGCCCGTGATCAGCGCCTCAACCCCATTCGATATCACCTGCACGCTGACGTGACCGGGTGTATGGCCGGGAGTCGCTTGCAAGTTTACACCGGGCGTAACTTGGTGATCGGACTCGACGAGGTCCACCAAACCCGCCGCGAATATCGGACGGACGCTATCGTCCATAACCGATCCATACGTCGTCGTATCATCGTGGGTGTCCCAGTATTCCCACTCCGTCCGGCCCATTAAATAACGCGCGCTGGTGAACGTGGGTTCCCACTGTCCATCGACCAGCTTTGTATTCCAGCCGACATGATCCACATGTAGGTGTGTACAAAGAACGGTGTCGATCGAGTCAGCCGAATATCCGACGCTCTCGAGGTCTTCTAAAAACTTTGTCTGTAAATGACTCCATGCGGGAATCGAACGCTCCTTGTCGTTGCCAATGCACGTGTCGACGACGATCCGCTGGTCACCGGTATCAACCACCAACGCATGAATGCTCATGATGAGGTTTCCCTCTAAATCCATGAAGTGGGGTTGCAACCACGGGTAAGCGAGGCATGCCTCACGCGTGGCATCCGGGAGAATGAATCGCGACCCGCCAGCAACCTCCATTTCAACGACGCGCGTTATTTTGATATTGCCGACGACCCAGACCTCATTCATCGTATGCTCCAACCTTTACTCGAACCATTATGGATGGATATCTTTACTCGAGGTAGACCCATCCGGACAAGAACGCGTTTATGGCTATCGGCGAGATCTTTTCAGTAATTGCACAGGTACCCGCACTACTCAAGTTAAAGCGCGGTATGAAACCGCGAGCACTAGATGAGCAGGATTGCTTTGCCCGCCAAGTCGAAACCCATGCAGAGAACTACGCCGATGGGGTCGCCGCTGTCTTCGAAGACAGGAAAGTCACTTGGAGTGAACTCAACGCTTCTGCTAATCGTTTTGCCGTCAGGCTACTCGAAATGGGCGTGACTCGTGGCGATGTCGTCAGTGTTTTTATGGAAAATCGAATCGAATTCCTCGAAAGCGTGATCGCGCTAAACAAGATCGGCGCGACCGGAGGCCTTATCAATACGAATCTTCGAGGTCGTCCCCTCACCCATTGCATTTCCGTTACAGATTCGAAGAAGTGCATCTTTGGCGCGGAACTTGCCGAGGCAATCCAAGAGGTGAAGGGGGAATTGGATTTAGTCGAAGGTTCAGACTACTTATTTGTTCCCGACGGGAATCTAGACACTGTCCCTAATTGGGCGCGGAACCTCCATGCCGAAAGCATCGGAGCAGAAACTGAGGACCTTCCAATCACTCAAGAAGTCACGCTTGGTGATAATGCTTTCTACATCTTCACGTCGGGCACGACGGGCTTACCCAAAGCGGCTTTATTGTCTAATCGTCGATATCTCCAAAGCGCCATGCTTTCGCATACGGCAGGGTTGCAATGCACCCGATCGGACTGTCTGTACATCTGTCTCCCGCTTTATCACGGGACCGGCCTTATGATTGGCGCCGGTGCAGCTTTTTCGTCGGGGGCTGCGATGTTTATCCGCCGACGATTCTCGGCGAGTCGCTTTCTGCCCGAAGTCCGAGAATACGGTGTCACCTGCCTGATTTACGTCGGTGAGCTTTGTCGTTATCTCGTCAATTCTGAGCGACACGCCGATGACCATGAGAGTCCACTTCGGGCAATGATGGGAAACGGACTTCGTCCGGATGTGTGGCTCGAGTTTAAAGAGCGATTTGGAATTAGCCGTGTCAGCGAGTTCTACGGGTCTAGCGAGGGCAACGTCGCTTTCGCCAACCTATTCAACAAGGACTGTACGATCGGCACGACGACTGCCCGAATTGCCCTGGTCGACTACGACGTCGATGCTGACGAAGTCTTACGCGATAACACCGGCCACTGTATTCCAGTTGATCGGGGCGAAGCCGGACTTTGTTTAGGGCACATCAATCCTGAAACCCCGTTTGAAGGCTACACGGACAAAGACGCCACCGAAAAGAAGATCCTTCGCAATGTTTTCGAGGAAGGCGATGCATGGTTCAATACCGGCGACCTGATTCGTGAGCTCACTCAAGACGAAGTCGGTTTTGCGCTTGGTTATGCTCACTACCAATTTGTTGATCGTGTCGGCGATACCTTCCGCTGGAAGTCAGAAAACGTTTCCACCAATGAAGTCGGCGAAATCATCAATGGCTTCGATGCCATAGAGCTGAGCAATGTCTACGGCGTTGAAGTGCCCGGCGCAGACGGGCGCGCCGGCATGGTCGCCGTACGCCTCGCCGACAACATCGAAGACCTCGATTGGGAAAGTTTCACAACGTACGTCAACGGCGAGTTGCCGGCTTATGCTCGGCCGGTTTTTGTGCGCATCCAGAGGGATATGGACTTCACCGGTACTTTCAAGATGGTTAAAGGCGACCTTCGCCGAGAAGCTTACGACATTGGTTCAATCGCCGACCCCGTCTATGTTCTGAAGCCTGGCGCCCAGCATTATGAACAACTCGACGTCGAATACCTCGAAGTCATTCGCGATGGCCGTGCCGGCTATTGATCCACTCCTAACAATCGGCGATACGCAGGTTATAACGTCTCAGTCGTAGATATCGGGTCGACCGGGGACGCGAAAACGTTTGTACTCCCATTGGTATTGAGCGGGGGCACGAGCGATCGCTGATTCAATACCGGCATTGATCGCATTGGCAGAGATGACGGGATCAGGGTCGTACACAGTCTCTTCCAGCAGATCGAACCACAATTCAAAACCTCCGGGTACACGTAACGCTGTCGCTAGACACGCTTGCGCCCCAGTCCTTTGTAATAGTCGATGGGAAAGCGTCCCCGTTAAGCTATCCTGCCCCATGAAGTTGGCCATCACGCCGTTGCCACGAGCAGGCACTTGGTCCGGTAAAACGGCAACCAGTTCACCTCGTCTTAGCGCCAACAGCAACGAGCGTAATCCGGCCCGAGTCGCAGGGACTAATCGTCCACCATGCCGTTCCCGCGCCGCGTTTACCTTGTCTTCAATACCTTGGATCCGACGATTCTCATAGAGGGCGGTGAGTGGACCTTTCGACGCAAAGTAATACGAGAGCACTTCCCAGTTGCCCATGTGTGGAACCAACATAAGAATTCCCTTCCCCTTGCGATCCTCGACGAGAACTTCGCTACCGTGAACCGCCAACAAACAACGGTCGATCTTCGATGCCGACCAGTGCCATACCAACCCACTTTCTGTGTAGATAGTCGCTGTCTGACGAAGGCTCTCGACGGCAAGACTGCGGCGTTTCGTCACGTGCACGTGGGGGAAAGCAAGATCAATGTTACGACGCGTACTTCGCTGCGTACGTGTCTTCCCGATCCAGATCAATTCGCCGAGACGTCGCCCGAGCCAACGAGCCAACCCGAGGGGCAACCATGAGAGGACGCGGATGCAGGCCATAGCCAGCCGGTACGCGATCACGTCTCGATTTCGACGATTGGGATGCCGCACA
>JAYGFA010000024.1:0-22333 GCA_046582115.1 Pseudomonadales bacterium | reverse complement strand
ATCTGCGGTACCGTCACGCCAAAGTGCACACTGTTCATCAACCCCTCCCCATGTAACGAACCTAGCTTACCGCGAAATAGACGCCCCGGCAGATATTGGAAGAACACGTCATTGATAACTGGCCAACGCTAACCATCGCGGGCATCAATTCGTTGCCGCAATAACGCATGAAGGAGATCAATGGTAGGGGTGGGTTGACCGACAAGCCGAGCGACTTCCATAACCGATTCCACCAGCGCGGCAATTTCGAGAGGTCGTCCTTGCTCGAGATCTTGCAACATCGATGTCCGGTGCGCACCGACGGACGCAGCAGCGTCGATCCGCTTGTCGACATCCACGGCAAACCGTACGCCGTGTTTTTCCCCAATGGCTTGTGCCTCTACCATCATCGCCCGAGCAATGGCTCGGGTCCCCACGTCGTCCGCAAGAACATCGAGGGTAGCCATTGTTAACGCACTGAGCGGGTTAAAAGAAAGATTCCCCCACAGTTTTACCCAGATTTCGTCGCGTATACGTGGCCGTACAGGCGCCTTTAAACCCGCATCAATGAGCGCCGTTGCTAGCGTGTGGACGCGCTCGCTTCTTTCGCCCGACGGTTCGCCCAAACTGAATTTATCGCCCGAGAGATGCCGTATCACGCCTGGTTCAGATACCTCGACGGACGGGTAAACGACACAACCGATCGCACGTTCAGGACCTATTCCATTCCATATCACGGCTCCGGGATCAACGCTTTCCAACGGACGTTCCGCAATCGGCGACTCAAGGGCATGGAAATACCACCAAGGAAGACCATTAACCGCACTGACAACGGCCGTATCCGTCCCCAGAAGCGTCCGTAGATCGGCCACCACCCCGGGCAACGCGTGAGCTTTAAGCGTAACAAGCACGAAATCCTGGAGGCCGAGTTCCGCGGCGGAGTCCGTGGCTCTGATCGCTTGTGTTCGAGATTTTCCATCACGCCATAACGTAAGGCCCTTCTGCTGGATTGCCGCAAGGTGAGGCCCCCGCGCAACCAACGACACATCGCAACCCGAGCGCGCGAGCATCGCGCCGAGATACCCCCCGACCGCACCCGCCCCGAACACACAAATTTTCACGTAACGAGACCTAGCGCTTTTGCAAGTCCGATGCGTTGGATCTTGCCGGTCGGTCCTTTTGGAATTTCCGCAACGAACAGGACCCGCCGTGGCACCTTGAAATCAGCAAGCTTTTGTCCGGCAAACATTCGAAGCTCTTTCTCGGTGACCTCGCTATCTTCCTTCAGGACAACGGCAGCACCCACGTCCTCGCCCAATTTCTCGTGTGGAATTGCAAAAGTGCAGACTTGAGCCACCGCGTCGTGATCAAGAATGACTTCGTCTACCTCGAGCGGTGCGATTTTCTCACCACCTCGGTTGATGATCTCCTTGAGTCTACCGGTGACTCTGACGTAACCATCCGCATCAAGCAGACCCTGATCGCCGGTGCGAAACCAACCACCTTCATGAAAAGCGCCTGCATTCGCCTCCGGATTGTTGATGTAGCCCGACGTCACGTTCTTCCCTCGAATCACGATTTCACCAACGTCGTCGATCGCAAGCACAACACCGTCCTCGTTCATAATCGCAACCTCCGGCCCGGCCGCCGGGCCCACACAACCGGGCTTCCTGGTCTTCGGAGGCAGTGGATTCGAGCACATTTGGTGCGCGGCCTCGGTCATGGCATACGCTTCAACAACAGGTGCAGAAAACGTAGCCTCGAGTGCCTCCATGACCTGCGGCGGCAAAGCGGCCGAGGACGAGCGGACAAAACGTAACGACGACCGTTCAATAGCCTCCCGATTGCGGGGCGCTCTTGACAAGATACCCTGATGCATCGTCGGCACCGCGCTGTACCAACTCGGCCGAGCATCGTCCAACCAAGCGAAAAAGCGTAATGCATCGAAGCCCGGCGTACAGTACACGCTGGCGCCTGTGATCAGTGACGCCAGTACCGGCGCCATCAACCCGTGTACGTGAAAAAGCGGCATCACGTTTAGACAGCGATCGGCATCGGACAACTGCAACGTGGCCGCGATATTGGACGCCGATGCTGCAAGATTACCCAGCGAAAGCGGCACCATTTTCGGCCGCGACGTCGTCCCTGACGTATGCAAAATGAGCGCAATCGAATCGTCGTCGCGAACCGGTACTTCATATCCCGGCTCGCCAAGGGAGAAAGAACCCGCCTCTTCTCCTTCTTCGATTTCGATGACGCGAATCCCAAGACGGTGCGCGACCTCGATCGCGCCAGATTCCGAACCTGTCTCGACCATCAGGGCGGATGCCTCGAGGTCGCGTAGATAAAATTCGAACTCATCGGATTTATACGCCGGGTTTAATGGCGCCGTCGTGCACCATGGCGCCAAACTCGCGAATGCCGAAGCCATCAACGGTCCGTTAGGAAAAACCATCACCACGCGGGAATCAGGCGCAATCGCAATCGAGCGTAATTCGCCACCCATCCGCAAAATCCGTTCCGATAGATGAGCGTACGGTTGAGGGTCGCGATTCGGTGCGGCAACGGCATCGCCACCGTGGGTACACTTCGTTAACAACTGCAATAGGTTATTCATCCGACCTAGATACTCCCATTTTTCGCGATCGATTTTTCCCTTTTTCTTGACCCTCGCTTCCAACGCGGCGAAATTTCAGTCCTTCCTTTTGGTTCGATTTTCTTCAGGCCCGCTGTCGTTTTCACTGGCACTTAGGGTTGAGCGCACTTATCTTTAACGTTCCGTTCCAGGAAGGCTTGAATACATGAATGCTGTCAAAGATATGCTGAAGTCCGGTCAAACCGCCATTGGCGCGGATGGTTCGATAACGAGCGACGTGCGTTTCTTGGCGAATTCAGGTTTTGATTTTCTCCTCTTCGATACCCAGCACACACCGGTGGAGATCAAGGCGTTACAACCTCAGCTGGCGGCGATGCGGGGTAGCACAGCAATTCCCATTATCAGGGTCGGTGAAAACAGGCAGGATCAAATCTGCTACGCATTAGACCTAGGTGCCAAAGGAATCATCGTCCCCATGGTCAATACCAAGGAAGAAGCGGAAAACATGGTGGCCTGGTGTAAGTACGCCTTTGAGGGCGTGCGCAGTTCGGCAGGCCCGCGGGGCGAATGGGGCGAGTTCAAAACTTACCGCGAGTACATGGATATCGTGAATGAACAGTTGTTGATTATCCCGATGATCGAGACCGCGGAGGCCTTGGATAGCATCGACAAGATTCTGAGTGTTCCTGGGATTGACGTGCTACTGGTCGGCCCTTCCGATCTCTCAATAAACCTCGACGTCGCATTGGATTATCCCAACCCGAAGTATTTAAGCGCGTTGGATAAGATTGCGGCCGCTTGCCAAGAAGTGGGTGTTGCCCCTGGCATGTATTTTGTACCACCCGGTATTGAACCGAGTGAACTGATCGCCAAAGGATTCAGATTTTTCACCCTCCCGTGGGGTGGCTGGGCAAGAAAAGGTATCAGCGACGGTCTTGCTGGGATCCGATGACTCGTCCTTGCACATGCGTCCGCGGACATAGATTCGATCACGAGACCAATACATAAAGAACATCCATAAAGGAGATTTTTATTAATGAAATTAGGAATTTACGGTGGAAATATTAGGCGAGGTCATCCGCTTTCAAGCCTCGTCGACGAGATCGTCGAGATGGAGAACCAAGGGTTTTCGAGTTACTGGTGCCCGCAAGTCGGTACCTTCGACGCGCTGACGATGATCGCACTGGCGGGGCCCCAAACGAACACCATCGAACTTGGGACCGCGGTCGTGCCTTCCTACCCACGGCATCCGAACGCGCTGGCCCAACAAGCCGCCACTGTAAACGCGTTGACGGGCGGTCGCCTGATACTCGGTGTCGGACCTTCACACGCACCCGTCATTGAGGCGCTGGGTCTCGAGTATTCTCGTCCGGCGCAACACATGCGCGAGTATGTATCCATTCTTAAAGCGTTAGGGGACGAAGGTCGCGTCGAATTCGACGGCGAAATGTACAAGATGGCGACCGGGTTCGCGTGTCCGGAAGCATCCCCGTTCCCTGTGGTGATTTCAGCTCTGGCTCCTCTCATGCTCAAAGCAGCGGGCGAAGTCGCCGATGGCACGGTCACTTGGATGGTTGGAAACAAGACGATCCGCGACCGCACGGTCCCAACAATCACCCAAGCGGCGGCGGACGCCGGTCGGCCGGCACCCCGCGTCATCGTCGGCGTACCGGTTTGCGTACACGACGATCACGAACAAGCGATCGCTCGATCCGTGCAGATCTTTCAAGGCTACGGACACTTGCCTAACTATCGACGCCAACTCGATGCCGAAGGGATAGACCAGGCCGGTGAAATCGCCGTTGTTGGAAACGAATCCGAAGTCGAAGCGCGATTACAAGATTTTTTTGATGCGGGGGCGACGGAAATTATTGCAAGCGTTTACCCAGCCGGTGATGACGGTCGTGCTTCGTTTACTCGAACCAACGAATGTCTTCGGAGCTTGTTAGCCGCTTGATACGAGGCGGTTCTGCGAGTGGGTTCTAAGTACCCGCAAAAAAGCGTCGGGGATTATCCACGAAGAGACTGCGTACAGTCTCATCGCTAACCCCCATCTCAACCAGGTCGGGAATGACGTGGCGATGGATGTATAGGTACTGATCGACATTACTCCTAAAGAAATCATGCTCCTCCGGGATCGTACCGTCAGGACGTTCCTTGTGAATGTGCAGGCAAATACAATCGTGCGAGGGACAAAGCTTGTCGGCGTAACCTAGATCGATAAGGGTCTTCATGGTTGACGTACGTGCCTCGGGACTGACCAGCCGACCGGGGTAACGATCCAGTCCTATATAGCAGCCTTGATCAAGGATCCACTTTAAGTATTCGATATCCGTCGTGTCGTTCGAGTGATCGATTTTCACCCGCGTGAGATCAACCCCTTCCTCCCGAAATATCTCAATTTGGCGCCTCGCAACCTGCCCCGTAGGGTATGAATGCACCATCAACGGTATTCCTGTTTCAATCTGCGCGCGGGCTGCGGCTCGTGCCATCAACTCAAGGTCCACGGTGACGCCTTCGAAGTCGGCAGCACACTTCAGAATACCTGCCTTAATTCCGGTTCCACGAAAACCCTCGTTAATGTCTCTAATAAATTCACGCGCCATTTGGTTCGGTGAAACCCCGCGAAGAAACCTAGGGACGTCCAACCACCAACCCGTAACGTTAATGATGTTGACCCCAGAGCCTTCAGCAACAGTACACAACAGTTCAGGATCACGCCCAAGATCGTACGTCGTCGCGTCGACGATGGTATCGATGCCCTCGGCTTTTACTTTTTTGAACGTGTCGATTGCACGAGCTTCGCGATCTTCGGGACCAAACAAATCGGGGTAGGTACGAAACATCGCCGGGGCACTCACCATGACGTGCTCGTGCATAAGGGTGAAACCAAGATCATCCGAAGAAATGGGTCCCAGTACTGAGTTGATGCTTGTCATCGCACATCTCCAAAATTTCTAGTCATCAAAATCTCCCGCCCGCAAAAAGATACGTTGCCTTCGCTTAATTTCACACTACTAACTACAAGAAGCACCGACCGCATCGAAGCGGTGCCTGCGACGTTGGAGTCAGCCGACGACATCCAACTGCTGGCAACGACGCACAGAATCTCCGATATGGCAGACTAAACACATGCTCAAATTTGTGTTCCTACCTCCCATCGACGCGAATCAGCGCGAATGGGCGCGACGGCTTGAAGCGGCCCTCCCCGAATTCGACGTGCGCGTGATTGAACATGAAGAGGAAGTCAAACAAGCCGTTTCGACAGCCGATGCAGCGTACGGCTGGGTCCCACCAGAGGCCCTCGCGACGGCCCGTAATCTGCGCTGGCTTCAAAACCCATATGCTGGGCCGTTCGTGGGCTACTACTACGCCGAACTGGCGGAACACCCGGTCACCGTCACCAATCCGCGCGGGATTTACTCCGACCACATCAGTCACCACATCTTGATGTTCATGCTCGCATTGTCGCGAGGATTGCCTTATTGGTTCGACGCGCAGCGTAAGGCCGATTGGAACCCGCGGGCGAGGCAACACGGCTACGTCGACATCGCTTCCTCGACCGTGCTCATCAATGGCGTTGGAGGTATTGGGACTGAAACCGCACGACTCTGCGCGGCAATGGGCGCGCGAGTTATCGGCATTGATCCGCGAACGGCGTCCATCCCCGAGGCGGAGATACACGCGCCCGACGAACTTGACGATCTCCTCCCAACAGCCGACTTCGTAATCACCACTGTGCCCCATACGCCGGAAACCGAATTGATGTGGAACCGCGATAGATTTATCAACATGAAATCCACTGCCTATTTCATTAATGTCGGCCGAGGCATGACAGCGAGCCTTGACGATCTGGTGGTCGCGTTGGAGAAACGCGAACTGGCGGGCGCCGGCCTAGATGTCTTCGAGACCGAACCGCTACCACCCGACCACCGCCTTTGGTCCATGGAAAATGTGCTCATCACGCCGCATATTGCGGTTGCCGACGCTGTAAATATTTCAGAACGTCGCTACGAAATTCTGTTGGACAATGCCCAGCGCTTCGCCCAAGACAAGGAGCTTCGTAACGTGGTCGATAAAAGTCTGTGGTACTAGACCTCGTGTGATTCGTTATTCTAGAGAACGACTGATCTAGGTATTGGTTCGTCCTAATCTGAGGTAACAATGGATATTCAGCCTGAAACAGCTGGGTTTGATCGCGATCGCTTAGAGCAGATTACCGATCACCTTCACCGCAATTACATTGCGTCGGGAAAACTCGTCGGGTGTCAGACCCTGGTCGCGCGGCACGGCCAATTAGCTTACTTCGAATCTCTCGGGGACGCAGATCGAGAGCGCCAGATTCCCATCACCGATGGCACGATTTTCCGCATCTACTCGATGAGTAAACCGATCACGTCCGTTGCGCTCATGCAACTCTACGAAAAAAGCTATTTTCAACTCAACGATCCGGTGCATCGCGTCATACCCGAATGGAAGGATCTGCGCGTCTGGGTATCTGGAAACGAGGCGCCTTTCGAGACCCGTGCTGCTAATCGACCCACGACGTTTCGGGATCTATTGAGCCACTCTGGCGGGCTCTCGTACGGTGGCGGACAACACCCTGTCGAAAAAGCCTATGCCGCCGTCGGTATGCGTAGCGAAGACGGCGAAACGCTTCAGAGCTTCGTCGAGAAGCTTGGCCAGGTGCCGTTGCGTTACTCACCTGGTGAGGCTTGGCTATATTCGTATTCCACCGACGTTTGTGGTTATTTAGTCCAAGCGATTTCTGGTATGTCGTTTGATCAGTATTTGCAAGCCGAAATATTTGATCCCCTTGGCATGACCGATACCGGCTTCACGGTCCCTGCTGAAGACACAACCCGATTCGCAGCAAACTATGCCCGTCGAGCCGACAAATCTCTCGCATTAATAGATGACCCAACGTCGAGCACCTATCTCCAGTCAAAGACATTTTTTTCTGGCGGGGGCGGTCTGGTCGGCACGTCACACGATTACTGGCGTTTTTGCGAAATGCTTCGTCGTGGCGGTGAACTCGACGGGACCCGAATTCTTGGACCCCGAACAGTTGACCTCATGCGCACGAATCACTTGCCAAAGGGTGGCGATTTATCGAGTCTTGCATTGGGCGCATTCTCGGAGACGGCGTACGAAGGCATTGGGTTTGGGCTCGGTTTCGCAACAACACTGGGCACGGTTGATGCCGGTCAATTCGGTGCCGGGGACTATTTTTGGGGCGGCGCAGCATCCACCATTTTTTGGGTCGATCCCCATGAAGATTTAGTTGTAATTTTTATGACGCAGCTCATGCCGTCGAACACCTTCAATTTTCGAGGGCAGCTCAAGAACTTGGTGTATTCAGCCATCATCGACTGATGCATACGCAACTCCAATTCGACAACCGCTTTCTTGAGGAACTACCCGGTGACTCGGAACCAGATAACTTCGTCCGTGAAGTTCGTGGCGCATGTTATTCACGAGTACAACCGACGCCCGTTCGCAGTCCAATAATGGTCGCTTTTTCCCCAGAAACCGCCGACCTCCTTGGTTTAGATAAGGCTGACTGTGCAACGGATACCTTTCTCCAGGTGTTTACCGGCAACAAACTACTTCCGGGGATGGACCCGTTCGCGATGTGTTACGGGGGTCATCAATTTGGGAATTGGGCCGGTCAACTCGGCGATGGGCGTGCGATCAATCTTGGTGATGTGGTGACCCGCGACCAGACACGGTACGCCATGCAATTAAAAGGTGCAGGACCGACTCCCTACTCTAGAACAGCCGACGGTCTCGCCGTACTTCGTTCATCTCTCCGAGAATTCTTGTGTAGCGAAGCCATGCATCATCTGGGGGTTCCGACGACCCGCGCATTATCTCTGACATTAACCGGCGAGGAAGTCGTCCGCGACATCCTTTACGACGGGCATCCTAAAGCGGAGCCGGGTGCGATCGTGTGCCGAGTCGCGCCTACCTTCTTACGGTTCGGTAATTTCGAACTGCTGGCTTCGCGCCAGGAATCCGAACTGCTACGAGATTTAGCCGACTACACCATTAAAAACCATTTTCCACAGTCAGGCCCTATCGGCAAAACGAGCACCTACATCGAATGGTTTCGATACGTTGTCCAATCGACTGCAAAAATGATTGTCCAGTGGATGCGAGTTGGTTTCGTTCACGGGGTGATGAATACGGACAACATGTCGATCTTGGGGTTAACGATCGACTACGGTCCCTATGGATGGATTGAAAATTACGACCCCAATTGGACACCTAACACCACGGACGCAGCGGGACGTCGCTACCGGTTTGGACAACAACCGGCCATTGCGCAATGGAATTTATTGCAACTCGCAAACGCCATCTACCCCCTTATCGAAGAAGCGAAACCGCTCGAAGACGCATTGACCGATTTCGCCTCTCTTTACGAGACCGAGGCCCAACGGATGATGGCAAACAAATTAGGGTTGCTCGAGTTTAGATCGCGAGATACGGAATTATTGAATGGGCTGGAAACGATCCTCTCCTTGGCCGAGACGGACATGACACTCTTTTATCGTGGTCTAGCGGAAGTGACCCACCACATGGCACCAAACGCGCGTTTAAACTGTCTGCGAGATGCTTTTTACGATGCGTCCGAGTTAACAGACCCCGTCACCAATGAAATTTCCCGATGGCTCAACGATTATCTGGAGCGTACCTCTACCGACGACCCGTCAGACCAGCACCGACACGATCGTATGAACCAGGTCAATCCGCTCTACGTACTCCGAAATTACAGGGCCCAGCTGGCGATCGACGCAGCCGGACAAGGCGACTTCTCGGTAGTCAACGAGCTACTCGATGTCCTGCGCAACCCATATACCGAACAGCAAGGCCGAAACGAATATGCGGCGAAACGTCCTGAGTGGGCGCGACACCGTGTCGGCTGTTCGATGCTGTCTTGTAGCTCGTAATCCTCATGTCTAATCTTTCGGTCCAGCGGATCGCGGCGCCCTTAGGGGCAACCGTTGACGGGCTCGACGTGCGAGCCATGGACGACGAGACCTGGCTTACGATCGACCAGTTGTTTTGCCAACACAAAGTTCTTGTATTTCCAGAACAGCAGTTAACGCCACAAGATCACATGGAATTCGCGCGTCGCTGGGGAAGGTTAGTGCGGCATCCTTACGCCGGTCTCGATGCATACCCAGAAATCATTGAATTAGTCAATGTCGGCAAGAAACGAGACATCAATCAACACTGGCACTCCGACATGACCTACAACGAGGCGCCACCCAAACTCACGATGCTGTACGCACTAGAGACACCCGAAATCGGTGGAGATACGGCCTTTGCCAACCAGGAATTGGCTTACCAAGGCTTGTCAGACGGGGTCCGAAAGACCATCGACCCGCTAACGGCGATCCACTCTGCAGCGGGACTCGCACGCACATACGGCGAAACGATCGAGGATGCACCAGAAGCCCAACACCCCGTGGTTCGAACGCACGACCAGACCGGAAACCGGTCTTTGTACGTCTGCCGAGCGTTTACGAGGCAGTTTTGCGGATGGAATCTCGACGAAAGTCAGGCGCTACTCAATTTCCTCTTTGAACATTCATGCCGTCCCGAATTCCAAGCTCGGCACGGTTGGTCAAAGAACGATCTCATTATTTGGGACAACCGCAGCGTCATGCATTTTGCGGTCCACGACCATAACGATGATTCTCGCCGCATTCACCGCGTACAAGTGGAAGGGAAAATTCCGGAATAGCACGATCTAAACGGCGCCCCTCAGTCAATAATCTTGTTGATTGCGTACTCAACAATGCCCCGTGCACCGGCAGCCTTCAGTTTGGGAACAATCGATCGCATGACGGATTCTTCAACAATGGAATTCACATCCACCCAATCCTCGTCGGCAAGCGCCGATACCGTAGGCGTTTGTAGCGCCGGGAGGGCACCTACCACTGCCTCGAGATCCGTCCGCCGAACATTCATCATCAAACCAACCTTTCCTTCCGCTGCCAGACACGCTTTCAGCATGAGTTCGACATTGGCCACTTTTTCGCGTTTCCACGCGTCAGCGGCCACGCCGTGGTTTATGATCAAACGCGGCGTACTCGTAAGGACTTCATCCACGATACGTAGATTGTTAGCGCGCAGAGAGCTTCCTGTTTCTGTGACTTCGACAATCGCGTCCGCGAGTCTCGGAGGTTTGACTTCTGTTGCTCCCCAGGAAAATTCCACATCGGCCGTCACACCATGGTCTGTTAAATACGCACGAGTGAGATTCACGACCTCCGTCGCGATCCGTTTTCCCTGCAAATCTGCCACATCCTTAACTGCCGAGTCTTCTGGGACACAGAGCACCCAGCGCGTGGGTCGACGACTTACTTTTGAATAGATGAGCTCACACACTTCCTCGACATCAGCGTCCGTTTCAACGACCCAATCGTGCCCAGTGATGCCTGCATCCAGTACACCTTGCTCGACGTATCGGGCCATCTCCTGCGCACGCACTAGTAAGCAGTCAATTTCGGGATCATCGATGGTCGGGTAGTAAGACCGGGTGGGAAACGTAATCTCGTACCCGGCACGCCGAAACAGTTCCGCCGTCGGTTCTTGCAAGCTGCCTGACGGAACTCCGAGATTAAGTACGTTCGCCATGCTCACCCATAGACCTCTTCCGGATCAAAAACTCGGTCGGCAATCACCGCAGCGACCCCGGTCTCCGGATTGATCTCGCGGAAAAAACAACTCGCGTACCCCTCGTGGCAGGCTGCACCACCAACTTGCTCGACTTTAACTAAAATCGTGTCGGCATCGCAGTCGTAAAGAATCTGCTTTAGCTCCT
The DNA here is from genome assembly GCA_046582115.1 of Pseudomonadales bacterium. GTDB lineage: Bacteria > Pseudomonadota > Gammaproteobacteria > Pseudomonadales > Azotimanducaceae > UBA11889. The sequence continues at coordinate 10,922 of JAYGFA010000024.1, read as the reverse complement.
GAACATGTCCACTTTCCTCGCCCTTTCGCCACAGCCTGTTTCTACCTCGGCTGAAGTAACAAACCGTTCGCGTTTTCAGCGTCTCGGTGTACGCATCCTCGTCCATATAGGCCAGCATTAGCACAGCGCCACTGTCAGCATCTTGGGCGATCACCGGAATTAATGGAGTCGTTGCGAAATCTGGACCGCTCATGACGTCAATGTCCACCAATTTTCAGGTGGCGCATCCTATATGGAAGTCGCCACAGGTGGTAGCGCAACTTCATGCCGATCATTGGGTTATCGGACATCAAATCGACTCCCCAACCTCGCCATTCCACCCGATACAGCGATCGGCGTCCCGTCTGCCCGCCAGCAGGAAGCACCGGTCATAGCGTTCCCGTTAAAAACAATCATCCCCATCCCGCCACCGATTACGCGGACTTCTTTAAGTTTGTGGCCGCGCTTTTCGATATCACCCAACGCGCTTTGACTGAAACCTTGTTCTACCTCGAGCTCCTGACCCTGCGTCCAGATCCGTGGCGCCTCGACCGCCGTCTGGGGATCCATTCCGTAATCAATCATATTGACCACGGCCTGCATCGCAGATGGAAAGATCCGTGTCGCTCCCGGTAAGCCAAGCGCGAACCAGGGCTCATCGGCGCGCGTAACAATCAGCGGTGACATGCTGCTGGTCATCCGCTTTCCCGGCGCAATTGAATTGGCAAATCCCGGGTGTGGATCGAAAATATTCATCGTGTTGTTCAGTAGCATTCCGGTACCCGGCACCGTCACTTTCGATCCAAACGGAGCATGTATTGTCTGTGTGGTAGCGATCACGTTGCCATCTGCATCGGCCGCCGTCACGTGGGTGGTGTGTGGTGACTCGCCGCTCGCCGTGTCCGCTACGATTCGCGCACGACACATATCGATCTCTCCTCGGCGTTTGTCGGCATACTCTCTCGACGTGAGCATGGCGACCGGTACGTCAATGAAGGCTGGGTCACCTGTGTATTGTTTGCGGTCTTCAAAACCGAGCTTGAGCGTTTCAGCAATCACATGGATGGAATCCGCGGATCCGAATTCCATCGATCCCAAGTCAAATCCCTCGAGCACGTTGAGCATCTCGATCACCTGAACCCCACCCGCTGAAGGCGGTGGCGGCCCGATAACGCCATACCCGCGGTAGCTACCTGAAACCACCGTATCGTTGACCGTTCGATAATTCTGTAAATCGGCGACGGTCATGATTCCGCCGATTCGTTGGAGGTAATCCACTGCAGACACCCCAAGTTCGCCTCGATAGAGCAAATTCGGACCGAATTTTGAAAGATTCTTCAGCGTCTCCGCATACTCCGACTGGATCACTAAGTCGCTTTCCCTGATGGGGTTTCCGTCCGGAAGGTATATTTTCGCCGTCTCTGGAAACCTCGCCATGGACGACGCGACCGCACGCACGATGCCACTCAAATATGCGGTCGCCCGAAAACCGTTCGTTGCAAACCGTATCGCTGGTTGCAACACGTCCTCGAGCGACAGCCGACCGCACTGATCAAGCGTCTCGCACCATCCTGCCAAAGACCCGGGTACGCCCACTGCAAGCGGACCAACGTCGTTTTCGTCATCCAACGTTTTCTGGTAATCGGGCCAAGTATCGGCAACGGTTCGGTACATGTCTGGTGTCGCCGCCGCAGGTGCTACCGCGTAATTATTAATAAACCAATGACTCCCATCCGCTCGGCGGACGTTGGCCATCCCGGCACCGAATATCCCCACCATCATTGGTTCCACCACCGTGAGCGCGAATAGCGCAGCAATCGCAGCATCAATCGCATTACCTCCCGCAGCCAGCATCTCCGCGCCCGCTACCGATCCAAGCGGGTGATTCGTGACGATGACGCCGCGTGACCCCGTCGCTGGGTGTTTCTCCAAGTCAATATTCACGATATCTCCGCCGTTACCCATCCCGCCCATCATCCGGGGATCGCAACACGCACTCAACTGTCACGAATTTTCAAGTAATGCGTAGACGAATTTCGTTATGATTTCACCGACCTTGAACGGGTCACGACGTGAGCAGCACACAGGGATGACGATGCGCCTTTCCGAAAAAATGGACCGTCTAGGTACCGAAACCGCCTTTGAGGTACTCGCCCGAGCCGAGGCTCTCATGGCCTCCGGCCGCGATGTCATCAACCTTGGCATCGGACAACCGGATTTCAAGACCCCAGACCACATCGTCGATGCGGCTATTAAGGCACTTCGCGACGGACATCACGGCTATACACCCGCACCCGGGATTCCTCAGTTAAGGGAGGCGGTCGCGGCCGACATCATGAACAACCGAGGCGTTGAAGTGGACCCGGACCACGTGCTCGTGGTGCCTGGCGGGAAGGTCACGATATTTTTTGCGATTCTCATGTTCGGGGAAGCGGGGGCAGAAATACTCTATCCAAATCCGGGTTTTCCCATCTACCAATCGGTCATCGAATTTTCTGGGGCTAAAGCGGTCCCGATCCCGCTACTTGAAGAACGCGACTTCTCCTTCAGCGCCGACAACGTCCTGAGTCAAATTACGCCCCGAACACGGCTGGTGATTCTCAACTCCCCCGCTAACCCAACAGGCGGCACGGTGTCCAAAGAGGAAGTCGACAAACTCGTTTCTGGTCTCGCCGAATATTCTGAAGTCGCCGTCCTAAGCGACGAGATTTACTCACGCATGTGTTACGACAGTCACGATCATGTTTCGCTACTGCGTTATCCAGAAATTCGAAATCGGCTCATCCTTCTCGACGGATGGAGTAAAACCTACGCCATGACCGGATGGAGAATAGGTTATTCGGTTTGGCCGGAAAACCTCGTTGAACAAGCGACTCGACTCGCGGTGAACTGCCACTCCTGCGTCAACGCGAGCGCCCAATACGCGGGTCTCGCAGCACTCGAAGGGCCTCAAGATAGTGTGACCGAGATGGTCGCGACGTTTGACCAACGGCGCAGGGTTATCGTCGAACGCCTGAATGCACTTCCAGGATTCCACTGTCGAACGCCGGGAGGAGCGTTTTACGCTTTCCCTAACATAGAAGACACCGGAATGACCGCTACAACATTGCAGAATCGACTGCTGGAAGAGCTCGGAGTCGCCACTGTCGCTGGAACCAGTTTCGGTGCTATGGGTGAAGGATTCATTCGCTTCTCGTATGCGAGTTCTGTCGAGAGCATTATCGAGGCCATCGAACGCATCGAAGGATTTCTCAACAAATCAGCGTAGACAGTTGATCCGGTTTAAGTGGCAACGAGTCCTTTGTGTCGCAATAAGGCAGATGGATCGGGCTGCCTTCCCCGAAAAGCCTTGTAGCTATCGATCGCATCCTTCGATCCACCTATTTCAAGAATTTCTTGAAGAAATCGTTGCCCGGTAGGCCGGTCAAATATACTGGTTTCTTCAAACGCAGCGAACGCGTCGGCGGATAGCACCTCGGACCATAGATAACTGTAATAACCTGCCTCGTATCCTCCTGAAAAGATATGGCCAAATGCCCATGGAAAACGATCGTATTCTGGCGACACCACCAAGCCGGTCCGTTGGCGCACATCGTGCATAGCCCGGAGAGGACCAAGTGCTTCTACACTCGTATGCAGCGCCATATCCATGAGTCCGAACTCGAGTTGTCTCACCACCGCCAAGCCCGACTGAAAATTTCGCGCTGCGAGCAACCGTTCAAGCAGTGCGCCCGGCAACGGATCGCCTGTCTGCCAATGACCGGAGATGAGACCGATCGATTCGGCTTGCCAGCACCAGTTCTCCATAAACTGACTCGGCAATTCAACCGCATCCAATGACACGCCATTGATACCTGAAACCGCGGCACAGGTTTGTCGCGTGAGCATGTGATGGAGCCCATGGCCGAATTCATGGAAAGTGTCACCACTTCCGAGTGGGTAAGAAGTGCAGGAACGTCGCCAACCGGCGGCGTGAAGTTACAGGTGAGAAACGCTGCGGGTAGCTGCAGGAAATTACCGGACTCGCGCCGAACTCGACAATCATTCATCCACGCGCCGCCCTGTTTGTGCGGACGCGCAAATGCATCGACGTAAAACCGAGCGATACGATTCTCATCACGATAAATTTCAAAAAACAATACATCGTCGTGCCAGCGGGCGGGCGCTATCGCCCGCTGCACTCTGATCTCGAACAAACGCTCAACTACGTCAAACATCCCAGTTAGTACTTTCTCCATGGGGAAATAAGGACGCAGTTCCTCCTCCGAAACGGCGTATTTCTTTTGTCGTAGTTGTTCCGACAAAAACCGCGTGTCCCAAGGACGGACTTCAGTGATTCCATATTTTTCGAGCGCAAAGGTGGAAAGTTCCTCGAGATCTTCGCGAGCCTTCGGAAGCGACCTTTCGAGAAGATTCTCGAGAAACGCTTCGATCTCGGCAGGATCGTCCGTCATGTTCTTCACGACCGACAACTCCGCGTAGTTGCCGTATCCCAAGAGCTGTGCCTGCTCATGACGTAGCGAAAGTATTTCGTTCATGTTCTCAGTGTTATCGAAGATCCCCGCGTGAGGCCCTCTGTCCGATGCCCGAGTCACGTATGCTTCATGCACTTCGCGCCGCAACTCTCGATCTTCGGCATGATCCATAACGGCCACGTACGAAGGCATCTCCAGTGTCACCACATAACCGTCGAGGTCACGTGCTTGAGCCGCCTGGGTTGCAATCGCCAAATTGACGTCGGGTAACCCGTCAAGTGGTTCGGGGCCGTCGAAATGTCGCGTCCAAGCATCCGATGCATCAAGAACGTTATTCTGGAATCGGCTCGCAAGGACCGCGAGTCGTTCGCTGACGTCAGCAAATCGCTTTTTGGTTCGTTCATCAAGGCCAACCCCTGATAACTCGAAATCAATCAATGCGTTTTCCACGACTTTTTTCTGTGCTGCGGAAAGTTCGTCGTCGTACGTTTTGCTCCACCGCAAGTTCTTGTACGCATCGTAAAGTGGCTGCGATTGCCTTAGCTCCGTCGAATACTGAGTCAATGCCGCCAAACAACCATCGTGAGCAGCACGCAGCGTTTCTGTATTGACGACTGCGTTCAAGTGCGAAATTGGCACCCACGCTTTCGTCAAACGATCGTCAATCTCCTCCAACGGCGCGACCAGCGAGTCCCAGGTGGGGCTGTCACTGACACGATCAACAATCCCTGTGACTTCTTCCCGATTAGACGCTAGTAATTCCTTGATCGCTTCTTCGATCCCGTCAGGTTGAATACTGCTAAAGTTTGGCAAGCCGTCGATCTCTGTAAAAGTTTCCGTCACGGTGCCTCATCCAATTGCCTGGAATAAAGATCTTCACGGTCAATCCCCTTCAATTCAAGCCGCCGTAGAACGGGTTACACTGGATACAGATCCGCTGGAGACGACGATGCCCATCAAGCCCATTTTTGAATCAGTCGATAAACTTAAGCAAACCCTCGAAAACCTAAGCATTGAAGCTCTCGTAAAAGAACTTGTCGGACCGGAACCACCGCTCCTTCTCGACATTCGCGAAATTCAGGAGCAGATCGACTTGGGGACAATTCCCAGTGCAATCCATGCACCTCGCGGGATGCTCGAATTTTGGGCGGACCCTGCCAGCCCTTATTTCCGTCATTACTTTAACGAGGAACGACGCACCATTGTGTTCTGTGCGGGCGGTGGCCGATCGGCTTTTGCAGCAAAAGCGTTGATGGACATGGGTTATCAAGACGTAGCCCACCTAGAAAAAGGATTTACTGGCTGGGAAAAAGCCGGTCAAACGATCGAGGAGACGGCGAGTCGGTCACGGTGGATGCGAAAAACCGAGGATACAAGACCCGCGGTTTGGGTCGGGCACCTCAGCATGACGGTACCAGACCCTACCGAAAGCAAAGCGTTTTTTGTTTCAGCCGGCATGCGCGACGTGTCGCCTGGGTCGGGTATCGCCATTCTTGAGCTGCGCGGCGGAACGCACCTAATTTTGTTGAAAGGCGAACCTAATGGAGATCTTCAGGCGCCGTTTGACCTCATGGTTGACGACGTCGACGCTAGCCATGCAGCGTTCACAGAGCTCGGGCTTGGACCCAGTCCGGTCACTGAGGCCCGCTTCCATCGTTCCTTCACCCTCCAAGAACCTGGGGGGCACGCCATCAGCGTCCACTCCAGCCATGTTGAAGGGGTTGTTTGATCGAATCGATAGAGAAGACGAAAGGAGTTACCGCTAGCGAGCCCCGAATCGAAACTGCGGATCGTCAAGAGGTCGGTAGTTTCACTCAAGGAAGCGTCGTCGGGCACCTGGTGCGCCTCGGCGCATTCATGGCGATGGGATCAATCACCATGAACATCGCTCAACTCGGCGAAGCGATATACCTAGGATTCTTAGGCACGGAAGCGCTCGCGGCCATGGGCTTTGCCTTTCCGATCACGATGACGCTATTCGCGTTTGCGATGGGAATCGGTACCGGCGCGTCATCGGTTATTGCGCGCGCCGCGGGCAGCGGTAATCCCAGCGACGTCCGCCGCCTGGTTTCGCACGCCGAATTACTTGCCGTGCTCGCGGGAACCATTCTCGGTATCGCAGGCTACTTCGCCGCACCGTCCATCGCCTCACTGCTCGGTGCACAAGACATGGTACTTAACATGACCGTCGAGTACCTCCAGGTCTACATGATCGGGATGCCGTTTTTTCTACTTTCCATTGTTGGGTCCACACTGTTACGGGCGACTGGCAGCGCGGCAAGTCCCGGCATCATCATGACCGCGGGCTCGATTATTCAAATTATCCTTTGCCCATTCTTCATCTTTGAGTCGTTCGGGGGTTTCGGTCTTGGCCTGGGCATTGCGGGAGCCGCGTGGGCGTACGTTGTTTCAAGATTCATGAGTGTTTTTCTTTTCGCGTTGCTTTTGGTTAGGGCGCGACTGGTCCATTGGTCCATTGCTGGACTCATCAATTCATGGAAAGCCATTCTCTACGTCGGCGGGCCCGCTATCGCGAGCGGACTGGTGCAACCCTTGTCGATGGCGATCATCACGCGACTGCTCGCAGCTCACGGGCACGAAGTGGTCGCCGGTTTTAACGTCGCCTCAAGGGTTGAAACCATGGCACACATGATCCTCTGGTCAGTTTATTCCTCGTCAGAACCCTTTATCGGACAAAACTGGGGGGCACGGAATTACGACCGGGTCAAGAAAGCGTTAACGCTGTGTCACCGTTTTTGCCTCGCGTGGGGCGTATTGACGTTCACAGTGATGATGCTAGTGGGAACAACGCTGGTCGCCATGATTGACGACAACCCTATCGTCATAGACGTTGCTCGTTCTTTCTTTCTGATCATTCCACTCAGCATCGGGTTCATGGGAATGATGTCAGTCGCCAGTTCTTGCTTCAACGCGCTCGGGAAACCATTTCCACCGTTCGTGATTTCCTTACTTAGGACCCTCGTTTTGTATGTACCCTTGGCTATCTTGGCGGATCGTCTCTGGGGTTATCAGGGAATCTTCATTGCCACCGCCCTGATCAACGTCGTGGTCGGCTTGATGGCATGGATTTGGAATCGATCCTATGTCTACAAGACGTCTGCCCTATCCGCCTAATCGGCCTGGCGCCTCGTCTCAGAAATAAAACGAGCACCTTGCTCGGCAATCATAACCGTCGGTGCATTGGTGTTACCCGAAGTAATGCGTGGCATTACCGACGCGTCAATGACACGAAGACCACGCGTCCCGCGCACTCGCAACCGATCATCTACCACGGCGAGTTCGTTGTTGCCCATTGCGCACGTTCCCACCGGGTGGAAAATGGTGGTGCCCAAGTTGCGGGCGGCATCCAACATGTCGTCATCCGATTTAATTTGTGAACCGGGCAGCCATTCCATTGGTTGAAATCGAGCCAGCGCTTCGTTCGCCATGATCCTGCGGGTAAATCGCATCCCCTGAACCGCGACCTGGCAGTCTTCTTCGGTCGCAAGGTAGTTGAGGGTAATGGCTGGATATTTTTCTGGGTAACGGCTCGCGATCCGCACATGCCCTCGACTGGTGGGTTGAAGGTTACAAACGGACGGTGTGATCGCGTCAAAACGGTGGAGTGGCTCCCCGAACCGATCCAACGACAGTGGTTGCACGTGCCATTCGATATTGGCCGATTTCCTTCCCGGATCACTTTTTCCAAACGCCCCTAATTGAGACGGCGGCATCGTGAGCGGCCCGGAGCGAAACGCCAAATACTCGAGCCCCATCCCCACCTTACCCAGCCACGTTCGTGCTCGACGATTAAGGGTGGCGGTATTGCGCACCTTGAAAATGGTGCGGATCTGGAGATGATCCTGCAGATTCTCACCCACACCCGGGAGATGACGAACCATTGGAATGTCATGTGTCCTCAGGAGCTCCGACGCGCCGATCCCAGACAATTGAAGCAATTGTGGCGACCCAATGGATCCTGCAGCCAGCAAAGTTTCCCGGCTCGCTCGAAACGTCTCTAGCTGATTACCCATCGCGACCTCGACGCCGGTTGCCTGGAGTTCGCCCAAACATTCCGCAAACAAAACGCGTCGTACGTTGGCATCGGTTAGCACCGTGAGATTCGACCGGTTCATGACGGGCCGTAAAAACGCTCGGGTAGCACTCCAACGCACGCCGCGGCGCTGGTTCATTTGAAAGTAGGCATTGCCAAAATTGTCGCCGCGATTGAATTCGGTAATTTTCGGAATGCCACAGGCTTCAGCTGCATCGCGCCAGGCATCCAGTATTTCCCAGTTCACCCTTCGTTCTTCAACGCGTAATTCGCCACTCGCACCGTGCCAGGCATCCTCGCCATGCTGGTATCGTTCCGACTGCTTAAAAACCGGCAGCACGTCATCCCAGCTCCAACCACGATTGCCTAAAGCGGCCCAGTGATCGTAATCGCTGCGTTGTCCACGCATATAAATCATGGCATTAATGGAAGAACAACCGCCTAGCCCCTTGCCACGCGCGTACCCAATGCGACGACCGTTTAACCCTTCATCTGCCTCCGTTTCATAACACCAATCCGTGCGTGGATTACCGATGGTGTAGAGGTAGCCCACGGGAATATTGATCCAGAAATAGTCGTCTTTTCCACCCGCTTCAAGGAGCAGAACCTTACAACTCGGGTCGCGGCTCAGTCGGTTCGCCAGGACACAGCCGGCCGTGCCAGCGCCAACGACGATGTAGTCAAAGGTCGCGTTGGCTGCTTCGGTTACGGCCACCATATTTCGGTACGTTTCATACCGTCAACTGTGCAGCCTACACAACATTGACATCATTCGAATTCGAAATAGGCGTTAGAGACGACCGTCCTCTTGTCGACCCGTCCTTCGAATTGGAACCGGCCTTTTCCATCCGCCCACGCATCGATGTGCAACGTCTCACCGAGGAAAACGGGCGACGAAAACCGTACCTTGATTCGGCGAAAACGAGAGGCATCGCACTCACAAAGGCCATCAAGTAAAAGGTGAGCGCAATGACCAAACGTGCACAGACCGTGCAGAATCGGCTCATCAAACCCGCCAAAATTCGCCGACTCCGGATCGATATGAAGTGGGTTGTAATCGCCAGATAGTCGATAAATGTGAGCCTGATTCATGGGGATCACGGTACTGGAAGAAAAATCAGGCGGGCGTTCTGGAGCACTGAGCTTTTCCGAATACGTTGTACCTACCCCTTCAAAGGGCTCAATGTCCCCAAGTTTTTCGACGCCACGCCGAAACGATCCGTTCACCATCCGCACGCAGTCGTTACCCGACGCATCGGTAACCAAACTTTCGTACTCACAAAAGCCATTGCCCGTGCCGCGCGGGTGCACGCCAATGAGACGCGACCGAACCGTTACTTCGCCCGAAGTCGGGAGCGGTGCGAGCACTTCAAGGTACCGTTCTGCATCAATGTTGAGGGGCCCGGGCGACGACGGTATTAGATTCGTATCGACGGGTGCACCGCTGCCTCCCCAGCGAATCGCAAAGGTCGGGAACACGGCAAATTGAGGGTGACCTTCATAAACGAAACGAAGATCGTGCGTCCCAATGCCCACGGCATAGAGCAGGACGTCGCGTCGATCATATCGAATAGCCACGGGCTCACCCCAAGGGCCAGGTTTCCCACCGGGCAAAGCCTGAATTGCTTGATAGGTGGCCACGCAACTCGCTCCTAGAAAACGAATGTGTCGATGATCACGCCCTATCCCTCACCCAACGTTCCTTAGTCATCGGAAACCAACACGAGCGTCCCCGTGGTCGACAGCGTTCCGCCGGTACCGTTGACCACGCACGTGTGTGAATCCGTTTGTTTGCCTTCAATACCGTTAACACCGTCTTCTGCCGTTCCCGACAGCTGTCGATAAGCCTCGACCAACAATTGCATCCCGTACATCCCTGAGTGATTAAATGACAAACCACCTCCATTGGTGTTAATCGGCAGCCGACCGCCCGGCGCAGCATCCCCATCTTTCCACAAACGATAGCCTTGGCCCCTCGGTGCCAAACCAAGCATCTCCGCTGTGATCGCCGCGGTGATCGTGAACGAGTCATAGATCATCGCCATGTCCATATCCTGAGGACCTAGACCCGCCATCTCGTATGCGATCGCTGAAGAGCGTGCCGCCGAGGTCGCCGTGAAGTCATCCATCTCCAGCATATTCTGATGTGCCATGGATTCACCTGCACCCGCGATCCATACCGGGTTGGTGCGGAGGCTTCGCGCGATCTCCGGTCGCGCAACGATGACTGCACCGCCATGGTCTGTAACCAAACAGGAATGAAATAAAGTCAATGGCCACGCAATGATTCGAGCATCCACGACATCTTGTACCGTGATTGGGCCGCCAAACGGGTTCGGCGTACGCTCGCCTAATTTCACCTCGGCTTGCGAAGGTTCCGTGAACATCAAGGCACGCGGATTCTTCTGCGCCCA
>JAYGFA010000093.1:0-5069 GCA_046582115.1 Pseudomonadales bacterium | reverse complement strand
TCGGCGAGAGGCGTAGCTAACCCTCTGCACCAAAACTCCTTCAGCCTCCACAGCTAATCCATCCTTTTTCATTGTTATTCCATTGCTTGAGAGCTTAATAGGCTCCCTCATCATTTGGTCTATTAGGAGGATCTCTCGCCTGTTTGTACGGCAAGTTTCACGCGTTGAAACTTTCCAACGCCACTTCAAGTATTCCAGTGACCCTGCCAACTGTGTTTTGAAGTGTCTAACAACCTGAGTAGGGGCGATGTCTGCCGAACTCGCCCTCTACCAACAGAAAGACTCTTTTGTATCTGCCTAGAAACACCAACAATTGGCTTGGTGGGCTAGGAAGTCTCCCAAAAAGCCCCCCCCAGTCTCATCCCTTAACGTTACTAGTAAACCTCTCAACTGACGGCTTGGAAGGGAATATTGGGAACTCTATTCCGGTAGTCGCATCCGATGGTCGCCTACCCATTTACCGCGAGCGCGGTGGCCAGACCAGAATACCGCGGTTGATCGATAGCCACCTGATTGGCCACGGTGACACGCAGATGGGCGATCACGCCATCGTGGTCTAGCGGTATTGAGGCATCACGCAAGCCATTAACGAGTTGCCATCGGAGATCCAAAAGCCCGTCTTTACTTGCAAAGATCAGGCGCAACCGTTCGAGTTCGAGTCGTCGATGCTCAGTGCCGAGTGAACCGTCGCGCAGTACGATATCGAGCGAGTTGCCCGCGACCCGCGCCAGGAATTGCGTGCGTCCGCGGGACGAATCCATCACATCTGCCCGAAGGAAGTCGCGCACACTGACGAGCAGCTCGTCGATACCCGGCATATCATCGTCCGCCTGGTCCGGTGGATCGATGAGCGTCACCGGCCCGCGTATGATCAGGTTAGCGCAGTCAATCTGGCCCTCCGAGCAGCGTCGCCCAATGGCGGGACGCTCTACGGTCTTGTCGGGGCCAATGCGAAATCGTTCCACCATGCCAAGGGTGGTGACGGCCCACCAGAACGAGCCATATACCTCCCAGAACTTGATGTGGTCTCGATTGAGCTTTCGACCGGAGGTCGATTCGTAAGCTTCGGCGAAGTCCTCGTATATACCGAAGCCGCCCACGGGTAAATCAGCACGACCGAAACGCCAAGAGTTGGTGCAAATCCACCCGAGATCGCGCATGGGGTCGCCGATGTGCGAAATCTCCCAATCGAGCACGCCTATGATACCTGTCGCGTTGACCATCAGGTTGCCGTTGCGAAAGTCATTGTGAACGAGTGTGGCTTCGTAATGGGTCGGCAAATGATCCAGCAACCAGCACGCCGAGTAATCGATCATCGGTTGTGGCGTATTGAAACGCTTATAACGCTCCCAGGTCTGATTGACGAGATTCTCGGGGGTTTGTGTCTGCAACTTTTCGCGGAGCCCAGTGGCTTTGAGATCGATGGCGTGAATGCGTGCGAGAATCTCGCCGCACTGGCGGGCAAGGCGGGGGCGGACATCGTCTAACTCGGGTGAACGAACGATGCGCGCACCAAGGGTTTCACCTTCCAGCCACTGCATGACGAACCCCTCACCGAGACCGTCTTGTTCGGTCAAAACGTAATGGACTTCAGGCTCTGGCACGTACGCTTCGCGAGCCCTGGAGATGAGTAGCGCCTCGGTTGGTAGACCGACGGACTCCTGTAGATCACTCTCGACCTCGGCGCCTGTCCCGTCGAGAGCACGACGTAGGCACAACGACCTATTGCCGCTCGCATCGGTGATGATAAGTTTGTACGTTTCTTGGCTTGCTCCGCCCGACAACCGCTCGGTCGATACCAGACTCGCGCAGCCTGGGATCTCGCGGATGAGAACCTGGGCCAGGCTTTTCTCGAACGTCGCGCTCATTCAACTTTCCCTAACGCCTTTGGGCGCACGTTGTTGCATGTAGCCGAACATGTAGCCCGCGACGCGGCGCATCTGAATTTCCTCCGCACCTTCCGTAATGCGGTAACGACGGTGGTGGCGGTATATGTGCTCGAAAGGCTTATGCCGCGAATAGCCCAGGCCGCCGTGCACCTGCATGGCACGATCGGCGGCTTCGCAGCAAAGACGATTTGCCCAGTAGTTGCACATCGACACCTTGTCCGAGACAGAGAAGGCGCCGTCTTTGTCCATCAACCACGCAGTCTTGTGGATCAGCGCCCGAAGCATCTCGCACTGAGTCTGCAGCTCGACCAGTGGGAACTGGATGCCTTGATTATCGGCTAGGGGCTTGCCGAACGGTTTACGCGTTTGCGCATACGTCACAGCTTCGTTAATGCAGAACTGTGCGGCTCCGAGGCTTGATGCCGCCTGGCGGATGCGGTTCTCGTTGAAGAAATGTTGAACGACCTGGAGGCCACGGCCTTCGCCGCCGAAGAGTGAAGCGTGCGGGACACGTACGTTCGTGAACGAGACACGGCCGTGGTCGGTGGGCATGTTAAAGGTCCACAACATTTCCTCGATCTTCACACCAGGGGTATCCATAGGCGTCAAGAACGCGGTGATACCTTCTGCGTCGCCCGCTTTACCGCTGATTCGGGCCATCACCAGGTCGTACTTCGCCTTATGGATACCGGTATTCCACGTTTTCTCACCGTTGATGATCCATTCGTCACCGTCGCGTACGGCACTGGTTTCCATATGCGTGGCGTCGGAGCCGTGATCAGGCTCGGTGATACCGAACGCAAAGCCGCGCCTACCTTCCGCAAGATCGTTGACCCATTCTGCCTTCTGCTCCTCGGTGCCATATTCCAGCATCAATAACAGCCCAACGTTGTTGCCGACGATGGAATGCTCGTTCTGCAGGTCGTTGTGCAGCCCTAGACCCTTGGCTGCTAGGTGCTCGCGGATAATCGCCATGCCAAGATTGGTGCCGTCCATACCACCGTACTGCTTCGGGAATGGATAGCGGTAAAAGCCGGCGTCGTCCGCCAGGCGTTTGGCCTTCTCCAGCAGCGCCTCCCACGCTTCGTTCGGCAGTCCATCCCGTTCCCAATCAGTACGAGCATCTTCGCGACGGTGGTCAAAAAAACGTGTGTTATCGTCGGTCTGCTCGAGCGGTTTGATCACCTCGTCTATGAAACCGTCGAGGCGTTTCAGTAGCACCGCGATGTCTTCCGGAATGTCGAAGTCCATGGCTTGCCTCTTTTTTGCAGAAGTAACCCGACGGGTAACAGTAGCAAAGTAGGTGCAACGCAGCAGAGGAACACCAGGCGAATCTCGTACACTGCATACTTTCTTAAGAGCTATCACAGGTTTCGGCGAGACGCTTAGGTTTAACCTTACCTAAAGGACTTCTTGGGCCTGCACTTTAGGTAAGTGAATAACCCTTTAGGTCAGCACTACATACATGATCTAGGAACCATCCTCCTCTGCTTTGACGCTTCATCAGGGGAGGTATAGCTTGAGGAGTAGTCCTCGACACGTGCGGGAGAAGTCTCCGTGAACGATGAGTCGGGATGCATAAATCGTTCTGTTCGCGTTTGAGTGCGGGATTTAGGTACACCGCTTCACGGGCCTTCCAATGCGGAGAGCACAGCATGAAGAAAAGCGGTTTTTTTGAATTCTTGAATCGTAGACCCAACAACAGCTTTGGTACGTTTCTGGCCGAGGCCAGATTGGACGAAGACTATATTGACTGGAATGGTTACGTTTTACCCTACGATTACGGCAATTCGGAACAGGAGTATCAAGCGATTCGCCAGCAATGTGCGATGTTCGACATTTCTCCGATGAGGAAGTACCGAATCACCGGTGATGATGCGGGTTATTACCTTGACAGGCTGCTTACTCGGCCGGTCAGCGATGCAGAATCGTTACATGGCATGTACGTCATATTCTGTAATGAAGATGGCACGATCAAAGACGATGCCATTACTTACAAGTTTTCAGAGTTTGATTACCTGTTGATGCCCTCGGATATTGACCACAGCGTGTACTTTACTAAGCTGGCCGAAAAGTTGGGTTGCAAGAGGCTGTCCATACGAGATTGCACGACCAGCATGGTTGGTGTTGCGCTCCAAGGACCACTTTCAGCGACAGCGTCCCTCAAGATGGGATTCGGCGGTTCAGATCTACTCGCGCCCTATGCGTTTCGTTGGTTCCCGTTCGGAGACGACGAAATTCTTGTGGCGAGGATGGGGTTCACCGCGGACCTAGGGTACGAATTTTGGATGAAAACTGAGCTCTGTGACCGTTTTATGCAGCAAATTGTGTCTGCCCGCGAGCAAATGGGTATTGCCATCCCGGGTTATGGGTTGAGTGCGCTTGAGGCGTGCCGAATCGAAGGTGGCTTTGTAGTAGCTGGTTGGGATTTTGCTACCGAGGCAGATCCGGCGCCTGGTTTTGAGCGCAATCCTTTCGAAGTCGGATTGGGTTGGACAGTGAACCTTGAAGCTGTCGATTTTGTTGGTAGGGATGCACTTCGGCACCGTAAAGAGAATGGTAGCCAATACTTGATACGGTGCTTCCAAACCGCTGATGAGCGCATACCTGTTGAGGGATTGCCCGTCTATGCGAGCAAAGATGATTCAACAGTCGTTGTCGGGTCGATCAACTGTGTTAGCTGGTCCTGGGGAATGGAGAAAACCATTGGTAATGTCTCCCTGCTAAAGGATTACGCCAAAATGGATGAATACTGGGTCCTTTTAGATGGACAGCCGCTGGCTGTTGAATTAAGTCGCGGGCCACTAATCAGACTGGCAAGGCGTAACCAAGTTCCCGCGCCGCTTGGGGATGGTGGCTAAACGTTTCGATTGTTGCGGGTACATTCGTTCACGAAAAATTCCGCCCGATCACCCTGTTTCAATATTTGTATCTACCCAATAGAGGTTAGCCATGAACGACAAGATACGACACCCCCGTGTTCAATCGACGTTACATCTCATCGATGCCTGGCTAGAGTCTGAACAGTGCTACGCACAATTGCCCGGGCTTTCCGCTGGTCTTGTCGTCGACCAAGAACTGATCTGGAGCGGAGGTTACGGACACGCCAATCCTGCGGAAAAAATACCCACCACCGCAGACACGCTCTACAGTATCTGTTCGATCTCAAAACTGTTTACT
>JAYGFA010000092.1:0-4900 GCA_046582115.1 Pseudomonadales bacterium | reverse complement strand
ACGCGAGCTGGGTTTAGAACGTCGTGAGACAGTTCGGTCCCTATCTGCCGTGGGCGTTTGAGATTTGAGAGGAGCTGCTCCTAGTACGAGAGGACCGGAGTGGACGAACCTCTGGTGTTCCGGTTGTCACGCCAGTGGCATTGCCGGGTAGCTATGTTCGGACGGGATAACCGCTGAAAGCATCTAAGCGGGAAGCCCCCCTCAAGATGAGATCTCACCAAATCTTCGAGATTTCTGAAGGGCCCTCGTAGACTACGAGGTTGATAGGCGGGATGTGTAAGCGTTGAAAGGCGTTGAGCTAACCCGTACTAATCGCCCGTGCGGCTTGACCATATAATCGAACGAATGAATTTCATTCGGATAACCAGCACGTCGAATTGGCTTCATTAGTCTCAATTTGTTCACGCGAACTTTTTGCGGTTTGCCTGACGATCATAGCGAGTTGGAACCACCTGAACCCATGCCGAACTCAGCAGTGAAACGGCTCTGCGCCGATGGTAGTGTGGGGTTTCCCCATGTGAGAGTAGGTCGTCGTCAGGCTTCAAACATCAGCCCCGGACCGGGTGTACCCGACCGGGGTTTTTCTTTGAATATCGCCTGATAAGCGTAACCTCAGCGACCGACGATTAACTGACAACCATCGCGTACTTAGGCGTCGCATCATGGCATTGACTAGATCATAGAGCAGGGCACAAATTGGTGTTGTTGAGATGAATTCAGTAACTCCGGAAAGTTGGTATCGACTTGTGTTGTCGGGTTCCTGGCCGGTTATTCTTGCCAATCTAACTGTCCCAATGGTTGGGATTGCTGATACTGCGGTGGTTGGCCGTCTTGAGCATTCGAGTTACATGGGAGGTGTCGCCGTTGGGGCGGCAAGTTTCTCTGCTTTTTACTGGATATTCGGCTTCTTGCGAATGGTTACAACGGGCCTCGTCGCCCAAAGCTAAGGCGCCAAACAGATTGACTAAGTGGTGGCTGTTGGAATCAGAAGGGCACTTATCGCTCTAGGAATCGGCGTGCTGTTCGTCGCTTTATCCGTGCCGATATACGAACTTACGGCTCGCATCTTTGATGCTAGCACTTTGGTCGAGGGATAAGCCGCGAACTATTTCTTCGTTAGAGTATGGGGTGCACCGGCTTTGTTACTGCATTTTGTTGAGCTCGGCATCTTGTTTGGACTACAAAAGATGCGCGCGGTCTTAGCGGTCACACTCGGATTTCATGGCCTGAATGCAGCTCTCGATGTTTTTTTCGCGTACGGGCTTAACCTTGGTGTTTCGGGCGTTGCCGTCCGAACCGCGATTAGTGAATGGAGTGCGACGCGCTTAGGTGGCTACTTAGTGGTCAAAGCGCTTACTAAACTCGGCTGGTTTTTTCGGCGAACGGACCGGCTTGCGAATCGATCGAAACTGATAAGTCTTGGTAGTCTGAGTGGAAATATGATGCTTCGGACCCTATTCGTTCAGATTCCATTTCTCGGTGTTACGGCTCTTGGTGCACGTCTAGGCGATCTAGTATTGGCGGCGAATCTTCTGCTCATGCAGTACTTCTATCTAATGAGCTACACGCTTGATGGCTTTGCTCAGGTGGCTGAATCTCTCGCCGGAGAAGCCTTCGGAGCTAAAGAACGGTCCGGTTTGAAGGCAGTTGCAAAATCCTCGACAGTTTGAGCTGCTGGATTGGCTATCGTAATTACTGTCTGTTATGCAGCCTTCGCGCCGTGGATGATCGATGCCATGACTGATCTTTCCGATGTGCGTGAAACGGTGCGGCAATTTGCGCCCTGGATCGTATGCATGCCTTTAGTAGCGATTTGGGCATTCCAGATGGATGGTATCTACATAGGTACTACGCAAATGAGATCGTTGCGAAATAATATGTTTATCACACTGGTTTCGTATCTGACAATTGCATTTTGGGCAGTGCCAAGGCTTGGTAATCACGGAATGTGGATGGCGTTAACGGGTTTCATGATGGTTCGCAGTGTCACTCTTGTGCTGGGATACCCACGAATAGAGCGACAGCTCGCAAGTATTGGTGAACCAAGTACACGGTAAATTTGATCAACCTCTGCGAAAGCCCAAAAATGTTGACAAGTTGCTTCTAAATCCGAAGTTTCGATCAAAGGGATTAGCATGACGCTAGAGAGAGTCTTTGCTGCTTTGGTGGACAAGGGCAGGATTGAGCTAACGGGTGACGCTGATTTGATGAAAACGCTTGAGCTGCACGGAGTCGACATTGTTGGCGAAGAGGCTCGGCTTCCAAAAGACGTCAGGCTTCTCGAGCCCGAAAGAATCAGACATTGTCTTAGTCAGGCAGCCTCTCAGTGGTTATTGAGCTTGCAAGTGGTTCCGCACATTGAGAGCACTAATCAAAGATTAGCGAAAATGGCTGAGACTGGATCGATCGACGGCATAGTTCTGATGGCTGAAGTCCAGACCAGCGGTCGCGGTCGGCGGGGCCGGACGTGGATTAGCCCGTTCGGTCGCAACATCGCAATGAGCATTGGGATGAGTTTGGACTATCCGGCGGCCGGCAGTGGCGCACTTAGCTTGGTGATCGGACTTGCTATCGCTGACGTGCTGCGGGGGTTTGGTATCCGCGATGTGGAACTGAAGTGGCCGAATGATGTGTTGATGGAGGGCCGGAAAGTGTCCGGCATCCTGATAGAGCTGACTAAGAGTACCGAGCCGACAGAAATGGTGATTGGCGTAGGCGTAAATGTTGGCGCTAGGGATTTTCTCCTGGCGGAAATTGGGCAGGAGGTGGCTGACGTCACAGAACAGGTGGGCGATCTCTCGCGTAGCATCCTCGCCGGAGGGATTATCAACTTGGTGCATCAATATTGTCGGGAATTTGAAGAATCTGGATTTCGAGCGTTCCGTCATCGATGGATAGCTCTTCATGCGTACCAAGATCAGCGAATAACCGCGATGAGTGGATCAGGGACTATATCTGGAACCTGCGTTGGAGTTAGTTTGTCGGGTGCGCTGTTAGTGGACGACGGTGAGGATCTAATAGAGCTAATCGGTGGCGAAATAACGGTCAGACGGAGCTAGCGGGGCTACGGCGAATGAATTTCCTGGACGTCGACATAGGTGATTCCCGTACTGAGTGAAGGACGCGGTTCGATTCGGAAGCGCTCGTCGCTCATAATTTACCGTCGGAGGATGTGTCAGTGGATAGGATGCGAGTCGCGAGCGTAAATAATGGAGCGAGAATGGACCGTTGATGCGTCTAAGCAACCATACGCGGTTGAGCTAGAATTTGCTGAGGCCACAAACCTTGCTGGCGTAACCTGCGGATATGAGCAACCCGCACAGCGTGGCATTGAGCGATTGTTGGCATCAGTTTCTGCTTGGAACAAAATTAATGCTTCGTACATGGTGACAAGCATCTGCACGGCAACCACACTCGATTTCATCGTTCGCGATGGAACCCATGTGTGAGGGTTTATCGTACCGGGCATGAAGACGATGACCTTTGCAATATCGACCGCAGCTGCTCGGGCACGGGTTGAGTCGATTTTTTAATCAAGCTCACTATCCCGAGCCAGGTAAAGACACATTTACAGCGGTCAATGACGGTATTTTCTCGATGGTGACAGCATTTATCGAGTATTGGTGCCATCGCTTTCGTCTAGATTGTCAACAGGAAACCATTGTGTCTAGGTTGGATATTCAAGTCAGGATAGACCAAGAGTTCGTGCTCGATGGGCTCGGATTTGAGCTCTCGTGAAGACCGTAAATACGCGGTGGAGAACGAAGCTTTTTGTGGGTACCGGCATTGTAATTTGTCTGTATGGTGGCTTGACCCTGTTTGATTGGCGAAGAAGTCAACAAGCGGAATCGAACTGGATTACGGCTAAAGACCGTGAAGAAGTTGGATGGCAATACAGTGCGACGCCATCGACGCTGTTTCTACTTCGAAATGATCAAATGTCGGAGCAGGCTTTGGATGTAGCAGCTGATTTGACATCGTACGACGATTGTCGCGTTAGCCCGGTTATTACTTCGAAAGAGGCGCTTGCCGCCGCAGTAATAGAAGTGACCTCAATGGGTGGAGTTCCGCTGGTACTCGAAAAAGTGTTTGAAGCCGCGCCCGATTTTCAAGTTGTTGTTGAGCCCTTAAGGTCTAGCAACGAAGCTCGTCGGGTACGGCAGGAACTGATAGGCCAGGAGATTGAAAGCCACGTGATCACGAATGGTGCATTACGGAATGGCGTTTCCATTGGCCTTTATAGCGACGAAAAACTCGCGGAAGGGCGACGACGAAGGGCTTCAAAGCTTGGCTACCAGGTAGTAGTTTCCAAGCTTGAGCGCACCCATGTTTTGTTCCGCATGGTTTTGGACAAGCCATTGATTGCTCGACCTTTTGAGGCGCGGTGGCGCCAATGGGTATCGTGCAATGCGGTTGCCGTCGACGGAACCGGTCGATAGTATCGCCGGGCTTTCGGGTACCTGTTCCGGTCGTTTGACATGCCGCCATAGCTCAGTTGGTAGAGCAGCTCATTTGTAATGAGAAGGTCCAGGGTTCGACTCCTTGTGGCGGCACCAACGGTCTGATTCACGAGGCGTTTTGGATTGGTAAATGGCGGGGAGCGATATCCTCGCTTTCATTGACAAAAGCCGGTCTAGTATGGAGAATTCCGCCTCTTTTCATTCGTGAAACCGGGAGGGGTACCCAAGCGGCCAACGGGATCAGACTGTAAATCTGACGGCTCAGCCTTCGTAGGTTCGAATCCTACCCCCTCCACCAGTAGTCACAAGTTGATTTGGGTTGGATTGGCGAAGGCGGGGGTGCGCGTATTTGCGGGTATGGTTTAGTGGTAGAACCTCAGCCTTCCAAGCTGATGGCGCGGGTTCGAGTCCCGCTACCCGCTCCAGAAAAGATTGAAGTG
>JAYGFA010000080.1:0-1520 GCA_046582115.1 Pseudomonadales bacterium | reverse complement strand
GAGGTACTTTGGGACCGAGATTCCTGGTTTCTCCATGTACCCGAATATGCAAATCTCCCAACCGTTGACTGGTGGTGTCCTGAGCAGCCATTGCTTTCTGGACTTTTGGAGCGTTCTCTTTTTGCTCTGTCAACTTCCTTTCCAACGCCTTGAGTTCAGCGTTCACCGAAGACGGCTTTGATTGAGCATGCTTTTGCAAATCATCCAAATGGACGAGTTGAATGGCATCAGCGATGACGTGGCCGCCCGCGTCTTTATCGGTGAGCTGGACTTGCGCCACCGTTTCGAATTCGAATTGCCCGATGGGATGCCAAAGTCCTCTAATGGAAGGTCGCACTGTTTGATCGATGGTAAGACGAGTCTCGCCGTGAGCGTGGCCAACCACATAGGGCGCTGACGTCGCCAGCCCAGTCCCACCTCCAAAGCTCACTCTCAGTTCATACTTTCCCGGTTTCGGCAACCGGGCCGTCCATTGAATTGAATAAGGCCCTTTGTCCTTGTCCGTCGCAAGATAATGATCCCCGATGTGATTGGGACGATGTGTCGATTTGCGCCAGGGCCCGGTTTGTTTAGCTTGTGTATCGTCGACAAGGACTCCGATCAAGTACTGATGCTCCTCTTTGGCTTGCCTTTTCTTTTGTTGTATTGCCTTTTGAAGCTCCACGACCCTGGACTGATGCGCGGCCACCAACGCCCGAGCATCAGTGTCCATCGTCAAATCCGTCTCCGTCCAGCCGCTAACGTTGACATTGTTCATAAAAACTCGATCAGCCGTTCTTGTGCTATGAAGAATGCCCGCGAATGCGTAGTAGTCGGCGGTCGGTATGGGATCGAACTTATGGTTGTGGCAGCGTGCGCATCCAAGTGTCAATCCCATGATTGTTCTGCCAAGCGTGTCGACCTGTTCGTCGGCGATATCAAGATGCATTTTCGCCTTGTTGCGCTCGGTCAACATTTTGGGGGCGATCATCAGGAAACCCGTGGCGATCAACTGCCGATTGCGCTGCCCCGGATTGTCGAATGGCAAGAGGTC
Source organism: Pseudomonadales bacterium (assembly GCA_046582115.1). GTDB lineage: Bacteria > Pseudomonadota > Gammaproteobacteria > Pseudomonadales > Azotimanducaceae > UBA11889. Next base: position 487 of record JAYGFA010000080.1, on the reverse strand, counting down.
CCCAGCGATTTGTTCACGAATAAACTGGTCGTACGGCATGTCGGAATTGAAGGCGTCGATCACATAATTGCGATACCTCCACGCTTGGTGAAATGTGAGATTAAAATCCCCGCCATTCGAATCTGCATAGCGAGCTACATCCAGCCAGTGCCGAGCCCACTTTTCGCCGAATTCTTTTCGGGCCAGGAGCCGATCGGCAAAAGTATCCACCGCATCGCCCGGTGATTGCTCGTGATACAGACGCAGGAACTCTCTTCGTTCAACCAGGGTCGGCGGCAGCCCGATTAAATCGAGAAAGAGTCGTCTCACCAGCCTGTCGGCCGCGGCGAGAGGGGCCTGCGGAGCAACGAATCCATCGATGGAATATTTGTCAGAAAAAGCCCGGCGCGGCTGAAACGACCAGAAGTTTCTGCCTTCTTCGATGCTGATCGCTTCCTGCTCATCAACCTGAGCCTTCTCCTCGCGTGGATCGATGGCCCCGTCGGCA
>JAYGFA010000043.1:0-2997 GCA_046582115.1 Pseudomonadales bacterium | reverse complement strand
GACATACTCCAGGACCAGCAACGGTCCTTCTGCATCGCGTCCAAACTCGTAGACCTGAACAATGTTAAAGTGGTTCAGTTTCGCGATCGATTGAGCCTCGGTGACAAATCGCTGCAAGGCCGTTTTGCTTTGGGCCATGGTGCCGAGAATGCGCTTAATGGCAACCTTTCGCTTCAGCTGCCGGTCGGTCGCAAGCAGGACTGCCCCCATCCCTCCCTGGCCAAGTTCTCCTTCGATCTGGTAGCGAGCAGCCAGGTCAATCAGCGGCAGATCCGAATCAATCGCTTCGCCCAGGTCGTCCACGAGATCCGACATCGACGAAAGGGCATCGCCCGTGGTCGATTGGTCGCCCAGGCTGCGCTCTTCTTCGGCGCGTGAAACGTCGGCACCGGTCGCCTGGTCGCCGAGGCTTTTTTCTACCGGGTCAGGCTTGTTTTCAGGGGCGTCAGACATAGCTGTTAGCTTAACGCTTGCGGGCCCTGATGCAAATTCAGGGAGAGCTAACGAAGAGATCGAGCAGCAGATCATGCTGCTGGTCGGTTAGGGGTCGATCTTGCAGTTGGGCAATGCCTTCTAAACTCTGGCGATACCGGCGCTAGTGGTTTCGGTTGCGTCGACAAAAAGGCTTTTCTAGTTCGTCAGCCCCTTCAGACGCTTCTCTCGTTCACACAGCAGCTCCGTGCTGTGCGTCTGCGTGATGCAATCTACGTGTCGTTGCAAGGCATGCCAGCCTGCCTTCGAGAAATGAAGGTTCGTTGTTTTGACATGACTGCCTAAGCAAGAAGCTCCTCTACTACTTCTCCATATATATCGGTCAGGCGGAAATCACGGCCCGCATAGCGATAGGTCAGCTTCTCGTGGTTGATCCCGAGGATGTGCAGAATCGTGGCATGAAGATCGTGCATATGGACTTTGTTGTTCTGGGCGAAGTAGCCGAACTCGTCCGTTGAGCCGTGACTGTAGCCGGCCTTCACTCCTGCGCCACTGAGCCAGACGGTGAATCCGGCCGGGTTGTGGTCGCGACCATTCTTACCCTGGGCGACGGGCGTGCGGCCGAACTCGGTGCCCCACACAAGGAGCGTGTCTTCGAGCATACCGCGTCGCTTGAGATCGACAAGCAGTCCGGAAATCGGTTTGTCAACAGCCAGCGCGTTCCGGGTGTGTCCTTTCACCAGTCCGCTGTGTTGATCCCACACGTAAGCCGTGCTGACCTGAATGTAACGAACGCCCGCTTCGCAGAAGCGACGGGCAAGAAGACACCGATGACCAAAATCGGCTGTCTCTTTTCGATTCATACCGTAGAGTTCGCGGGTTGACTTGGATTCCTTGGAGATATCAATCAGCTCGGGCGCGACCCCCTGCATGCGAGCGGCCATCTCGTAGCTGCGGATAACCCCATCAAGCTTGGGATCACGGGATTGCGCGAAGTGTTTTCGGTTGATTCGGTTGAGCATCTCCAGTTGCCGCTTCTGATCCGCCGGCTGGATGTCGGGGTTCTGCAGGTATTCAATGGTTGCGTCAGCAGTCTTGCTGGCGGAATGGCCGAGCGTCGTGGCCTGGTGATGCGCGGGCAGGAAGGCTGAACCATAATTGCGAGCCCCACCGTGACCGGCGGGTGGAGTGACACTGATAAAGGCGGGAAGATTCTGATTCTCGGCGCCAAGTCCGTAGCTCACCCAGGCTCCAACCGACGGGCGCAGCAGATTGTCACTACCCGTGTGAATCATGGCGACCGCCTGCCCGTGGGAAACTCCACGAGTGTGCATCGACTTGATGAAACAAAGATCGTCTGCATGCTTTGCTAGATGAGGCCACAGGTTACTGATCCACGCGCCGCTCTCCCCGTGTTGCTGAAACTTCCAGGTTGTGTCGAGCAGCTTGCCATTCCCTGCCTTGTCTTTAAGCTCCACGTCGAGGTTGTCGATGCCCTTGAACGGAAGTTGTTTTCCATTGTATTCGGCCAGCTTTGGTTTTGGATCGAAAGAATCGACGTGGGACACGCCACCATGCATAAAGAGAAAGATGACACGATTGGCCTTTGGAGCGTGATGAGGTGTGGGCCGGGACCAGGGAGAATCCGCCGCACTGGCAATCTGCTGCGCGAAAGCGTGAAAGGCAAGGGCCCCGAAACCACAGGCTGTTGTCTCCAGCCAATGACGGCGGCTTATACTTGGAGTAAATTGGTGACACTGTCCCATGGAAACCTTTGCCTTGTTGCTTATTCAATAAATCGAAACTCGGTGGTACTGAACAAGATTTGCACGAACGACGCGATCGCTTCCTGTTGCGACTTGCCTTCGTTCATTAGTTGTGTGATGTATTCCTTGCCCATCGCGAGATCCGCGGCATCCGCGTCGCGAATCAAAATACGCTGATAGAGTTGCTGAATGCTTTTCTCGAGTGGCATCTCATTGTCAATGCGCGAGCTGACAGCCTGGGACATTTCCCGAACGAAGGGCGAATTCATCATGAACAGCGCCTGAGCCGGAACGGTCGTGGTCGCCCGCTTGCCTGTCACCAGGTCGGGATTAGGGAAGTCGAAGACGGCCAACGATGGCGGCACGGCGCCTCGCACGACAGGCATGTAGATACTTCGCTGACGCAGTGTTTCAGTTTGCCCTAGCGATGCATGCCGCGCTCCCTTGGTGGTGATTGCATAAATATCCAGTTGCGCCACAGCAGAATCTCGCGGTTCAGGATCCAGTTCTCCCGCAATCGCCAGCATGGAATCGCGGATCGTTTCCGCGGCTGCGGGACGCCGGTTCTGGCGCTGTAAAAGAATGTTGTCGGGATCACCTACCGAGGTCGATTGGGCGGATTGTTGATACGTTTCGGACCGGATGATCTCCCGAATCAATGACTTCATCGACCAGCTGTTTTCTGTGAAACTCTCCGCCAGGTAATCGAGTAGCTCAGGTTGCGAAGGAGTCGCGCCGCGAAAGCCAAAATTATCGCTGGTCGCCACAATTCCCTGGCCGAAAAGCTGCTGCCAGATTC
>JAYGFA010000089.1:0-8841 GCA_046582115.1 Pseudomonadales bacterium | reverse complement strand
GAGTGAAGCGGGCGGACTCTGGGGACTTCTCGAATATTGGGTGAACGTGCGGTTGACGCAACGCATGGTCAATTTTCTTCGAACCGATTTATTCGAAGGTTTTACCAGACTTTCGTTGACCACCGTGCAAGATCAACGCGTTGGAGATTCCATGTACCGGGTGCTTTACGACGCGCCGATGGTGCCGGACGTTGTGTACCAACTGACACTTCGTCCGGTGGCGATCTTGATTGGTGCGCTCATTCAGATTTATCTCATCGAATACACCTACGGGGATATTTCGCCAGAACTTGTCTGGGTTACTTGGTCCACGTTCCCGATTGTTATCGCGATTACCTTCCCGTTTTCGGGCTTGATGCGTCGCACCAATCAAACGAAAAGGGCCGCGGGATCTGCGACCACAAGCAGTATGGAAGAGAGTATGGACAGCATCGCTGCGGTACAGAGCCTGGGCGGCATGGACCGTGAGAAAGAACGCTTTGCCGAGCGTAGCGAAGAGTCTTTCTTGCGAGAACGGTACGCGATCGTCGTTTGGGCGATCGTGACTGCGCTTGGTGGGATCACGTTGACATTGATGTTGCTCGTTTGGGGACGAGGGATTGCCCACGACGTCATCGGTGGGACCCTAACCCCCGGAGATTTCTTCGCGCTGATCGGAATTCTCTTTGCCATTTTTATGGCGGCAGGAGAGCTCGGCGACACATGGATATTTGTGCAAGAGCCTGCTGCCGCTTTGCGGCGCGTCTTTTTCTTTATTGACCAAGAACGCGATGAGGATGCGCATGGCGAGGAAGAGCTTGGGACGTTAAACGAGGGCGTGACTTTCGAAAACCTCAGCTACGAATACCCCGACGGATCCGCTGCGCTGAAAGAAATCAACCTCGAGTTGCCGACTAATTCATTGGTGGCCATCGTTGGACCAACCGGCGCTGGCAAGACGAGTCTCGCCTATATGATCCCAGCGCTATTGAGGCCAACGCGTGGCAGAGTTCTTATTGATGGGCGCGATGTCATGGAGTTTGACCTAGATTCACTTAGGCGCCAGGTCACGTACGTGTTTCAGGAACATTTGCTCTTGTCGGCAAGTATTCGGGACAATCTGGCTATCGCAAATCCGGAGGCCACAGAGAACGAGTTGACGGCGGCACTGCAGACGGCCGGATGTATGGATTTTGTTACGTCAATGCCAGAGGGGATCGATACAGTTTTGGGTCGTTCGGGTGAGACGTTGTCCGTAGGACAACAGCAGCGACTCAGTATCGCCCGCGGACTGATCCGAAATTCTCAAATTTTGATTTTGGATGAGCCCACGGCGGCCCTTGATCCTATTGCGGAAAATCGTTTAGTTGACGCATTAACAGAAATTTCAAGAGACCGACTGGTGATCGTCATTGCCCACCGTCTTTCGACGATTCGTCGTGCTGATCGAATTGTCTTTATGGATCAGGGCAAGGTGCTCGAAGTGGGTAGCCACGAGTCGTTGATGCTCGATAACAATAGCCAATATCGGCGCTACGTGGAGTTGCAGGGTGTCGACTCTCCGGAGGAGCGATAGTCGCGTAGCGAAGGACTTCGTTGGTAATACGACGGTCCGGACGAACCGTCAATTAAGCTTGATTGAGAACGATGTACCGGACGACACGCCGATAAGACTCTCTGCCCCAAGGATGGTTGAGCTTGCCGCGCCACAGTACATCCATACCAATTGTTGCCGGTGGATCGCGAACGATACACCGACGACAATTTTGGTAGGCGCGATTGGAATCGAACCAACGACCTCTGCCATGTCAAGGCAACGCTCTAACCAACTGAGCTACGCGCCTGTGCGTACACCACACCGTCGGCGTCAGCGATTCGACGGGTGGCAAACCCTAACATCGCGATTCGCGCGGAATCAACGAAGTTGGTTCGTTCCCCACCCAAGTGACGTTTTATTCTTTAACGACAAGGACTTAAGGTTGTTTTGTCATACTACGGGTCGTACACTCACCCCGCTTTTCGTATCGGAAAAGTGAGCATCTTTTGGTACTGTTTTGTCCATGGGGTGGCGTGGACGAGCGGTTTCGTCGACTAAGATCAAAGTAAGGGCTTATATGGAGAGAATGTCCAATTAAAAAATCAGGAGTGAACGCGCAACGCGAGCGTGCGGTATTGAACGAAGATATTCAGGGTACGCAGCTGCGTTTGATCGGTGCCGACGGAAGTCAGGTGGGTATTGTTAGTAGGGTGGATGCGCTCGATGAAGCGCAAAAAGCTGGGCTTGATCTGGTGTTGATTGCAGCCGAGGCAGAGCCCCCGGTCGTGAAGGTGATGGATTATGGAAAACACCTTTTCGATCTCAAGAAAGCAAAGGCCGCCCAGAGAAAGAAGCAGAAGCAAACACAGGTTAAGGAACAGAAATTTCGGCCTGGAACCGAGGAGGCCGACTATCAGATAAAATTGCGAAACCTGGTTCGATTTTTGGAGGATGGTGACAAAGCAAAGGTCACGCTACGTTTTCGAGGACGCGAAATGGCACACCCCGAAATTGGAATGAAACTGATGGAGCGGGTCGAAGAAGACCTAGAGCCTATGGCCACCGTCGAAGCTAGTCCTAAGTTCGAAGGCCGACAAGTGACGATGGTTTTGGCTCCTCGTAAAAAGAAAAAATAAAAAGAAGATGCGGCGCGCTTGTTGTTAGCTCACAAGTCGCGCAAACGCGCTAACTGGAGTTTCGCTTGACGGAACATCCAATGCGGTGAGGTATTTAGGAGAAGCTATGCCAAAAATGAAAACTAATCGAGGTGCGGCCAAGCGATTTCGTCGGACCGCTAAAGGCTTCAAGCACAAACGGACAGGTAAGAATCATTTCTTCACGAAGAAGCCACAAAAGCGAAAACGACAGTTGCGTGGATTTAAAGATGTATCCCCGGCTGATCGAAAAAGTGTAGATCGGATGTTACCCGGCAAAGCCCGCTAGGAGTCACCATGCCAAGAGTAAAAAGGGGTGTGGCTTCCAGAGCGCGCCGAAAGAAAGTACTGCACCAAGCTAAGGGTTATTACGGCGCTCGAAGTCGTACCTTCAAGGTTGCCAAACAGGCGGTTATTAAGGCCGGACAGTACGCGTATAGAGATCGGCGACAGAAGAAACGACAATTCCGCGCGTTATGGATTATCCGGATAAATGCGGCAGCAAGAGAACACGGACTTTCGTACAGTCGCTTCATTGCCGGTCTGAAAAAAGCGGCTATCGAGGTCGATCGAAAAGTCCTAGCCGATTTGGCGTTACATGAGAAAGCTACTTTTGGCGCATTGGCGGACAAGGCAAAGGAAGCCCTTGCGGCATAGGCCGGGTTGGAACCTGCCGTTACTCCCCGTAGTTGGGCGCGCGATGCTATCGAAAGCGAGTTTTGACTATAGCCGCTTCAACGGATAACCCTCTATGAACGTAGATGAAATTCGAGCAGAAGCGCTTGCCCGCATAGAGGGAAGCACGGAGGTTTCATCGCTCGAAGAAACACGCGTGCACTACTTAGGCAGAAGCGGGGTGTTAACAACGCTCCTCCGCGGATTGGGTGATCTCGATTCCGAAGCAAGACCTGTAGCCGGAGCCGGCATCAACGCTGCCAAGAGTTTGATCCAGGAAGCTGTAGAAAAACGTCGGATCGAACTTGAGAGCGAACAGATCCAAAGTGATCTCGCGATCCAAGTTCTGGATGTGTCGTTACCCGGTCGGAAAGGTTACAGCGGCAGCCTGCATCCCGTGACGCAGACGCTTGCACGCATTGAAGAGATCTTTGTCGGTGCTGGATACGATGTGGTGGATGGTCCCGAGATCGAGGACGATTACCACAATTTCGAAGCGCTTAATATTCCAGCGAATCATCCGGCACGCGCCATGCACGATACCTTTTACCTAACTAATGGCATGGTCCTCCGGACCCACACTTCGCCTGTCCAAGTTCGGGTAATGGAACAACAGAAGCCACCGATACGGGTCATTTGTCCGGGGCGTGTCTATCGCCGCGAACGGGATTTGACTCATAGCCCAATGTTTCATCAAGTCGAAGGTCTGGTGGTCGACAAGGGTATCAATTTCGGCGACCTAAAAGGTACTGTCACAGAGTTTATTAATCGGTTTTTCGAGCAGGAATTGGAGGTTAGGTTTCGCCCGTCGTACTTCCCATTTACTGAACCCTCTGCGGAGGTTGACGTAATGGGTCCAGATGGTTGGCGCGAAGTCATGGGTTGCGGCATGGTTCATCCAAACGTGTTGTCGATGTCAGGAATTGATCCGGAGGAATATTCTGGTTTTGCGTTTGGGTTCGGCGGGGATAGTTTAGCAACACTATTTTTTGATGTGCAGGATCTGCGAATGTTCTTTGACAACGACCTTCGCTTCCTCAAGCAGTTTGCGTAGACCGATTGATGAAATTCTCCGAAAAATGGTTGCGGACTTGGGTTGATCCGAAGGTAGGAACGAACGAATTATGCAACCAACTCACTGGGGCGGGACTTGAAGTTGATGCCGTCGAGGCTGTCGCAGATGAGTTTAGTGGCGTCGTCATTGGGGAAATATTAGAGCTCCACGCTCACCCGAATGCGGATCGACTTTCGGTATGTACAGTTTTCGATGGATCAGAAAAATTCAATGTGGTCTGTGGTGCTCCAAATGCTCGAGAGGGACTCAAGACGGCGTTCGCGAGAATTGGTTCCGAACTTCCTGACGGACTCAAGATAAAACGTACGAAACTCCGGGACGTTGAGTCGGACGGGATGCTCTGCAGTGCCAAGGAATTGGGTATCAGTGATGACCATGACGGAATCATGGAGCTTTCGAACAACCTGTCTCCAGGATCGGAATTGCGCGACGCGTTGGATTTGGATGACGTTTCGATTGACCTAGATCTCACTCCAAATCGCGGAGATTGTTTTAGCGTTCGAGGAATCGCTCGCGAAGTAGCGGTGCTTAATAGGATGTCAGTAAACGAGCCGGTCATACAGGACGTGGCTGCTTCCACCGACACGACGTTTCCCATCGAGGTCCATGCGCCCGCGGCTTGTCCCAAATATTTGGGTCGTGTCATTGAGGGCGTTGACATTTCTCGGGCAGCGCCCGCATGGATGGTCGCTCGGCTGGAACGAAGCGGGCTACGCTCGATTGACCCAGTGGTCGACGTAACCAACTACGTTCTACTGGAGCTTGGTCAACCTATGCACGCCTTCGACCTAGAATCCTTAGAAGATCGTATTGTTGTGCGCATGGCGGAGCGGGGTGAGCAACTCACGCTTCTAGATGGCAACTCCATTGTGCTGGACGAGGAGAGTTTGGTCATAGCGCATGGTGCTGGACCTCTTGCGATCGCAGGCGTGATGGGTGGCCTAAAGAGTGGGGTCACTGAATCCACCACCGACGTATTTCTCGAATGTGCGTTTTTTTCGCCACACGCGATCATGGGAACAGGACGCCGTTACGGCATCCAGACGGACGCGTCCCAGCGATACGAACGAGGAGTCGACAGCGATCTTCAGGCCGTAGCAATGGAGCGGGCAACCGCTTTACTCATAGACATTGTTGGTGGCAATCCGGGCCCCGTTATTGAGGTAATCGACAAAGCTTCCGTTCCGCCGACGACTAAGCTCACGCTACGCAGAGAGAGACTAGAACATCTATTAGGCGAGAGAATCGAAGACGACGAGGTCTTCGGCATTTTGGAACGTCTTGAACTGGCGCCAACGCAAGCCGCTGACGGTTGGGAAATTACATCGCCAAGTCACCGATTTGATATTGCCATCGAGGAGGACTTGGTCGAAGAGGTTTGTCGCATTCACGGATACGACGCTATTCCCATTCGTACAGCACTCACGGCGTTACCGCTAAAACCGTCTCATCGTGATCGGATCACTCCAGCTGATCTCCGCAGACTCATGGTTCATTTGGGATACAACGAAGCGATCACCTATAGCTTTATCAGTCCCGAGCGCCACGATCTCTTCTCTCCCGACTCCCCGGCTCAGGTGATTGGGAACCCCATGTCGAACGAACAATCCGTGATGAGGACGAGTTTAATACCGGGCCTGGTCGACGCGTTGATTGTTAACGTCGTAAGGCAGAGTAGGTCGATTCGATTGTTTGAATACGGTCAATGTTTCACTGCCGATGGCGATAACCTAACGCAGGGGTTTCGCATCGGTGGTGTGTTATGGGGACTAAAGGATCCAGAAAATTGGTCGCAGCCGGCAAAGATCGCGGACTTTTTTGATATCAAAGGAGACGTTGAACGGCTGGTTGCTACGGGTGGTCGAAGCGCTACGTTTATCGTGTCGACTCGGTCGGCCTTCCATCCCGGCCAAAGCGCAGATATTTGTATCGATGATGACGTTGTTGGGACGCTGGGGCGACTCAGTCCAGAACTGCAAAGTAAACTCGACATTGACGGGGACGTGTTTCTTTTCGAATGTGATGTCGAGCCGTTGTTGTTGAATCGCCAACGCCGTCACGACGAAGTGTCCCGTTATCCAAGTATACGCAGGGATTTAGCATTGGTCGTGCATGAGTCGGTGACCAGCGAATCTGTGGAAAAATTGATACGAGACGCCGTCGGTGAGCTTTTAGTTGAGTTCAGGTTATTTGACGTCTATAAAGGCAAAGGTATTGATTCTATTGAAAAAAGCCTAGCGGTAGGGTTAACCTTCCAAGATCCCGCTAAGACGCTGACAGATTCGGACGTCGGTGCCCTAGTGGAGAAAGCCGTTGTAGCCTTAGAGCAAGAAGTCGGGGCTCGGTTGCGATAACACGTCCGACTATTGCCGCCATTGCAAACGCATTAGTCATCAAAGTGTTGAGGCGGGTATTCGACGACCTGGCGAGACCGGAGAGAAGCTGATGAGTGCCTTGACGAAAGCACAGATGGCAGATCGTTTATTCGACGAACTTGGATTGAATAAACGCGAAGCAAAAGAAATAGTCGAACTATTCTTCGATCAGATTCGGATAGCATTGGAACGGAGCGAGCAGGTCAAGATCTCCGGTTTTGGGAACTTCGATCTCCGTGATAAGCGAGAACGACCAGGCCGGAATCCAAAGACGGGTGACGAAATTCCCATTTCCGCGCGCCGTGTTGTTACGTTTCACCCAGGACAGAAATTGAAAGCTCGAGTTGAGGTGCATGCCGGACCAGAGTCAGACTAGCGAATTACCACCGATTCCCGGTAAGCGATATTTCACCATCGGTGAAGTGAGTCGGTTGTGTGATGTTAAACCGCATGTGTTGCGGTATTGGGAGCAGGAATTTACGCAGCTTAAGCCCGTAAAGCGGCGCGGAAATCGAAGGTACTACCAACGACAGGATGTCCTGACGATTCGCCAGATACGATCCCTGCTATACGACCAGGGATTTACCATTGGCGGCGCACGCCAGCGTCTTTCAGGCGACGATGCGAAAGAAGATCAAACACAGTTTCGATTGTTAGTAAAGCAGATGATTTCTGAGTTAGAAGATGTACTCCAGAATTTGAAGTCGTAAATGCCTTCTCGATTCTTTAAGGCTTTTTCTTGAGTCAACTCAGGATCACTGGTCTCGACACAATACCTATCAAGGTTAGTGATCGGACAACATGGCTCGTTATTCGTTTGACGACAAACGACCGATATACTGGTTTAGGGGAATGTTCACTGGGCTCTGCGATGTCGCTCAGTGAGCTCGCTACGTTTTTCGATATGGTTCACGACACGTCTCCGTTCGACATCAACGCGTTTCGACACGCGGGTTGGTCTAAGGCTTGTGCGGGCGGGCTGTTGTCCGCGACTGCATACAGTGCGATAGAGCAAGCGATGTGGGATGTTCTAGGCAAAGTAAAAGATGCACCGGTGCATGCACTCCTCGGGGGAATCAACGATCGTTCTATTCCCGTGTACGCCAATATAAATCGCCGGACGACTCACCGTACGCCAAGTGGTTTTGCTGACAACGCTAAACTAGCGTGCGCAGCCGGGTTTACGTCGCTCAAAGCAGCACCCTTCGATGGTTTACCGCTTGCGTCTGCGGGGCTGCAGAACAGAGAGTGGGCTATTGATCTGGGGATCGAAGCTATGAAAGAGATGCGTTCAACCGTGGGATCTTCGGTCTCACTCAAGGTCGATTGCCACAGTTATTTTGACTATGACGAAGCCATCGACGTCGCGGAACGGTTAGTGGTCGTTGATCTCGATTGGTACGAAGAGCCAGTTGCGATCTCTGACCTCGAAACGACCAAGCGTATACGCGAACACATTCCTCAGCGACTGGCCGGGGGAGAACTCAGCTGTGGTGTAGAGGGATTTGCTGGTTTGTGTGAGCAGCAAGCGGTGGACGTGGTCATGCCCGATGTTATGCACTGCGGCGGTCTCATTGAGTTTTTGCGTATCGCGCAAATCGCCAAAGCCAATGGACTAACGGTATCTCCACACAACGCCTGTGGTCCGGTTGCCACAGCTGCCACCATTCAAGTTGCCGCATGCAGCGAAAATATTGAAAGTTTGGAGTTGCAGTGGGGTGAGGTGAGTTGGCGTTCCGAATTAGTCGAGCCGCATGAGGAGTTTGCTGACGGTGTCGCCTTGGTGACCGAGACGCCTGGACTTGGAATCCATTTGAACGAGGCGCTGGTCGAAGAGCATCGCGTCCGTTAACACGATTTTCGAAGTGTATAATCCCTTGCTCGGGGCGTAGCGCAGTCTGGTAGCGCACTTGACTGGGGGTCAAGTGGTCGCAAGTTCGAATCTTGCCGTCCCGACCAAATATCCTTAGTGATTTCAAATAGTTATTAGCTATTGAATTTTCGTTCGTCGAAAATTAAAACTCAGGTAAGCATAAGGTAAGCATT
>JAYGFA010000068.1:0-5144 GCA_046582115.1 Pseudomonadales bacterium | reverse complement strand
CGGGTGCTGCGATAGATGATAAGGGCGAGCTGGCGAGCATAGAAAACACCGGATAGTCCGATAGGTTGGTATGAAATCCGCTGAGGAGACTCAAGACGCCTATCAGGTCGCCGTTAAGCTGCTGGCGCAGCGCGAACATTCGATCTTCGAACTACGGCGCAAGCTCGCGCGTAAGAAGTTTCCCTCCGACTGTATCGACGATGTGGTTTCCAGTCTTCGAGACTCGGATCTAGTCTCTGATGCTCGCTATGCTGAAGTCTTTGTCCGCAGTCGTATCAATCGAGGTGACGGTCCGATGAAAGTGTTGGCAGCGCTGCGTGAGCGCGGAATCGAGGACGAACTGATTGACCAATACCTTCATTACGACGACACGTTTTGGATTTCTCGTGCGGAACGTGCCCTCGAGAAGAAGTTCGGGCAACGTTCATTAGGTGGTAGCAAGGCGAATCCCCGCGACTGGGGTAAACGGGCGAGATTTTTAGCGGGGAGAGGGTATGCAGCAGAAATCATATACCGGAGCCTGGGTCCACAACACGGGTAGCGCGGATACCGCTAGGTAATCTTCAGGTCCAAGGCAATCGGCGTATACTTGCCCGCCGTTTTAAACGGGATTCCCGATTTCATGCGAACCGCTGATCTACGTTCCGCGTTTCTCAACTTTTTTGGCGAACGCGATCATCGCGTCGTTCCGTCTAGCTCGCTCGTCCCGACGAACGACCCCACGATGCTCTTTACCAATGCCGGAATGGTTCAATTCAAAGACGCGCTACTCGGACGGGAAACGAGAGACTATTCGCGTGCTGTTTCTTGTCAGCGTTGTGTCCGTGCAGGTGGAAAGCACAACGACTTGGAGAACGTTGGGTATACGGCGCGACATCACACCCTTTTTGAAATGCTTGGGAACTTCAGCTTTGGCGATTATTTCAAGGAAGAAACAATTAGCTGGGCGTGGGAATTCGTTACTGACGTTTTGATGTTGCCGCAAGATCGTTTGTGGGTAACCGTCCACCCGACGGATGATGACGCGCGCGCTATTTGGACTCGAAAAATCGGCTTGGCCGAAAATCGCGTGATCGATCTAGAGGATAACTTCTGGGCGATGGGTGAAACGGGACCGTGTGGGCCAGACACTGAGATATTTTTTGATCAGGGCCCCGAGCTTGCTGGTGGACCGCCGGGATCGGCGGACGAGGACGGCATTCGATTTCTCGAATTCTGGAATTTGGTCTTTCCCCAGTTTGATCGTGCCACGGACGGATCACTGTCTCCCCTGGCAACCCCAGGAGTCGATACCGGTCTCGGACTTGAGCGGGTGGCCGCGCTCACACAGGGCGTTGATAGTAATTACGAGATTGATCTTTTTCACGATGTGATACGACGAGCCGGTGAAATTGCTGGTTTTTCGGACAAACGGACCGTTTTTCATAATCCTTCACTTCGCGTGATTTCCGATCATATAAGGTCTGCCGCATTCTTGATCGCGGATGGTGTAATCCCGGGAAACGAGGATAGAAATTATGTGTTGCGCCGCATCATTCGGCGCGCATTGCGCCATGGGAACAAACTAAATATACGGGAACCGTTCTTTCACCTCTTGGTTGAACCTTTGGTGAACTCGATGGGTGATGTGTATCCGATACTTTCCAAAGAGATGGTTCATATCGAAAAGACCCTTCTTTCTGAGGAAGAGCGATTCGCCAATACGTTAGGTCAGGGAATGGCGATACTTGAATCGGCAATTGAACAATTGGCCGAAAACCGGATACCCGGCGAGGTTGTTTTTAAGCTATACGATACGTTCGGTTTTCCCGCCGATCTCACCGCTGATGTGGCAAGAGAGCGAGGTTTGGAGATTGATGAGGAAGGGTTTGAGAAGTTGATGACGGCTCAGCGTCAGCGCGGTCGTGCTGCGAGTCGGTTCGATAGCACATTGGAACAGCGTATCGACATCGAGGGAGATGTCGAATTTTTAGGCTATGACGGTCTGGTAGCCGATAGCGAAATCATTGGGTTGTATCGGTACAGCGACGACAATACCGAAGAAGTAGACGCGCTCAGAGCAGGTGAGGCGGGCGTGGTCATCCTGAATCGGACCCCTTTCTATGCTGAATCTGGTGGGCAGGTGGGTGATGCGGGTTCCATCCAAACATCGGGCGCAACGTTTGTTGTTGCCGAAACCACGCGGGGTGGCGGCCAACATCTCCATTACGGTTCGGTAGAAAGTGGCGAGCTATCTGTAGGGGACGCGGCTGACACTGAGGTGCTGGCAGACCGACGTAACGATATCGCGCGTAATCACTCAGCCACCCACTTGTTACATGCGGCTTTACGGCAGGTTCTTGGAGACCATGTACAGCAGAAAGGATCCCTCGTCGATGCCGAGCGTCTGCGATTTGATTTTTCGCATATTGAGCCGCTTGAGGACGAGGAAGTCGCGTCGATTGAACGGATTGTCAACGACCACATTCGCGAAAATTCAGAGGTGGTGACCGAACAACTTAGCTATGACGATGCCTTAGCGCGTGGTGCGCTCGCTCTTTTTGGTGAAAAGTACGGCGAAGATGTTCGAGTACTTTCCATGGGCGGCGATTTTTCGGTCGAACTTTGTGGCGGAACGCACGCTGCTCGGACGGGTGATATTGGATTGCTGCGTATTGTTTCGGAGTCGGGTATTGCTGCGGGTATCCGTCGTATTGAAGCAGTCACTGGACGAAGTGCATTGGTTCGCGTTGCGACTATTGAACAGCAACTTGATGCCGTAGCGGATGTCGTTCATGGCTCCCGCGACGAACTTGCCGACAAAGTTAAGGTACTTGCAGATACCAACCGCCGACTTGAAAAAGAAGTCCAGACGTTGCGCTCGCGTTCGGCACAGTCAGAAAGTGTCGAGCTCGCGGCTGGCGCAATCGAGGTCCAAGGGATCAAGGTAGTAAGCGCGAAAGTTACGGGCGATTCGGAGGCCGTAATGTCCCTGTTCGATGGTTTGCGGGAGCGGCTAGGCAGTTGTGTGGTAGCGCTGGGATACCTAGATAACGGAAAAGTAGGCCTAGTTTGCGGCGTTTCCAAAGAGCTCACGAAACGACTAAAGGCCGGCGACTTGGTACGTCATATAGGCGTGCAGGTGGGTGCTCGAGGCGGCGGCCGAGACGATATGGCTAAAGCGGGGGGTGGGGACAAACCAGACGCCCTAGAGCGCGCGCTCGATTCGGTTGCCGTCTGGGTTAGCGAACGACTGTAGTTGGATCGATGGCTCTCTATATTCACAAGTACGGTGGTACGTCGGTAGGCAGCCTGGATCGGATTCGGGCCGTCGCCCAAACCGTGGCGACGCGACGGGAAGCCGGCGACGACGTCGTCGTAGTTGTTTCGGCGATGGCTGGCGAGACTAATCGGCTGGAACGTTTGGGGCAGGAGCTATCCTTTAAACCAAAGACCCGGGAAATGGATGTGTTGTTATCGTCTGGTGAACAGGTTTCAGCGGCTCTAACAGCAATGGCGCTGGATCAATTGGGTTACAAAGCGCGGTCGTATCTAGGTTGGCAGGTGCCGATCGTCACCGATGCAAATCATACTAAAGCCCGTTTCGAGTCGATCGAAACAAAGCGATTTAAGGATGACTTGGGTGCGGGAATTACACCGGTCGTGGCGGGCTTTCAGGGTGTCGATGCAGGAGGCGATATCACGACCATCGGCCGCGGCGGGTCGGATACGAGTGCGGTGGCCATCGCGTCGGCATTAAACGCGGATGAATGCCGCATATACACGGACGTTGATGGCGTCTATACCGCGGATCCGAGGATCGTCGACGACGCACAGAAAATGGAACTTGTTTCGTATGAAGAAATGTTGGAATTGGCGAGCCTGGGCTCAAAGATCCTCCACCCTCGTGCCGTTGAATACGCGGCCAACTCAGGTGTTACGCTGCGCGTACTCTCGAGTTTTACCGAGGGGCAAGGCACCCTAATCACGTTTGAGGACGCGAATATGGAACAACCGGTTGTGTCAGGTATTGCCCACGCTATCGATGAAGCTAAATTAACTGTGGTCGGGGTTCCCGACGTCCCGGGCGTAGCATCGACGATTTTGGGTCCCATCGCAGACGCTTCAATCGAAGTCGATATGATCGTGCAGAACATCGGTTCGGACGGCACCACCGACTTAACCTTTACAGTGAAACGCCGAGATTATGACGCTGCAAAGGGAATACTCACCGATCTGCTCGAGGGTCTAGGCGCCCGAGATGTCATTGGCGACAACGAGATCGTCAAAGTTTCGGTAGTTGGCGTGGGCATGCGCTCGCATGCGGGAGTGGCGACTCAAATGTTTAATGCGCTGGCGGCAGAAAATATCAACATCCAAATGATTTCTACTTCTGAAATTAAGATATCTGTGGTCATTGCTGAGCGATATTTAGAATTGGCGGTACGAGCCATCCACAAGGTCTTTGGCCTAGGAAACAAAGTTGCGGCTGAGTAACGTTATGCTGACTGAGGAAGAAGCTTTAATCTCTTTAATACAAATCGCAATGGTATGAATTGGCTTTGGTTACATGCGGCGTGATGGCACGCAGGTTGATTGAATGAGGTTTTGGATTGAAGCTGGCACCTATGGCTTCCGAAACACCCCCTACCACAGCAAATAGACCATCCCCAGCATCGCTGAGTATCGGAAGGCTAAAAAGGCCCTGATGCAAACGACCAGGCGAGAACAAATCACGGTCATTGTCTGCATGTACATCGGCTACTTGATGCTGATGTTCTGCAGGACGGCCTTTACGACCGTGAGCCCCGCGCTCGTCGAGGATCCGGACTTATCTTTAACGACGACCCATATTGGGGACATTCTCGGCTACGCAGCCCTCGGCAGTCTGGTGGGTAAGTTGCTCACCGGCTTCGTCGCCGACCATTTTGGAGGGCGCCTGACGCTCCTCGTGGCGCTTGGGGCCGTGGCCTCGTTGACAGCAGCCATGGGCTACTCGGCCAGCTTCTCCGCCTTCGTGCTCTTCATTTTTTGCCTCCAGCTGCTGCGAGCCGGCGGCTGGCCGGCCCTCACCAAGCTGATCGGCCAGTGGGTCCCACCGGAAAGTTACGGGCGCACCTGGGGGATCCTCTCGACCGCCTCGCGGACAGATCGGAAGAGCGTCG
>JAYGFA010000098.1:0-48394 GCA_046582115.1 Pseudomonadales bacterium | reverse complement strand
GGACGTGCCGGCCATATATTTAATTTGGGTCACGGGATTGTTCCGGAGACGCCGGTCGATAACGTTAAGCGGTTGGTCGATTTTGTGCACGAACAAACCGCGCGATGAACTATAGACCGACGATTTACAGAGCGGCGTTTTGGATACCGCTAGCGATTTGTACGTACTTGGCGCTCATGCCGGATCCTTACCCAGAAGTCATCCGATTTTCCGATATCGGATTGCATGTGTTTGCGTTCACTTATCTGACGGCCGCACTCGCTCTGGCCCACTTTGATACGGATCGAAATCCGCCAACGCGGGCGTTCAGGGTTCTTTGGATACCCACGATATGGATGCTCTTTTATTCTGGGGGGTTAGAGGTAGCGCAAGGGTTCACGCCGAACCGTCAAGCGGAAATCCTTGATCTATGTTGGGATACGATCGGAATCGGAATCGGGCAGGCTTGCTACTGGGGTTACGTACAAATTCGCCAGGTCGTCATCGATCGGTGCAATTCGATAGACACTGCTTAAGTGGTGATTAAAGTCGAGGCTAGTTGGCTCACTGAACAGATTGCAGCTGGCGATCCCTGAACGGTCCGTTAGAGGTACTTATCCGTCACCGCACCTTCACTCGCGGAAGAAACGAGTCGGGCGTATTTGGCCAGTGTTCCACGATCGGTGTAAGGCTCGGGTGCTCTCCAGACTTCGGCGCGGTGCGCGAATTCCGTTTCAGGGATACTGAGGTTAATTTCTCTCTTTTCTGCATCAATGGTGATTTCATCGCCGTCTTGGATAAGGCTGATGGGTCCGCCGTCAAATGCCTCGGGTGTCACATGTCCAACCACGAAACCCGATGAGCCACCAGAAAAACGACCGTCGGTGATCAACGCGACTTTGCCGGCCAGACCGCGTCCGTTAATCGCGCTGGTAGGACCTAACATTTCGCGCATACCGGGACCACCTCGGGGGCCTTCATAACGGAGTACTACTACGTCGCCTGATTGTACCGTCCCATTCATGATTGCTTCCCTCGCGGCTTCTTCGCCCTGAAACGTTCTTGCTGTTCCTGTAAATCGGAGTCCTTCTTTACCTGTGATTTTCGCAACCGCGCCTTCTGGCGCCACGTTTCCATAGAGGATGACGAGATGGCTGTCTTTCTTGATTGGATTCGTTAGGGGCCGAATAATTTCCTGATCCGCCGGATACGGCTCAACTTCTCTTAGGTTTTCTTTAAGGGTCTTACCAGTAACCGTTAGACAATCTCCATGCATTAGGCCAGCGTCTAGCAACATTTTCATTAGTGGTTGGACGCCGCCGATGTGGATGAGTTCTGACATTGCATATTGACCCGCAGGCCGCATGTCGGCTAATACAGGAACGTTTTTCCCGATCTGCGTGAAATCGTCGAGTTCCAATGGAATCTTCGACGCGTGCGCGATCGCCAATAGATGTAGGACTGCATTTGTGGAACCTTCCAAAGCGATGGTGACCGCGATGGCGTTCTCGAATGCTTCTCGGCTAAGGATATCGGATGGTTTGATTCCTCGATCGATTAACAATGAAACTGCAGCGCCTGCGTCGAAGCTATCTTGACGTTTCTGTTCACTAACCGCTTCCTGGGCGGAAGAATTTGGCAGGGACAAGCCAAGGGCTTCGATGGCCGAGGCCATGGTGTTGGCTGTGTACATACCGGCGCAGGATCCGGGTCCAGGAATGGCAGTTTGCTCGATTTCTTTCAGCTCGATATCCGAAAGTGAACCTTCGGCGTGAGCACCGACGGCCTCGAACACTGAAACGATGTCACGACGATTCGTTCCTGTCTGAATTGTACCGCCGTAGACAAAGACACTTGGTCGATCCAGTCGGGCCATAGCGATTGCGCACGCCGGCATATTTTTGTCGCATCCGCCAATGGCAACGAAGCCATCAAAACCTTGTGCACCAACTACAGTTTCTATGGAATCAGCGATAACTTCGCGCGATACCAGCGAATAGCGCATCCCTGGGGTGCCCATGGAAATACCGTCGGAAACAGTGATGGTATTAAACAGCACGCTCTTGGCGCCCGATTGATCAGCACCCTTTGCCGCCATTTCCGCGAGTTCGTTGATGTGCATATTGCAAGGGGTCACGCGGCTCCACGTCGAGGCGATGCCTATCTGGGGTTTTTTAAAGTCGGCTTCGCTGAATCCAACGGGGTAAAGCATGGCGCGACTGGGCGCTTGTTCGACGCCGTCGACAACGATGGATGAGTACGGTCTTTTATTGCTCATGACATACGTAGACCTATAAGTTCGGTTAGTTTGCGATGGTACTGGTATGTACCCAAGTTGGGGAAACTCAAACATGTTGGACGCAATTTGGGCGCCTTCAGTTTGTACGGTTTGGTCGCGACTGCGATCAGCGGCCCGTCACGCTCACGGTGGGCTACGCCTGCCAATGACCACCACTAAGTTCGTCGAGCATCAGACAATACTCAGGTGCAATAACGATGGATGACTTTCTCTAGCGTTGCGCGCGCGAGTGGCAACTGACTTAAATCAAGGTACTCGTTCGGCTGATGCGCTTGGTCAATGGAGCCGGGACCAAAGATGACGGTTTCCATCCCGAGGCTTTGCAAGAACGGCGCCTCGGTTCCAAAAGCCACTGACCCAAGGGACTGTCCGCTTAGGACCGCCAACGTTTTTGCCAGATCGCCGTCGCCAGATGTCTGATACGCCGGCACCTCATTGATACGGATGATCGAAAGTTTCGTTCCATAACTCGCGATTGTTTCGACAAGACGATGTTGAACGGTCTCAATCATCGCTTCGATGTCCATCTCGGGCAGAAGTCTGACGTCAATTTGTAGTTCGGCCGTTTCACATATGCGATTGGGGCTATCGCCCGCATGCAAACTACCTAAATTAAGGGTTGGAATATCGATTTCAAAAGTCGAGTTCGTATATGCACTAGCCAACTCCTGACGATAGATGAGTAGTTCTGCGATTACAGCATGCATTGCGTCGAGCGCGTTGCAACCAAGGCTTGGATTGGACGCATGCCCTCCCGCGCCCTCTAAAACAATGGAAAGCGCCAGAACGCCTTTGTGAGCAATGACCGGTTGCAATCCTGTGGGTTCACCAATGATTGCAACGTCAGCCTTGGGTCTCCCGTCTCGCACCAACTGCCGCGCACCGGCCATTGATGACTCTTCGTCAGAGGTCGCGAGAATAGTCAGCGGTTTATTGATTTTATGCTCATGGAAAATCGAAGCTGCTTCTAGGGCGATCGGGAAGAAACCTTTCATGTCGCAGCTACCGAGCCCGTGGACGACAGAGTCAATTTCGGTGAGGGTGTAAGGGTCCGTGTCCCAGTATTTTTCGTCACAGGGTACCGTATCCGTGTGGCCGGAGAGCACCAACCCACCCTCGCCCGTACCTAAGGTGGCGATCAGGTTCGCTTTTCCTCCTTTGTCGGGAAGAGGTAGAACGTCGACGGTAAACTTCAAGCCTTGAAGCCAATTCGCGAGATGATTGATGACCGCTAGATTGCTTCGGTCTCTTGAAGCTGAAATGGAGCTTGTAGAGGGCTCGCTGACGAGTGTTCGCAACATGGCAATGGTGTTGGGGAGTTTCATTTGGGTCGTTGCTTTAACCGAAGACTCGCATTCTGCACAGATTTCAACGGGCGGTCTAACGGTCATATTCACCGAAGCTAAGCGAACCGCGAGGGTATTCTTGTGGGAATGCGTAGATGAGTTCGATGTCTACGTGCCGCCATTGCGATAGTCTTGTCTGTTGGACTACGGAGCAAGCATGGCTACTGAAACAAGCTTCGCGGATCGTGACGGTGCGATCTGGATGAACGGCGAAATGATCGATTGGCGTGAAGCCAAGGTGCATGTACTTACCCACACGTTGCACTATGGGGTTGGAGTATTCGAAGGCGTCCGTGCCTATGCCACATCGAACGGGCCTTGCATCTTCAGGCTGCACGATCACACGCGACGTCTTTTTGATTCTGCCCAGATTTTGCAGCTCGATATTCCTTTCAGTGAGTCGGATCTAAACACGGCGCAACGAGAAGTTTTTGCGCTCAACAATTTAGATGAAGGATATTTACGTCCGATCGCATACCTTGGATCCGAAGCCATGGGATTGCGAGCAGATGGACTAACTGTGAATGTCGCGATCGCTTGTTGGCCTTGGCCAGACTACATTGATCCGCAATCTCGGGAACAGGGTATTACCGTCCGGACGTCGTCATACACCAGGCATCACGTCAACATCACCATGTGTAAAGCAAAGGCAAATGGAAACTACATCAACTCGATCATGGCTCTTCGAGAAGCAATAGACAGCGGCTGTGACGAGGCGTTGCTGCTAGATAACGAAGGCTACGTTGCAGAGGGTAGTGGAGAGAACTTTTTTCTCGTAAAAAACGGGGTCATCCATACGCCCGAACTAACGTCGTGCCTGCCGGGTATTACGCGCGACACAGTCTTGGTGTTCGCTCGGGAACAGAATATTCCCGTCATCGAACGCAGAATTACACGCGACGAAGTTTACATTGCGGACGAAGCGTTCTTTACTGGAACGGCTGCTGAGGTTTTGCCGATTCGCGAGCTCGATGGGCGTGTGATAGGCGATGGCAAACCGGGTTCGGTAACCTTGAGGCTTCAATCGCTCTATCTTGACCAGGTTCGCGGCAAACGTGATGCTCATTCAGATTGGCATGTCTTGGTGGTGGATTCTGGTTGATGTCCAACGCTACCCAATTGAGCTGCTAGACGGGCTAGTACATTCGGTTTCCATCAGGCATGGTCTTGAAACGTCGATGCAACCACAGGTACTGGGCGGGATCTGTGCGGATCTCACGCTCAATGACTTGATTCATAAGAGTTGCATCGGCGACCTCATCACCTGTCGGGTAATTCTCGATCCGACGCAGACGCACCGACCATGAACAGTCTAGTTCGTCTCTGAAATGGCTCATAAAAATAACCGGCGAACCCGAAATTTGGACGAGACGACTGGTTACGTTGATCGTTGCTGCCGGTATACCAAAAAAGGGAGCGAATACGGAATGCCGACGGCCGTTGTCTTGATCGGCGGCGTACCAAATGGTTCGTGATTGACGCAAGCGGCGAGCAATCGCGCGCATGTCACCTCGTTCGATGACGCGACCGTAAAGTGAATTCCTACGTCGTAAACTGATGTAGTCAATTACTGAATTTCGACTCGTCCGGTATATGCAATCGAAGTCAAAATGCGCTGCAAGAAAAGCGCCTCCGAGATCCAGTACAGCGAAATGAGCGCCCACCAAAAGCACTCCTTTGCCTTCATTCATGGCCGCTTCCAATACCTCCAATCCCTGGAATCGTACCCGTGGAAGTAATGCATCTACAGGCCGCAGCCAAGTGTATGCCGTTTCAATAATAGCGATCCCAGTGGATTCGAAAACTTGGTTTAAGAGCTGTTGTCTCTCATGTTGGTTGAGATCTGGAAAACAAAGTTCGATATTTTTTGCGGCTATTCGCGCCCGCCTTCCGCCAACGTGCCGAAAAAGATTCCCGATCAATCGGCCCAGCCGGAACTGGGAACGTATGGGCAGACGCACGAGAAGAAAGGCCACGGCGATCAGCAGCCATGTCGGCCAATGAGCCGGTGACAGCAGTCGAAGCGGCATGGTGCCTATTCTAACAGTCTGTATAACGTTCCTTATAGCAGGCTCGAACGTAACTCTACGCCGGTGTATAAGGGCGGTCGGGCGTAACGTGAAGGACTTTCTTTGTCGGCATTGATGTACAACGTGTTGTCCCGCCTGGCGTTTCCGTTTGTTTGGCTGCGCCTCTGGATACAGGGTCACCGTGAACCCGCATACCGAGAGCGCCGAGGCGAGCGCTTAGGATTTGCCCCTGAGTCGGTACCGCGGAACGTGGTTTGGTTTCACACGGTATCTGCGGGAGAGACGCGTGGTGCCGTACCGTTAATTCGCGCTGTCAAACGTACCATGCTAGACGTGCCCTTCTTGGTGACTACAACAACCCCTAGCGGTTCGGTCGAAGTACGTAAACACTTGGGTGCTGACGTGGAACACTGTTATTGCCCCTACGACTTCCCGACAGCCGTGCGACGGTTTATGGACCGGGTGGAACCTAGGGCTCTAGTGCTTATGGAAACTGAATTATGGCCGAACACCATTCGCGAGTGTCGACGGCGAGACATTCCGGTCTACCTCGTCAACGCCCGACTTTCGGCACGTTCGGCCATCGGCTATCAGCGTCTGGCTGCTCTTACGCGCAATGTTGTATCCGGCATGACGCACATTTATTGCCAATACCAAGGTACGGCGGACCGCTTTGCGGCATTGGGTGTTGATAGAGAGATCTTGAGCGTGACGGGAAACGTGAAGTTCGATATTGAATTTCCATCCGATATCGAGTCACGACGGACCGAATTCGAGAATAATTGGGGATACGGCAAGAGGTTTTGGATCGCGGGTAGTACCCATCCAGGCGAAGAGGAAGTGGTCCTGGAAGCCCATAAGCAATTGCTTCAGGAACACGGCGATTTATCGTTAATTATGGTGCCCCGCCATCCACCGAGGGCTTCGGAAGTCGTCGGTTTGGCACAGGCTTACGGATTCGAAGTCACAACCTTGACGGGCGATCCGAAGTCCGCGGATGTGTTGGTGGGCGACGAAATGGGATCCTTAATTTATCTATATGCTGCGGCCGAAGTTGCATTTATTGGCGGTAGTCTCGACGACACGGGAGGTCATAACCCGATTGAAGCGGCAATACATGGTGTGCCCATGGTGATGGGTCCAAATCGCATCAATTTTGCCGAAGTCGCACATCGGTTCGAAACGGCTGGTTGTTTGCATTTGGCGTATAACGCAAACGAACTAGCCAATTGTGTTGACGCCTTACTTGGGGATGCGGGACGAAGAGAGGCCGAGGGGAAAGCTGCGTGTCAGGTGGTTTCTAACAACCGAGGTGCAATTGGGCAGATTACCACCGACCTCAGTCATCGGCTCGCGCGTTTAAGGTCGGACTAGCGGAGGACGGTTAACGTCCGGATAACGTCGTCAGTTTTCGCACGGGATTGCTGGCGTCCGTGTATTCGCTGATTTCCAGGATGTCTTCTTCAGACAGGACACCGGTCGTTTGTTTAAGCCGCAACAGATTGAGAATGTAGTTGTATCTTGAGTCTGCATAGTCGTACTGAGAGGAAAATAAATTTTGTTGTGCCTGTAGCAACTCGACAATATTACGAGTTCCGACCTCGTACCCGGTTCGGACAGCTTCGACAGCCGACTCCCTTGATTTAATCGCCTTGAGGCGTGCCTCGACACGAGCCACATCCGTCATTACTGCGCGGAAATAATTTCGTGTATCTCTCGTCGTTGTCAGTTCACGCTCTCGCAATCGTTCTTTCGACTCCTGCACGCGGTGTCGTTGTTCCGTGAACCGGGAATGTACGACGCCACCTTGAAATATAGGCATGGAAGCGGAGAGCGAATACGTGTTGCCAGAGGTTCGATTTCCAAAGAAAGAAAGCCCACCCGAGAAGCTCTCGTTGTAACCAGCGCTAAAGTCCACCGTGGGTAGATGCCCAGAGAGACGCGCACGTAAGCTACTCTCTGCTGATCGTAATGCATCGCGGGCGGATTGGAGCTGCGGGTTTCTCGTCAATGCTACGTTGGTCCACTCGTTTTCATCTCGTGGGTCCGGATTGACGATGGGTAAACGGGTGCTTAAACGGTCGATCGCGTCGAAACCTATCCCCGTAATGGTGGTCAAGCTCTCGAAATAGATGCCCTGATCGCCAGTGAACTGAATTCGATTTACGACGGCATTGTCATACACGGCGATCGCTTCAAGTACATCCGTGATGGCGACGAGACCCACGTCAAAGCGTTGCTGTGTTTGCTCAAGTTGACGTTGTACAGCTTCCTCACTTGACAAGGTTGAATCAAGGCGGGCTTGTGCTCTGAGGATATTGAGATACGCCTCGGCAACTCTGGTGTAAAGATTCAACTCAGTCGTTTGGTAGTCCGAATCGGCCTGTGATGAGAGTGCCTTAGCGGAACGCCAATTAAACCAATTCGCCACATTGACAATCGGTTGCCGCAAGTTAACGGACCAGTTATGACCCTCAAAGTCTTCGTCCTCGGGTCTGTACGTCTGCCCGAAGGTCGGGCTTATCGGGTTCATATCTAATCGAGTTCCATACGAACGCGTTTGTTCAGATTTTGACCCCGTCGCCGATACGGTGGGTAATAGCGATGCGCGCGATTGAACCACCCCTTGTTTTCGCGCCAACCGCCCAGCAACCGCCCCGCCTAAAACCGGGTCGTTATCCCTGGCGGCTCGATAGACGTCCTCGAGGTTAGCGCCCTGAGTCATTGGTCCTAACATCAGCAAGATGACGGTTGTGATAGAGAACTTCATTTGACGCACTTCGCAGGGCAAGCGGGCGATTCTACCAAATAAGCGGGAACGCGGCTGTCCGGTCGATAACCGACCTTTGATCGAATTGCGACGGAGGCCTTGGATGTTGATTGTGCCGTTGATGTACAAGTACTAAGCTCACTAAAAATGTAACCTATGCGTTACATTTACTACAAGCGAATGGTAACGTCAAGGTTACATTTGATTCTGTAGGTGCTTTCTACTTTCTACCTCGCGGGGCTGCAGTTAGAATCCATGCTTCAAAGGTAAAGTTATACGGGTCTGTGAGAAAACCCCGTCGCTACAAGATCGATCTCGTCGAACACATGGTCGAGTGTGATCAAAACTATGTGCGAGTAATCAAGTTATTTCCGGACTATGACCAAGTTGATCATCGCGATCTATTGCTTTGTTTCGGAGAAGAAGTCGTAAACGTTCGCATGAGCGTGCTCGAACGAAGTCGATATACCTCGGTTATTTTATTGACCCAAGAAGCTTCATCTGTGGCACCTTCCAACCGTATTCGTATTCGCGTGTATCACGATGCGAAGTCCGCGGAGGTTATAGAGATTCAGAACCAACGGCGCTTCAAAGCGATTTATGACTACCCCAATCCGAAAATGCGTCAAAGGGACGAGAAAAAGCAAATTAATCGGTTCTTAGGCGAATTTCTCGGGTTTTGTTTGACGTTTGGAGTATCGAGCGAAATACCTTATGGCCGAACCGTGACGGTCCAATAAAGAGAGGAACGTCCAGAAGCTTGATAGGGAATACCGATTAACGAAAAACCGATAGTGGGTGAACCGCTGAAGGTATTGCAGGTAACGGACACCCATCTGTTTCCTGGCGCAGACGGCACTCTTCTCGGAATTAATACGTACGACAGTCTGCGGGCAGTATTCAGCCAGGCGTTTTTGCAGGGGCGCCCGGACGTGTTGATTGGTAGCGGTGATATCGCGCAGTTGGCAGAACCAGCAACGTATCGGTTGTTCTTACATCTTGTGCACGAATTCTTCGACGGACCGATCTTGTGTGTTCCCGGCAATCACGACATTGGAGCCACGTTTCGGGAGGAATTGCCGACGGACTCGTTAGACCTGAAAGGGTGGCACATAGTAGGGATCGACACCCATGTGGATGATGAGGTGGGTGGCCGTGTCGATGAAGCCCAGATCATTTCGTTAATCAACGAAATTACCCAGGATTCCGGTCCGGTCCTAGTGGTCGGTCACCACGCGCCCCTCGAGATCGGGACGCCTTGGCTCGACGTACACCGTATTGTAGGCGGTGATGAATTGGTTGAGGCGTTGGTAAACGACGAACAAACTCGAGGTTACGTCTTCGGTCATATTCATCAAGAGTTCGACCACACAGTGGGTGAAACTCGTTTCTTGGCGTCACCGGCTACCTGTTTTCAATTCGGATCTGATCCGAAACGATTCACGGTCGAATCCACAAGTCCTGGCTATCGTTGGCTTGATCTCAATACGCAGGGTTCGATAGAGACGCGTGTCGATAGAGCGTATGGCTTTGAAATGAGTCTGGATCTGAAAGACACGAAACACTGATGGCGAAAGTTTATTCTGCTGAGTCCATTCAAGTTTTATCCGGGCTTGATCCCGTCCGTCGTCGACCGGGCATGTATACCGATACGTCACGTCCTAATCACCTGGTACAAGAAGTTGTCGACAACAGCGTCGACGAAGCGTTGGTAGGGCACGCGCGGGAGATCGAAGTGACGTTGTTCGCGGATGGATCCATTGAGGTCATCGATGATGGTCGAGGTATGCCCGTCGACGTTCATCCGGAACATAAGATTTCGGGGGTTGAACTCATTTTGACTAAGCTCCACGCCGGGGGGAAGTTTGATAACGAGCATTACAATTATTCAGGTGGTCAACACGGGGTCGGAGTTTCTGTGGTCAACGCGTTATCCAAGTGGCTGATTGCAGACGTCAAGCGCGATGGAAAGCTGTATTCACAGCGATTTGAAAGCGGCAAGCCAATGAATGTCTTGAAAGAAATCGATGCGGTCGGCAAGCGCAACACCGGTACGCGCATTCACTTCCTTCCAGACGAGGCCTATTTCGACACGACGCGAATAGCGGAAAATCCTTTACGTCACCTGCTCAATGCGAAGGCGGTTTTGTGCCCGGGCCTCACCGTGAGTTTTTCAGTCGAGGAAAAGAAAGGCCAGGCCGATACCCAAACATGGTGTTACGAGGACGGTCTGCGAAGTTATCTGGGATCGGGACTCGATGGCGAGCGCATTCCGACAGAACCTTTTGTACACAAGGCTGAAGGTAATCAGGAAGCAGCGGAATGGGCGTTGCAATGGGTGATCGATGGTGGCG
Organism: Pseudomonadales bacterium; assembly: GCA_046582115.1. Lineage (GTDB taxonomy): Bacteria > Pseudomonadota > Gammaproteobacteria > Pseudomonadales > Azotimanducaceae > UBA11889. The sequence continues at coordinate 37,616 of JAYGFA010000098.1, read as the reverse complement.
ATCTCATCACCGAAAGTTACGTCAATTTGATTCCCACTCCACTAGGTGGAACCCACGTCAATGGATTACGTAGTGGACTCGCCGAGGCACTTCGAGAATTTTGTGAATTTCGCGATTTAGTGCCTCGAGGGATCAAGTTGACGGGCGAAGATTTGTGGGATCAATGCACTTATGTGCTTTCCACTAAGTTAGCAGAACCCCAATTTACGGGGCAGACGAAGGAACGTTTGTCGTCTCGTCAATCAGCTGTTTTCGTTAACGGTATTGCCAAAGATGCCTTTAGTCTCTGGCTGAACGAGCATCATGGTGATGGAGAACGGATCGCGGAATTGGCGATCGCCAACGCACAGCAACGAATTCAAGCAAGTAAGAAAGTCGTGCGGAAGAAGATCACTGCTGGCCCTTCACTGCCAGGGAAACTTGCCGATTGCACGTCGCAAGACCCCGACCGTTCGGAATTGTTTTTGGTTGAGGGAGATTCAGCGGGCGGTTCCGCAAGGCAGGCACGAGACCGCGAGTTCCAAGCGGTGATGCCGTTGAAGGGCAAAATTCTCAATACCTGGGAAATCGATGGTTCTCAGGTCCTCGCGTCGCAGGAAGTGCACGACATATCGATCGCGATTGGTGTGGTACCAGGTGATGACAATTTGAATGGACTGCGCTATCGCAAAGTGTGTGTGCTTGCAGATGCAGATTCTGATGGCGCCCATATTGCGACGCTCCTGTGCGCACTTTTTTTGAAGCACTTTAAGGCATTAGTGATGGCCGGGCATATCTATATCGCGATGCCGCCGTTGTATCGCATTGACTTAGGTAAAGAGGTCTTCTACGCGCTAGACGAATTCGAAAAAGAAGGGATTCTTGACACTTTTGCTGCGGAGAAAAAACGCGGTTCCCCCATAGTGCAGCGTTTCAAGGGTCTCGCTGAGATGAACGCCATTCAATTGCGCGAAACCACGATGGCTCCGGATACCCGACGACTGGTGCAACTTACCGTTGACTCCGTTAGCAAAACGCACGAAATGATGGACATGATGCTCGCAAAGAAACGAGCCCACGACCGTCGTACATGGCTTGAGGCGAAAGGGGACCAAGCCTCGATTGACTAATCCAGATCCGAACGGAGGGAAACGATGACGTTAGATTCCAGTGGCGATATCGAAGTTGTACCCCTGCGTTCTTATACAGAAAAGGCATACCTTGATTATTCGATGTACGTGATCAATGACCGCGCGCTGCCTCACGTCGGAGACGGACTTAAACCGGTCCAGAGGAGAATCGTCTACGCAATGTCGCAAATGGGACTTAATCATCAAGCCAAGTTTGCGAAATCCGTGCGAACCGTGGGTGAAGTCACCGGAAAATTTCATCCACACGGAGATACCGCTTGTTATGAAGCCATGGTGCTGATGGCCCAACCTTTTTCGTTTCGGTATCCGCTGGTGGACCCACAAGGTAATTTTGGAGCGCCCGACGATCCTAAGTCTTTTGGGGCAGCTCGTTATACGGAGGCGCGTTTAGCAAATCACGCGTCATTACTGCTCACGGAGGTAGATCAAGGGACCGTCGATTTTTCTCCCAACTTCGACGGAACCCGAGTTGAACCCGACATACTTCCAGCACGTATTCCTTTCGTTCTGTTGAACGGTAGTACTGGAATCGCTGTGGGTATGGCCACAGACGTTCTACCTCACAACCTCAAAGAAGTAGTTGCAGCCAGTGTTTTGTTGTTGGACCGCCCGTCAGCGAGCATAGGCGATGTTCTAGGTTGCATTAAGGGGCCCGACTTCCCATCAGAGGCGCTGATTATCAGTAATCAACGCGAACTCAAAGATGCCTATGAAACCGGACGTGGATCAGTTCGGACCCGGGCTAGGTACGTCCGTGAGCAGGGCGAGGTAGTGATAACTGCGCTACCTTACCAAGTGTCACCAGCTAAGGTGCTTGAGCAAATTGCCCAGCAAATGCAGGCAAAAAAACTGCCCATGCTCGTCGATCTTCGCGATGAATCCGATTACGAAAATCCGACGCGTTTGATCTTGGTACCCCGCTCGAATCGGATCGATATAGATCGTCTGATGAAACATCTATTTGCAACCACGGATCTTGAGCGGAGTCACCGAATGAATTTCAACATCATCGGCTTGGACAAACGACCTCGCGTTTTTGACCTCAAAGAATTGCTTAAAGAGTGGCTTAAGTTCCGGCAGGAAACAGTGCAGCGTCGCATCGAATACCGGCTCGAACGGATCAAAGAGCGGGTACACGCTGTAGAAGGGCTGCTCCTAGCGTATCTCAATTTGGACGAAGTCATACGGATCATTCGCGAAGAAGAAGACCCAAAAAGCGAGCTGATCAAGAAATTTAAATTATCGGAAGTGCAGGCAACGTCAATTCTCGACCTTCGGCTTAGGCAACTCGCCAAGCTTGAAGAAGAGAAACTCGAGATCGAACGTCAAGAGTTGCGCGATGAATCCACTAACCTCAAGAAAATACTTGATTCCAAAGCGCGACTAAAAACGCTGATCAAGAACGAGTTAGAGGCAGTAGCTAAAGAGTATGGCGACGCAAGGCGGTCTGTCATCTCGGTCGAAGAAGAGGCGGTCGCGTACACGGACGAAGATCTAATCAGTAACGATCCGGTGACGGTGATTATGTCTGCTAAAGGTTGGATACGCGCTGCTAAAGGTCACGAGATGGATCCCGAAGACCTCGTGTATCGTCCGGGAGACACCTTTGCCGCCGCCGTTCGCAGTCGGCTCAACGAGAACTGCGTCTTATTCGATTCGACAGGTCGCGTGTATACATTGCAGTGTCGAACGTTACCCTCGGCACGCGGTCAGGGAGAACCGTTGACGGGTAGGTTGAATCCGCCACCAGAAGCTAGATTTGTCGGTCTGGCTGCGGGCGATGTAAATGTGCTATTGGGATCTGATGCAGGTTACGGTTTTGTCGGCCCATTGAAGGAAATGGCCACTAAGAATCGATCGGGGAAAGCGGTTCTCAATGTGCCTGACGGGAGCGTTGCGTTGCCGCCGTTGATTGTGGGTGACGACACGTTGGTAGCGGTCATTACAAATACGGGCCGATTACTCGTGTTTGAATTAAGTCAGGTTCCCAAGCTCAACCGAGGTAAGGGAAGCAAGCTGATGAATATTCCGATCGCGAGTTTGAAGACTCGAGAGGAATATATCATTGGGCTCACCACCTTTGGACAAAGTGATCGGTTGATCTTGCGAGCCGGTCAGCGTCACCTGGGTTTGCGAGTCCGAGACATGCAAAATTATTTGGGCGAGCGCGCACGCCGTGGGCGCAAGTTGCCGCGTGGATTTCAGAAGATTGACCAAGTGGAGGTTGAGCGGCATTAGCCGTTTAACGATCCCAATGTCAAACCTTATAACGCCTGGGCAATGATGAGCTCGGCTTGACGCTCGATCAGTGATTGGTACGCTGGAGCAACCCTCTCGACCAAATGATATCGACGAGACGTCGAAATCAGACCAGCCGCAGCCGGATTATCTGTAATGTGTCCGATAATTCGTTCGGTACGTGTGATACTGGCCATGACATCCTCGCTAACGGCGAGATGACCGTCGGAGGCCAATGCCGAAAGTAGGACCGTATCACGGCCATTGTCGGTAGACAGCAGTTCGTCTAGCGTCGTACAGACGGGTCCGACATGCAGTCCGAATCGAAAACGGATCTCCGGTCGTTCTTCGGTGTAGTGGTCATGGTTCATCGCGTCGAGCGCTCTGCCGAGTAGCAGAGCGGCGCAAACGACTTCAAAGCTTCGATCGTGAGCGTCCGTTTGGTCGAAGGCTAGGGCGACACCGGTTCCCGCCAGTGGAGTCGCTTGAGCGGCATAGAGGTTTGCGACCCGGTTGGAGCGCGCGGTAGCGATGGACATCGCCCTGGCTCTCGCCTCGGCCGGGAGACTAATCTGGTTAAACACGTTGACTACGAGTATGAAGGCGCTCGCCTCCGAGGAAACTCCTTCCTCCATAGAATCGTCGGATTCTGACAAGTTGGTTCGAAGCAACAGCCCGAACATGATGCCAACCAAGGCGAGCAAGCCCGATGCGCACCACAACACGGACCGCATAAACTTGTCGGAAAATGAAGTCTGAAATGCATCGGGATTAATCATGATCCGTACGTAACCGGCTACGGTGTCTTGTACAGTGACCTCTTGACTAAAAGTAGGCAGGGTTGAACGAGGTGCGAAATTTCCAGCAACCGCGAGTAGCTGATTGTCGACGCTGTAAACACTTATGCCTGCGACTTCATTGAACATGGCCATATCGTTAACAAGGGTACTGAGCTCAAACCTGTCGTTACTCAAAAGTGGCTTCACCGCAAGCTCCGAAAGACGGTGTGTAGAAGTATTCCCAAAGGCGACGAGCCGAGTGTGAGCTTGTCCCGACGCGGTGAAATGCCAAATCGATAACACTAAAGAGACGGCGATGAGATACGTAACTGCAATCGTGCCAAGAAGTGACTTAGATCGCGAAATCGTGTCTGCTAGTTTTTCCCTCAACACCACCAATACCAAACTAGTCTTGCCTCCGTGGCGAAAACGATAATTTTCCGAGCTCGCCGATCGCTCCTCGATGATTTCAGTGGTGCAATTGGTAGAGCCACTAGTGCTATTTGATCATTCGAGCGCGTCCCTTTGCGCGGACGTTAACGCGAACGAATGAGAAGTAATCAATTCCTTAGCCGGTAGCCCCGGTTTATCGTGGACTAACTTGGGAACGAGATATCCCGGCAAGCTACTTTGAATCCCGTTATGTAAACGGACTGCAGTATCAATACCGACATGGAAATGGGAGGTTCCAGTCACGCGGTCGGGCAAGCGCAAGTAGTAGGGGAGAATGCCAACCTCAAAAAGCGCCTCAGATAGACCACGTAGGGTCGCAACGTTATCGTTTACACCTGCGAGTAACACGCTTTGATTTAACAGCGTTATGCCGGTTTGATTCAATGATGTAAATGCGACGGCTACATTCTCGTCAATTTCATTTAGGTGGTTGAAATGTGCAATGACCACACTGTTTGAGTGTGTATTTACGAGTATCTCAATCAATCGCTCGGTAATTCTTTGAGGTATGACTAGGGGAAGACGGGTATGGATTCGCAACCGTTTCATGGGTGGAATGTCCTCGATTTTTGCCACAAGGGAGTTCAGACGCTCGTCAGGCACGATGAGGGGGTCATCGCTGTACAAAATCACTTCACGGATGGATGGGTCGTCACTCACGTAGTCCAACATTGGAAAGGTGCGGTCATGTCGGTGATGGGTGTAAGGGAAGTTGCGCCGGAAACAGACCCCGGTAATTCACCGCACAGTTCTGAGCCGCGATAATTAATACCCGGCCTCGGTATTTCTGCATGAGACCGGGGACCAATGTTGCCGATGCTTCCTGTAAGGGATCGGGCTCGAAGCCGACAGCGACGATCTTTTCAGCCAATTCGGGGGGCGACCTGACGCAGAAGTGGATCGCTGCGATCACCCCGACGCATACGGGATATATATGGCATGGGTACTCGCATCGGAAACGCCGGGTTCGGATCCCACTCGCCGCCATCTAGCGCAAGTCCAAGTATGTCGGCTAGATCCTTGATGTGGGTAGCCGCATTCGAAAGCTCGGCTTGCCATGTTTCGGCCTGCCAAGAAAGTGGAATCGACGGTATCATTTGCGTTTATGGTTGGGCGAGAGCACGTGGCGACCTATTCTACTAACGAATTCCGTTCGGGATTGAAGGTTCTTTTAGAAGGCGAACCCTGTTCGATTCTACAGAATGAATTCGTAAAACCCGGTAAAGGGCAAGCCTTCAATCGGGTTAGGTTCCGAAATCTAATGTCGGGCCGTGTCTGGGAGCGGACTTTCAAAAGTGGCGAGTCCATTGAAGCGGCGGACGTAGTGGACCTGGATATGCAATATCTATATACCGATGGCGAATTCTGGCATTTCATGCGTACAGACGGGAGCTACGAACAGGTTGCTGCCAGTCAAGCTGCGGTTAGCGCTGCAAAAGACTGGTTACAAGAAGAAGACGTCCTCAGCGTTACGCTATGGAATGACGAGCCGATATCTGTAACTCCACCAAATTTCGTTGAACTCGAAGTCACGCAAACCGATCCTGGGATTCGTGGCGACACCGCTCAAGGCGGGAGCAAACCGGCCGAATTGTCGACAGGGGCGATCATTAAAGTGCCCCTCTTTGTTGAAGTCGGCGATGTTTTACGCGTTGACACGCGAAATGGTGAATACGTACGTCGCACCAAGGATTGATTCCATGGCGTCCATCGTGTTCGTTCGAAACCCTGATCGAACGAGGGCGCATACTTGGCATGATTCGTGACTTCTTCCGCGAAAAAATGTGCCGGAGGTCCAAACTTCTGTCCTTGCGCGATACGGCGTGACTGAAACGACCATAGCGAGCTTCAGGACCGACTCGGGACATTACCTCCAAACATCACCCGAATTTCAAATCAAGCGCCTTTTAGCTGCGGGTGCGCCGTCCGTCTATCAAATGTGCCCTGCTTTTCGACAGGGTTAGAAAGGGCACAACCACAGCCCCAAGTTCATCATGCTCGAGTGGTGTCGACCTGGCTTTGATTCGCGTGAGTTAATCGTCGAGGCTGCTGAGTTAGTCGATTTCATCCTGGGTGGGGACGATTACCACGACTGTACGGTCGGTCAGTTGTTGGATAAAGAGTTGGCCTCGATGTTCATGGTGATTCGGGTATTGGCGTGACGCAGGTGGCTCGGGATCAGGGACTCGACAGCGTTTTCGGTAGAGCGGATGCGCTCGACTTCTTGATTGCGATCGCACTTCGGCGTCTTGCGTCGGAACGAGTATTTATCACGGAATTTCCCGTTGACCAATCTGCTTGGCGAAGATAAAGCAAGTTGAGAAATACTTCGTAGCTGATCGATTCGAACTGGTGATTAAGGGAATTGAAGTTGCCAATGGTTATCATGAACTCACTGACGCTGACGAACTTCAGCACCCGATGAATATAGATAATCGCCGCCGTCGCGAATTGAATTTACCGACGGTGCCTGAAGAACCGTTTCTGTTAGTGTCCATGCGCGAAGGATTGCCAGCCTGTGCAGTTGTCGCCGTCGGACTGGATCGGTTACTCGCACTAGCGAACCACAATGAGGCGTTGGACGCAGTTATGGCCTTTCCGATCGATCGTGTTTGAAACCTATGCGCTCACCCATTTTTATCAGCGTATCGGGTTCGACCTCGTCCAATACCCCGAACGAAGGCGGGACGAGTACGATCGCGGTTGAACCTAGAGTAAATCGTGCCATTTCCTCGGCGCGACTCAATTGTACGTCGTGTGGTATCCGCTCGACCCGCCGCCTATAAGGGGAATGAGGCCCGGACCAACTGGTAGAAATGCTCGCCACAATGAGAGCTCCGACCAGTACAAGTCGGACTGCCCCTGTGTCGGTTTGTAGGGTGCAGGCAAGCCGCTCGTTTATGCAGAACAAGTTGCGGATGTCGCGGACGCTTTGTCGATTGACAGAAAATAGTGTCCCCGGGATTTCAATTGTCTTCGTTAGGGTTGCGTCTATCGGCGAGTGTACTCGGTGGTACATGCTTGGGTGTAGATAGATCGTTAAGAAAGAACCACCGTCTAGATCGCTGCAATTCTGTCCGATCAGTTCTGCAACAGGATAAAGATGCCCCTTGGCTTGGAGTAACTTGCCTCGTTGGATGGTTCCAGATTGCGAGACAACGCCGTCGACTGGAGACGTTACAGTATTCGGGTCGACGGCGATTGGCCGTAGCCCTCGTTTTAGCTCACGTGAAAAAAAGTCGGCAAAGTTTTCGAATTCCTCCGGCGTTTCACGATCAGAGGCCGACATATCGACCTTGTAGCTGCGAATAAATGATCGGATAAGGACATTTTTTATCGGAGGCCAACGGATCACGGCAAATACGCCGACAAAGCGCGACAAAAGCCGTTTAGGTAAAAAATGCTGTAGCACTGCAAACATCAGGATTGTTCGGGCGGCCCCGTTTCGACAGGAGTGTCAGCTCGGTTGCCCCATTCGGACCACGATCCATGGTAGGCGCGAATGCGGGGGAAACCGAGAAGGCGCGCCGTCATGTAGGTGAGGCCTGATCGATGGTGCGTTTGACAATGCGTAATGATGTCTTTCGAGCCCACGATGCCACGTTCTCGAAGCAATGCTTCGGCGTCCTTGATTAGTGTCCGATGCTTACCCTCGTCCACTAGATCAACCCAATCGAGATGCCGTGCCCCGGGTATATGTCCTGCCCTTGCAGCTGTTAGCCGAGTTCCGTCGTATTCATCGATCGATCGACAATCCCAAATGACAAGGTCTTCGTCTGCTAACCGAGGCGCAATATCGCTAATTTCGGCGATTGGTGTAGAACTGATGGTGAGGTTAACTTGGTGCGGAACAACCGGAGTTGGGGTTGCAACCAAAGGCAATCCATTCGCTACCCAAGCGCGTAATCCGCCGTCTAGGTAGCACCACTTTTCATGACCAATCACGTCAAGCGTCCATGCCAGTCGTCCCGCCCAGCCACCGCCTTCGTCATCGCAAACGACGATGTTCGTGTCAGGTTCATAACCAATGTTCCCAAAAACTCGGTTAAGCTTTTCAATACTCGGCAGACGACCGGGGGCGGGAGGGATTCCGCAGATTAGATCGTCGGGAGGAACGAGAACAGCGCCGGGGATATGAGCGTCTCGATAAACTTTTAGAGAGGTTACCTGAATGACTTGGACTTCGGATGCATCGAGCAGCTGTGACAGTTCGTCTGCGGATACCAATGTTGGACGGGTAGCCATAAAGCCCGGTAGATAATAGCGTAGGCTTCGTTTTTTCGCTCACCAAGTGAGGGAGTTGCGTGTCTGGGAACTTAATTTGGATGGATCTTGAGATGACGGGGCTGAGTCCCGAAATCAACGTGATTATTGAGATAGCAACGGTAGTGACAACTCCAGATCTCGACATTGTTGCGGAGGGTCCAACACTGGCGATATCCCAGCCAAAAGAATGTATGGACTTGATGGATGACTGGAACCAAAAACACCATTCGGCGTCCGGGCTTATAGATCGAATAGCGTCTCATGGCGTTTCAGAGACCGAAGCGGAAGCAATGACCCTAGATTTCGTGAGTTCCCACGTGGGCCCTGGGGAAGCTCCGCTTTGCGGTAATTCAATTTGGCAAGACCGGCGATTCCTAGCGCGCTATATGCCAAGTCTGGAGAGTTACCTCCACTACCGAATTGTTGATGTCAGTACAATTAAGGAGTTGGCCCAGCGTTGGAGGCCATCGGTCGTCGACGAGGTTATCAAGAAAGGTAATCACCGAGCGCTTGATGATGTTCTCGAGTCAATCGCCGAACTTCGTCACTATCGGACTCATTTATTTACAGTGGATTAAGTCGTAGAAACGCCCATTCGAGGTGTTTTGTGCATAGCGCGTCGCCGCGTCGTCGTGAATCCAGGAGTTTCGTTTTGACGGCTCGAATAAGGTCGGGCGATGGTTGGGCGTTACCTGCTGCTACAGCAAGATTTCGGACCCATTGCGAATAGTTTATTCGACGCAACGCCATCCCCTCTGTGCGCTCGCGAAAATCCTCTTCGTTCCATGCCAGTAGTTCAATAAGGGTCGGATCATCGAGACCATGGCGCGGAATAAAATCGGCCTCATTGCTCGCTTGGGCGAAACGGTTCCACGGGCAAACCAACTGACAGTCATCACAACCAAATATTCGATTACCAATTAATTCGCGCAATTCTTCGTCAATATCACCTTTGTTTTCGATGGTCAGGTATGAGATGCAACGCCGCGCATCAAGTTGCCGGGGACCAACGATTGCGCCAGTCGGACAGACGTTTATACAAGCTTTACACGCGCCGCACTTATCTTCTGGAAGTTCGGTATTTATCGGTAGAGGGATGTCGGTAAAGATCTCACCAAGAAAAAACCATGACCCGGCGCTTTCGTTCAGGATCAGCGTGTTTTTACCGACCCATCCAATTCCTGCTTTTGCTGCCAATGGTTTCTCTAGAATTGGTGCAGAATCGGTGAAGGCGCGGTATCGCCCGCCCGCGTGAATTTCCATTTGTTTTGCCAGGGCTCGGAGTCTCGCCCGAATAGTTTTGTGATAGTCGCGCCCGAGCGCATAGTGAGACACGTAGCCTTTATTGGAGTTGCCCAAAACGTCGCCGCGGGTTACGGGTAAATAATCCATGCGGGCCGATACCACCCGAATCGTGCCGGGTACGAGTTTGGATGGGTCGCTGCGTTTGTCCGCGTTGCGCGCCATGTAGCCCATGTCGCCCTGGAACTGGTGTTCTAACCAGGCCCGATAATCGGGCGTATATTCGCTGAGATCGGTATCGGTAACACCGATTTGCTGGAAGCCAAGATCCATCGCCCACGAATCAAGGTTGGCTGCGAGTTCGTTGATGTGCATCCCGCTATAATCCCTCCTATGCGGGCTATTTCACGAGTTTACACGGGCGCTCAAATACGCGCTTTAGACCGGATACTAATCGAAGAATTTGGTATTCCTGGAATTTCGTTGATGAAACGTGCGGGATTGTTCGCCTTCGATCGGATTTGTGAGCATTGGCCTGGCGTAGGGTCTATATCGGTTGTCTGTGGAAGCGGCAATAACGCGGGCGATGGGTACATTGTTGCTGGGTTGGCTCACAACCGTGGCATGCGCGTCCAGTTGATTCAAATTGGCAGTGCCGAGCGGCTCAAAGGAGATGCACAATCCGCGTACCGGTGGGCGTCGGAACAAGGCGTCGTTGCGGAGATCCCGACGACGCTTGACGGCGAGGTCGTTGTTGACGCGATGTTGGGCACTGGCAGTGTTGGAAAGGTGCGTGACCACTACGTTGAAGGTATCGATCTAATAAACACACACGCCTCCCCCGTCATCGCCCTGGATCTACCGACAGGGATCGCGGCCGATACTGGAGCACTCGTTACCGAGGAGCCGGTAAAAGCGGACTTAACGACTACCTTTATTGGCGCGAAACTAGGTCTTTTCACCGGCCCTGGAGTGGACTTCGCAGGCCGAATTGAACTGGGTGAACTCGATACCCCGCAAGCCGTGTTTGACCAAGTCGAAGGACTTTCTGTCATTCCGAGGAAAGATAGTGAGCGGGCCGTCTCAAAGCGGCCTGTCGGAGCGCATAAGAATAACTTTGGTCACGTGTTGATTGCCGGCGGGGAGCGTGGCATGTGTGGAGCGGTTCTGCTTGCCGCAGAATCGGCGTTACGCGCAGGTGCCGGGCTTGTCAGCGTGATTACTCGACCGGACCACCGATCCGCCATTGTGGCCCGGCGCCCCGAAGTCATGGTTCATGGCGTCGATGAACAACAAGATATTGCACCTCTTCTCAACAGCGCGAGTGTTATTGCAGTGGGACCGGGTTTGGGCCAGGGAGCATGGGGTCGGGGGATTCTTAAACAGATGCTGAACAGCGACAAGGAGTGTGTACTAGATGCTGATGCCTTGAATTTAGTGGCCGACGAAGCGTGGACGTTGCCCGCTGGATCAATCCTCACTCCGCACCCGGGCGAAGCCTCCCGTTTGTTGGGAATCACAACCGCTTCGATTCAGGCGGATCGACCAACGGCTGCGCGAGCGATATCGTCAAAATACAAAGCGGTGATAGTCCTCAAAGGAGCAGGTACATTGGTCGCCAATGGCGGAGAGCTACTTGGTATTTGTATCGCCGGGAATTCGGGCATGGCAACGGCGGGAAGCGGCGACGTCTTGACCGGTATTGTCGCCGCGGTGAGAGCCCTAGGGTTGGAGTCACCGACTGCCGCTGCACTCGGCGTCTGGCTTCATGCGTCTGCGGGTGATCGTGCTTCGGATAGCGTTCGCGGGCGAGCGATCATTGCATCAGACATCATTGAAGCGCTTAGACCATACGCAGAATCGACCAGCACAGGGAATAGCAGTGGAAGTTAAGGGCCTTCTGCTTCCGGACGAAAACGCGACGTTAGATGCTGGCGCTCGATTGGCGGGCGAACTTTCGCAGGAGCTCGTTTTTCTCCACGGGGATTTGGGTGCGGGTAAAACAACCTTGGTGCGGGGTTTACTGCGTTCTTGGGGTTATCTAGGGACGGTCAAGAGCCCTACGTATACGTTAGTTGAGCCATACGAAATCGCCGGCAGGTCTATTTACCATTTTGATTTTTATCGCATCGAGGATCCAGAGGAACTGATCTATATCGGTATTGATGATTTACTGCGCAGCGACGGGCTAAAGTTAGTCGAATGGCCAGCACGAGGCGCTTCGGCACTCCCCAAACCAGAATTGGAAATTGAGTTGGGCATTGTTGATAGGGGTCGCGTACTCAATATCACGGATCATCGTGACTAAACGTCTGATTTCGGTTGTCAAGATAGGGTTGGTTGCGTTGCTGACGCAATTTTGTCTAGCCGAGACTAATAGCTTAGAGAGTATCCGGGTCCATGACGCCCCAGATCACACGCGTGTGGTGTTCGACACGCGTTCCAGCGCGGACTATCACCACTTTTTGCTGACCAACCCTAGTCGGTTCGTAGTTGACCTTAGCGATACCAAGGCGAACGCAAAGTTTGAGAGCGAGAAAGTTGATAGTCGAGTGGTTGCGGGCATACGAAGAGCCCAGCGAAAAAAAGGCGTTTACCGTGTTGTTCTAGACCTAAAACGTGCTGTTAATCCACGAGACCCATTTGTATTAAAGCCCGTTCGACCGTACGGCCATCGGTTGGTGATCGATCTTTATTGGAACTCCTTGGAACAAAAAAGCGGGGTGCAAGCAGTACCGGCTGATCAACGGGATGTTGTTGTCGCCATTGATGCAGGCCATGGAGGTGAAGATCCAGGGGCCATTGGTATCAACAAAGTTGTTGAAAAGCATGTGGTCCTTTCGATTGCACGAGGGGTCAAGCGTCATTTGGACGCGGCGACTGGTTTCAAGGCCTTGCTCGTGCGCGATGGTGATTACTACATTGCATTACGCAAGCGACCTCAGTGGGCCCGCGAGAAACGGGCGGATTTTTTCCTATCGATTCACGCTGATGCGTTTAAAAGTTCCTTAGTCAGCGGTGCTTCGGTCTACGCTCTGTCACAGAAACGTGCGACGAGTGAAACAGCACGGTGGCTTGTCGAGAACGAGAACCGGTCGGATCTCCTCGGCGGGGTTGGCGAAAAAGTTGTATTGGACGATTACGATGATAGCGTCGTTGAAATACTTCTCGATATGTCGATGGACGCCAATTTGGGACATTCAATTGATGCCGGCGAGGCAGTTTTAGCGGCGCTGTCCGGGGTGGCCCGTTTACATAAGGGACAGCTACAACAGGCGGGTTTTGTCGTGTTGAAGTCCCCGGATGTACCTTCAATTCTTGTCGAGACGGGCTACATTTCGAACCCAACGGAAGCGCGGTTGTTAGCGACCACCAAGTATCAACAGCGAATCGCGCGGGCAATCGCAGACGGCGTGCGCGAGTACATGCATCGAAATCCACCGCCGGGAAGCCTGATCGCCGTACTCGGCGATTCCGCGACTATCCATCACCTGGTCAAACGGGGAGACACACTGTCTGAGATCGCACTTCGCTATGATGCGAGCGCTGCGGCAATTCGCAATGCCAATCGGTTGCGCAGTAATGTCATCAGAACTGGCGAAGTGCTGATTATCCCGAGACTGGGACACGAGAGTTAGAAGGAAATGCGAATCGAGAAACTCGATGCTGCTGTCGCCAACCAAATTGCGGCGGGCGAAGTTGTTGAGCGGCCCGCCTCCATCGTTAAGGAACTGATTGAGAATAGCTTGGATGCGGGTGCTACGTCGGTATCAGTTGAGATCGAAGGTGCTGGTACCGGGCTCATTCGCGTACTTGATGACGGAGTTGGGATCCATGCGGGGGACATGCGACTGGCGTTGGAACGTCACGCAACGAGCAAGATCACAACGACAGATGATCTTTTGTCCATTACCAGCTTGGGGTTTAGAGGAGAGGCGTTAGCGAGTGTCGCGTCCGTCGCTAGAACGACATTAACCTCACGAGCTGCCGGAAGTGATCGCGCATGGGTCCTGACTGTTGACGGTGGTGAAGAGAAACGCTACGCCCCAGCTGCGCATCCCCGGGGTACTGCCGTCGAGATTCGAGATCTCTTTTTCAATATCCCCGCCCGTCGTAAATTCATGAAGACTGAACGAACCGAAGTCGCACATATCTCCGAGACCGTTCGGCGACTTGCTCTCGCGAATCCCGAGGTCAGTTTTGAACTTAAGCACGGGGCGCGGACGATCGAGCGGCTACCCGCAACGACTGTTCTGGTCGAACGTATCGAGAAGTTGTTAGGCCGTGATTTTCTGGCTGAGGCGATCGCGATTGACGAACGACAAGACGAACTTCATCTCCGCGGTTGGATTGGATCGCCGACCTATACAAGACGAACGGGGGATCAACAGCATCTTTTTGTGAACGGTCGCTATGTTCGGGACAAAATGGTTGGCCACGCGATTCGGCAGGCGTATCGGGATGTCATGTTCCATGGGCGCCAACCGGTGTTTGTCGTATATCTTACAGTCCGCCCCGAAGCGGTTGACGTGAATGTTCACCCGACGAAGCACGAGGTACGCTTTCGTAATTCGCGACGGGTACACGATTTCATATTTGGGAGGCTAAATAGGGCGTTGCGAGACGTGCGGCCTGGCCATCCGAACGACGGGTCAAAACACGCGCGAGTAGAGACGGACAATACGGAACCGAAGGCACCAGCGTGGATACAGGCATCGTTTCCGGGTCAACGTAGCATCGAACACGAGATCACCGCGTCTGAACTGGAAGACATAGAAACGGATCATTCAATCCCGCCCCTTGGGTACGCTCTTGCCCAGCTCGGCGGTGCCTATATTCTGGCGGAAAATGTAAACGGCTTGGTCATCGTGGATATGCATGCAGCGCATGAGCGTATTACCTACGAGAAGATGAAGGCGGCACTAACGGAACGGGCTGTAGGCAAACAACGACTTCTTGTCCCGCTGAATCTGGAAGTAACGCCACAGGAAGCGGACTTGGTCGACACTCTGACGGAGGACTTTACGCGCCTAGGTATTGGTCTCGAACGGTTGGGCCCAACGACGATACGCGTGCAGGAGGTGCCATCGCTTGTCGGTACCGCGGACGCTGCGGAACTGGTGAGAGATGTTCTTGCGGAAATGGTGGAATACGGTCAGTCCGATGTGCTTGCTGAACACCGAGATACCCTGCTAGCCACAATCGCCTGTCACGGATCGATCAGAGCAAATCGTCGGCTGGCGATTGAAGAGATGAACGCCTTACTTCGAGAGATGGAAACTACAGAGAACGCCGGGCAATGCAATCATGGTCGCCCAACGTTCCACCTCCAGAAGCTCACCGACCTTGATCGTTTGTTTTTGCGTGGCCAGTGAAGCGACGGAATCCAACGCCGTTGGTAGTTACGCTGATGGGAGCCACGGCAAGCGGTAAGACGAATTTGGCGCTAGAAATCGCAGCGCGTGTACCCACTGACATCATTAGCGTCGATTCCGCGATGGTGTATCGCGGTATGGATATTGGTACCGCCAAGCCTTCGAAAGCGGTCCTCCGGAACAGGCCGCACGCATTGATTGACGTGAGAGACCCTCCGGACGCGTATTCCGCCCAAGACTTTATTGAAGATTCAGACCGGGCGGTTCGCTCGGCGTGGGAGCGCGGACGCGTGCCGTTGCTTGTGGGCGGTACGATGATGTATTTCAATGTTTTTAAGGACGGCCTCGCGAAATTACCCTCGGCGGATTCAACCGTTCGTCAAGATATCGAAAGACGAGGTCAACAAATGGGTTGGCCAGAATTACACCGCGAATTAAGTCGAGTGGATCCGTTTGCGGGTGCGACTATCGATCCCGGGAATCGTCAGCGAATTCAACGTGCGCTAGAGGTCTATCAGGTCACCGGAATCCCCATATCTGAGCTCTGGAAAAATTCCAGCGCGGAACCTGTTTCAGAGCGTCTTCACTGCGATTTGGTTGAGTTTGCCTTGACGGTAACACCGCGTGAGGAGCTTCACGTACGTATAGAGCACCGTCTCGACGATATGTTGAACGCGGGATTCGTGGAAGAAGTCGAGGGATTGCGCGAACGCTGGTCAATTGGCACGGACACTCCGTCAATGCGAGCCGTGGGATATCGCCAGATCGGTCAGTTCCTTGACTTAACGGAAAGGAATGGCGGATTGCGCGATTTACGCCACGATATCCTCATTGCGACACGGCAACTCGCCAAGAAACAAGCTACCTGGCTCCGGGGTTGGCGATGTTTGGACGGGCAAGCCCTGTTGTCTGCAGATCTCGAAACCATGTTGCAAAAACTAACATCTCTGCCATAGTTAGCCGGTTGGATAGAAGGAAAAACTCGCACGGAGCGCTTTCCTCACGGGGGAAGTCGTCGGGAGAACGACAATGGCAAAGGGGCAATCTCTACAAGACCCTTACCTAAACGCGTTACGAAAAGAACAGATCCCGGTCTCGATCTATCTAGTGAACGGGATA
The DNA here is from genome assembly GCA_046582115.1 of Pseudomonadales bacterium. Taxonomy (GTDB): domain Bacteria; phylum Pseudomonadota; class Gammaproteobacteria; order Pseudomonadales; family Azotimanducaceae; genus UBA11889. The sequence continues at coordinate 21,014 of JAYGFA010000098.1, read as the reverse complement.
AAACTGCAGGGGCAAATTGAAGCGTTTGATCAATACGTTGTTCTGTTGCGCAATGCGGTCAGTCAAATGATTTTCAAGCATGCAATTTCGACAGTGCAGCCTTCCAGAAATGTGACCATCGAGGCGGGTGAACACGACGATTAGCAACACGATGAGCGTAGTGGAAGGGCGGTATTCGCTACACGATCGAGATGACAAACTCGAAACGACGAACCGCAATGTTTTTTGAGCGACCCCCACAAGGGCAGCAAGCGCTCCTTCTGCACGTGCATGCGCCGGGAAATACCGGGGAGGACGAGACTGCTGAACTACGGGAACTGGTGGTGTCCGCAGACCTTCAACCCCGGACTACCTTGGTAGTGACACGAACACGACCCCATCCTCGCTGGTTCGTTGGGCAAGGCAAGGCGGAGGAAATCCGTCAAGCCATGAAATCAAACGACGACGATCTTCTGATCGTGAATCACGATCTCACCCCGGCACAACAGCGTAATATGGAAGACCTACTCCAAGCGCGGGTGATGACCCGTACCGAATTGATTCTGCATATTTTTGCCGATCGGGCACGAACGCGTGAAGGCCAACTCCAGGTCGAACTCGCACAATTGCAACATGCTCGAACCCGGTTGGTTCGCGGATGGACCCACCTTGATCGCCAGAAGGGTGGGCCTTATATGCGTGGAGTTGGGGAAAGTCAGTTGGAACTGGATCAGCGCATGATTGCCGACCGTATAAAAAAGCTTAAAGAACGGCTCGAACGGGTGCGGCGACAACGCGCACAAAGTCGTCGACAACGCAGCCGGGCGAATGTTCCAACGATTGTGTTGGTTGGCTACACCAACGCGGGCAAGTCATCGCTTTTCAACGCGCTGACCGAAGCTTCGGTCTCGGTGCAAGATCGCTTGTTCGCTACTCTCGATCCGACGATGCGCCAGTTAAAATTGGATGGATTCGGCACCGTCGTGATTGCGGACACGGTGGGGTTCATTCGCGACCTACCGGTCGATCTTGTGGAAGCGTTTAAGGCGACGTTGGAAGAGGTCTCGGCAGCGGATATGCTGCTGCACGTGATTGATAGCGCAACGCCGGAACCAGAGTCGATCTGTGCTGAAGTTGATCAGGTGCTAGAGGAAATTGACGCGGGACGGGTACCGAAGATTCAAGTTTTTAACAAAATCGATCGAAGTGGCCTTCGACCAGGCGTCTTGGGTGATCGAGTCCACGTAAGCGCGCGTTCAAAACAGGGGTTAAAGGCGTTGAAGGACGAGATTGCGCGGCGTTTGGGGGTTGCGAACGAGCCGTTTGAAGTGCACCTTGCCCCGAGCAATGGCAAGGCACGGGCATGGTTGTACGAGTTAGGGGCCGTTGTAGGCGAGAGCGTGCAGGAAGATGGTGCGAGCACTCTCTCAGTGCGCCTCGACGCCGAACAAATCGATAGACTCATCGCGCAAGAAGGCGTTTCCTTGCAGGAGGCTCTACCGGACCCTAAAATTTTGGCCTGGTCTTAATGAGGATGCGTAATGGCATGGAATGAAGGTGGGAATGGGAAGAATAACGACCCGTGGGGTAGGGGTGGCGATAAAGGGCCTCCCGATCTAGACGAAGCGTTTCGTAAGTTCCAGTCCCAACTGTCCGGATTGTTTGGGCGCCGTGGCGGTGGAACGTCTTCCCCTGGGGGCGGCAGCGGCAGTAAACGTTATTTCTGGATCGTCGGGTTGGTCATCGTGTTTGGTTATGTCGCGGTGGGCGTTTATCAAGTTGATCAGCAGGAACGTGGCGTTAAATTCACGCTAGGGGCAGTGCATAGTGCGCCGGTCATGCCCGGCCTCAATTTCTATTTCCCATTGATCCAGACCGTGGACGTCATCAACACCACTAAACTGAATACCAATCACCACGAATCGCTGATATTGACCGAGGATGAAAATATCGTCGACGTCAGTCTTGATGTGCAGTGGCTGGTGCGTGATCCAATCAAGTTTGTGGTCGCGATTAGAGATCCAGAAAATAGTTTGATACAAGCCACTGAAAGTGCGTTGCGGCATGTGGTCGGAAGCTCCACACTCGATTCAGTAGTAACGGAGGGCAGGGCGCAAATGGGTATTTCGGTACAAGCGCGTCTGCAGGAACGGCTGGAGCGATATGAAACGGGCATTATGATTAGCAAGGTCAACATTGACCGTTCCGGACCACCGCCGCAGGTAAAGGACGCGTTCGATGATGTTCAGCGAGCGAAAGAAGACGAATCGAGATACATCAACGAGGCTCGAGCGTATTCGGAGGAGATTCTTCCCGAAGCGCGCGGTAACGCTGAGCGGGTGGTCGCCGAAGCGAACGCGTATCGAGATCAGGTGATTGCTCGGTCAGAAGGGGAAGCACAACGGTTTACCAAACTGCTCACTGAATACCATGCGGCAGAACGTGTCACCCGAGATCGCTTGTACATCGAAGCGATGCAGTCAGTGCTCTCAAAAAGCGCGAAAGTGATGGTTGATGTCAAGGGAGGCAACAACATGTTGTATCTCCCTTTGGATCAGTTGCGGCGCCAAAGTGGTGGGGATGAGACCTCGACCAGTCGGACCAGTCGGAGTGCGATTGACCAGGCTGCAAACGAAATAATGCGAGCAATTGAACGTAACACGGGCCTGCCGCGGGCGCGGCGAGACGGTCGGTAGGAGGTAGAGTCATGGGTAGGAATCTTATACTTGTCCTTACAGTGTTGGCGGTGCTCATGCTGATCACCGACACGGCCAATATACGACCGTTTTTTATCGTCAAACAAACCGAACGCGCCTTATTGCTACGATTTGGAGAGGTCGTACGGGCAGATATACCAGCGGGGTTTCATTTTAAAATTCCCATTGCAAACAACGTACGTAAGTTCGACGCGCGTATCTTGACCCTCGATTCCGCCCCCGAGCGGTATTTTACGATCGGGAAAAAACCCCTTGACGTGGATTCATTTGCCAAATGGCGCGTTGTTAATGTGCAAAAGTTCTACACGGCGGCGGGTGGAGGTGACGAAGCCATCGCGACTGGCATCCTTCAAAATCGTATCAACGAAGGCTTACGTAATGAGATTGGTAAGCGCGACATGCACGAGGTCATCTCGGGCGAACGCGATGAGCTGATGCAAGTACTCACCACGGCCCTCGACACGATTGTTCGGCAAGACCTTGGAGTCGAGATCATTGATATAAGGGTCAAGAAAATTGAGCTTCCTGCGGAAGTCTCTACAACGGTCTACCAACGAATGAACTCTGAGCGGGAAATCGAGGCAAAGCAATATCGTGCGACGGGCAACGAGCAGTCACTCATAATTCGAGCAGACGCCGATCGGCGGGTGGTGGTGATCGAAGCGAATGCGTACCGCGATTCCGAAACGATACGCGGTGACGGTGACGCATCCTCGGCACGCATATACGCCGAAGCATTTGGCAAAGATCCAGAGTTTTACGAATTTTACCGCAGCATTAACGCGTACAAGGATGTGTTTCAGGGAAAAAATGACATGTTGATCATTGATCCATCCAGTGAATTCTTTAAATACCTCAAGAGTAGTAACAAGGGTTAGCTTTCACGCACTGCTCGGGTCGGTAATGTGGCCATTACGTGGGAAGAGATTGGGGCAGCGTTGTGCCTTGTCCTTGTGATTGAGGGGATTCTGCCGTTCCTTTTCCCGGCGCGCTGGCGCACTTTGGCAGAGTCGCTGAGAACCGTCGACGACAAAACGATCCGCATCTTCGGGTTCGCTAGCATGATGGTGGGCACGTGCCTTTTATTTCTGGTCAGATCTTCGTGAGCGACGGAGAGCGTTGATGCGCGGCCGCAATATCGTCGTCATTGGTACCCAATGGGGCGACGAGGGTAAAGGTAAGTTCGTTGATCTTCTCTCTGGAAACGTCGCAGCAGTCGTTCGATTTCAAGGGGGACACAACGCGGGTCACACCCTTGTGATCGACAATGAAAAGACGGTACTGCACTTGATTCCATCGGGAATCCTCCACGATGACGTGCAGTGCCTCATCGGAAATGGCGTGGTCCTTTCACCGGACGCAGTTCTGGGCGAAATCGCACAGTTGGAGGCGAGGGGCGTCGAAGTTAGGGAACGAATCACGCTATCGCCCGCGTGTCCATTGGTCTTGCCGTACCACGTTGCAACGGATATCGCGCGCGAAAGAGCTTTAGGTTCGGAGAAAATCGGCACAACAGGGCGCGGTATCGGACCAGCATATGAGGATAAGGTCGCCAGGCGCGGGGTGAGATTAGGCGACCTGTATCACGGCCAAGGATTTGCAGCTAAGTTGGCCGATGTCATGGACTACCACAACTTCATGCTGGAAAAGTATTACAACGCGAACACCGTTGATTTTCAGAAGACCCTTGATGAAACAACCCGCCTCGCCGAGGAAATTGAACCGATGGTCGGCGACATCGTGCCTATCCTGCTCGATCTCAGTGCGCGCGGGGAGAACATTCTCTTTGAAGGTGCACAAGGCGCATTGCTTGACATTGACCTTGGGACCTATCCGTTCGTGACCTCGTCGCATACGATGTCGGGTGCGACGTCTGTGGGTAGTGGCTTCGGCCCTAGCCGAATTGATTATGTCCTGGGTATCGCCAAGGCATATTCCACGCGGGTTGGTTCTGGGCCGTTTCCGACCGAACTGTTTGACGAGGTCGGTAAGCGTCTAGCGGATAAAGGTGATGAATTCGGTTCCACAACAGGGCGCCCGCGTCGGTGCGGTTGGTTTGATGCTGCCGCTGTCAAGCGAGTGGTGAAGATGGCGGGTATATCCGGACTATGCATGACCAAACTCGATGTGCTGGATGGGCTTGAGACAGTCCGTGTCTGTACCGCGTACCAGGGAGCCGATGGGGAGATCGCGTCCGCACGCTTTGGTAGTGAATATTATTCTGAATTGTCGCCCGTATACGAAGACTTGCCGGGTTGGCAGGAATCCACGGCTGGTGTTTGCAACTTTGAGGATCTTCCCGAGAATGCGCAGTCGTATATCCGTTGGATCGAAGACTCAGTGGAGGCCCCCGTCGCGATGATCTCCACAGGTCCGGACCGGCACGACACCATTGTCTTGAAAGATGTTTTGTGAGGATGGAAATAGATTCTTTTGAAGGGCAAAGCGATAAATAGGGCGAGTAGGCATTATGGTTGATCCTAAGTTGCTAGAAATACTGGTATGCCCGATCACGAAAACTACGCTGGTGTATCAGCACGAAGCGGAGGAACTATGGTCCAAAGCCAGTGGGTTGGCTTTCCCGGTTCGGGATGGCATTCCAATCATGCTGGAGGATCAAGCCCGGCCCCTGACGCCCGAGGAACAGGAATCGTTAAACTAACGCGTGGGTAACCATTGGTTGGTGCAGTATGAATTCGCTATCATGCGCAGTTCGTTAGCCTGAGTTTGCGGTGAAGCAGTCCGTTAACCGCGAGTTGTAAGGAAGGAACAAGCGAAAATGAACAAACCAGAGCTCGTCGCAGAGGCCGACATGCCGGATGTCGCCATGCGGGAGTTGCGAAACCCCCAAGGTACCCTCGATTGGGTTGGGATGAGCGATGTACACCAGCCACTGAAGATTCGTGATGGACGCGAGGAGCGCGAGGTACAGGCAAGAGTACAGATATATGTGAACCTGGAGGACACGCAGGCGAAAGGCATTCACATGTCACGCCTTTATGTAATTTTGGATGAGCATTCCAGTACTCGTCCACTGACCGTTGCGGGACTTAAATTGCTCTTGCGTTCCCTTTTGGAGTCGCATCGGGGTCTCTCGACAAACGCATTTATACAGTTTGATTTCGACTATTACCTACGCCGATCCGCGTTGGTGTCTGAGAATGCAGGGTGGAACAGTTATCCCGTGTCGCTTAAGGGGACGTATCTCAACGGCGAAGTGAATGTCGAGCTCTCCGTAGGCGTACTCTATTCCAGCACATGTCCATGTTCCGCGGCATTGGCCCGGCAGCTTATTCAACAACAGTTCGAAGAAGATTTTGGCCGCCAGGGTGACGTTAAGATGTCTGAAGTAAAGGCTTGGCTTGGAACTGAGGACGGCATTATGGCGGTGCCACACAGTCAACGAAGCCTTGCGCATGTGTTGGTCAAACTTGACGACACAATGGAATCGTTCCCGATCACCGACCTTATTGACCGGGTTGAGGATGTTCTTGAAACTCCGGTACAGACGGCGGTGAAACGTGAAGACGAGCGTGAGTTTGCTCGACTCAACGGCCAGAACCTCATGTTCTGTGAGGATGCCGGCCGTACGCTCAAATCGAATCTCGAGCACGATGATCGAGTCAAAGATTTTTGGGTACGCGTTGAGCACCATGAGAGCCTCCACGCACACAACGCCGTCAGCGTATTTACCAAAGGGGTCAAGGACGGTTACTTACCCATTCCTTAATCGCGGGAATGAGTCTCGTATCGAGATTTCGCATCTGCTTTGGTGCCGAGGAGAGGACTTGAACCTCCACGGGGTCACCCCCACTAGCTCCTGAAGCTAGCGTGTCTACCAATTTCACCACCTCGGCGCGAGGGACGCGGACTTTACTACAGGGTTTTTGCATTGAATACATTGTCGACAATCCTCGCGGAGGGTTTCCGCGCTGATGAATGAGGCAAGGAGGCTCCAGACAGACCATATACGTACAGCCTTTGACGAGATAGGACCGGCGGCTTCCTGGGGCGAGTTGGTGAGCCACCTCGGAGTCGGCAAAGGCAAAAAAGGCAACCGACTGCGGCGGCTACTTAATAGAATGCTGGAAGGTGGAGAAATCGTTCGAGAGGGACGTAATCGATACCGCCTCATTAAAGCGCAGCTCGAAAGCGGTGTTGTCGAACAGTGTGGATCTCAACTTGTCGTGTCATTGCAGTCGGGTGATTCGACGATGCTTGAGTCTGCCAACGGTGTTCGTGATGGTGACACTATTCACGTTCGGGTGAGCGACGGAATTGCTCAGTTTGTGGAATTGATCAAGCCATCGGCGACACCGGTTGTTGGAATCTATCATCGCGATCGAAATCACGCCTATATTGAATCGCTTGTTCCCGCCTACAGCGGGCGAGTGGAATTGGTAGGGCCTTTCCCAGGCTGCCGTGAGGGAGATATTGTAGAGGTTCAAATTCTTGGCATAGAACGTGGCGGTCCGCAGGGAAAAGTAAACGCCGTCATACAACACAAGAACGAAGTCGAGCGCGCTTGTAAGGCAATTGTTCGTGCACATCGGATACCTATCAAATGGCCATCGGGCGTCGCACACACACGCTTTCGCAAATCGGTACTAGTGGCTGATACGAAAAACCGGGTCGACCTACGCGATACGGCGTTTGTAACCATTGATGGAGAAGATGCTCGGGATTTTGACGACGCGATTTATGCCGAGTCACGACCGCGGGGTGGCTGGCGACTGTTGGTGGCGATCGCTGACGTTGCCCATTATGTGCATCCTGCATCAGCGCTCGACCAAGAAGCGCTTAACCGAGGTAACTCCGTTTATTTTCCCGACCGGGTGATTCCCATGTTGCCCGAAAGCCTATCGAATGGGCTTTGTTCGCTCCGTCCCAACGAAGATCGATTGGCGATGGTCTGTGAGATAACGCTTACCCGGAGCGCGAATGTAACCGACTTTTCGTTTTATGAGGCCGTGATTTGTTCGCATGATCGCCTTACTTATAACGAGGTGGATAAATACTTGAAAACCTCGCGGGCGAGTTGGCCCAAAGTGGTTCGCAACAGCCTGGAGCATCTGTATGCCATATACCAAGGGTTGCACGAACGGCGCGCCGCCAGAGGCGCACTAGAGTTTGAGTCGCGCGAAGGACGCGTCGAGATCCGTGCCGGCAATCCGGTCGAGATCACCCCCGTTGAGCGGACCGAAGCCCATTCGCTAGTGGAAGAGGCCATGATCGCGGCCAATGTAGCTGCCGCCAATTATCTCCAGGACCAAGAATCCGCGGTCATGTACCGCGTGCATGAACCCCCCGAACGGGAAAAGATCGAGCAACTTCGCAGAGTTTTTCGGTCAATGGGTCAACGCTTTCCCGGTGGGATTAGATATCCGGGCGATCTACGGCGGCTTCTTGAGGCCACTCGTAAGACCCGTATTGAGCCGTGGATATGGGAAATGCTGATTTTGAGAACATTGCAAAAGGCACGCTACTTCCCGGGTGATATAGGTCATTTTGGACTTGCCTTATCGAGCTATGCGCACTTTACCTCGCCGATTCGTCGGTACGCGGATCTAGTCAATCATCGATTGATTAAAGCGCGACTTCGAAAGGATGCGCGGGGCGCGCCTGCATATGAACGGCTCGAAGATATTGGAGCCCATATATCGATGACCGAGCGCCGCGCCGAAAACGCTACGCGCGCGATAGATGCCTGGTTGAAATGCTCGCTGCTCGAGGAACGCGTGGGTGAAGCTTTCGATGGAACGATTGTGACGGTGACCGAGTTTGGTCTCTTTGTTGAGCTCGATGACCTGCGGGTTCAGGGTCTATTACACGTATCACGCTTAGGGTCCGACTTCTACAAGTGGGTACCAAACACGATGAGTTTGGTGGCGGAACGTTCGGGACATCGCTATTCCCTTGGACAGAGACTTCGAGTTGTGGTGGAGCAAGTATCGGTCGAGTTAGGACGTATCGATTTCAGCGTCAAGACGCGCGCAAGCAAACAGAAGCTCAGGCAGCGAAGAAGAAAGAGAGTTCTATGATCGCGACGGAAGAAAATATGGCCATCGGTTTTCATGCAGTCGAGGCTGTCCTAACCAAAGAACCGGCAACGATTCGACGGATCCTGGTCGCATCGAAACGTCGAGATCAGCGCATGCGGAATCTCGTGCAACGTGCTCGTGCGCTGGGGGTTCGAGTCGATAGTACCGACCGTCGAGTCGTTACTCGTTTGGTGGGAGATAAAGCCCATCAGGGCATCGTTGCTGAATGCCACGCAGTAGTGCCTTCCACGGAAGCCGATTTCGAAGCCTGTTGGCCGACATTTAGTCAGCCGTTACTCGTGGTTGTTGATGGGGTAATGGATCCACGTAACCTGGGCGCCTGTATGCGTTCAGCTGGTGCAGCTGATGTGGACGCTGTTTTGATCCCAAAACGGTCGAACGCTCCGTTGTCCAACGTCGTGCGCAAAACGGCGAGTGGTGCGCTTGAAAGTCTTCTGATCATTCAGGTTTCAAATCTAGCTCGTAGGCTCGATTGGTTGAGAGAACGAGGCGTTTGGATTGTTGGGACCGACGCGGAATCAATTCACCCCTATACGGGCGTGGACTATCGGGATCCAGTGGCCATTGTTGTTGGTGGCGAACAACGTGGTTTACGCCGTCTAACGCGTGAGAAGTGCGATCATTTAGTTACTATCCCTATGCGCGGACCAGTCTCGAGCCTAAATGTCTCAGTCGCGATGGGAATACTTTTGTTTGAGTGCCTGAGACAGCGCGGAACGTGATGGTGAGCTCGCGTTGCGCCGCGAATTGTAAGTCTCTAGAATCTCGCTCCCACGCGAACGCGCGTGCCTAGATAAAACTTCTCCTTGCTTCACGTCCTGATAGACGGAGGCGATACACCAAAGGGAGTTGCTATGCGTCACTACGAAGTTGTGTTTCTCGTGCACCCGGACCAGTCAGAACAGGTCCCGGGAATGGTCGAGCGATACAAAGCCTTGGTTGAGGGAAACGGCGGTGTCATTCATCGGTCCGAAGATTGGGGGCGGCGTCAATTAGCTTATCCAGTCAAAGATATCCATAAAGCCCATTACGTCTTGTTTAACATTGAAGCTGATCAGAAGACGCTCGATGAAATGGAAAGTGCGTTTCGATTTAACGACGCCGTGTTACGCCATATGATCATGTCCAAGAAGGAGCCCGCCACAGAGATATCCAAACTGTATGCGGAGGAACTGAGAGAGCAAGAAAAAGACCGGGAGAGAGATCGTCAGCGAGAGGAAGAGCGAGCGGCAATAACCGATGAAAAGATTGTAGTAGAGGAAGACGTTGTGGATAAGATGGAGCTAGGCGTAGACCATGAGCACGTTGGGACTGAGACAGAAACCAGTGAATCAGAGGCCTTGACGGCAGAAATCGAGACTGAAGGTGTTGACAAAGAAGGTGAACGTGTCGGGGCGGAAGAAGCGCTAGAAGAGGAAGACTGATCATGGCTAGACGTTTCGGACGCAAACGCTATTGTCGTTTCACGGCGGAGGGGATCAAGGAAATTGATTACAAGGATCTTGATCTCCTTAAAGATTACATTACCGAGACTGGCAAGATCGTACCGAGTCGGATAACGGGAACGAAGGCGCGATATCAACGACAACTCGCCCGAGCTGTGAAACGTGCACGGTATTTAGCGTTGTTGCCTTATACCGACCAGCACAACAACTAATAGGGTTCGCATGAACGTAATCTTGTTGGAAAGAGTGACCAATCTGGGTGACTTGGGCGAAGAAGTCGTGGTGCGTAATGGCTACGCACGGAATTTCTTGCTCCCCCAAGGCAAAGCCGTGAGATCCACCGCGGAAAATCGGGAAGTATTCGAGGCAAGAAGGACGGAACTAGAAGCATCCGCCGTCGCACGTTTGTCCGAGGCAGGAAAGCGTGCGCTTCGGCTTGAAGAGTGTACCGTGACCATCGTCGCGCGGACTGGTGAAGAAGGAAAATTGTACGGCTCGGTGGGAACCGTAGAGATTGCGCAGGCGCTAAGTGATATGGGTATTGAGGTGAGAAAGAGTGAAGTCGTTATGTCTGAAGGCGCAATTCGGATAACGGGAGAATACGAAGTTGATATCCATCTACACGCCGATGTGACACGAAGTATTAACGTCGTGGTCGTCGCCGAGTAGTAGCACGTAGGAGATTCCATCCACCGCGTAGTCACAGAACATCCACAACTTGTTCACCTACGGTTATGCCGAATGGCTCACAATCGGGACAAAATTCGCCGATAAGCTTGACGCTGAGTTCTGGTAGGTCGACAGTGGACTGTATATCGGTACAGTAATTGTTGGACCGTCCCATGTCAGAATCTATACCTGAAATTCAGGAAGATCCGACCTCACGTCTTAAGGTACCGCCGCATAGCGTCGAGGCGGAACAATCTGTTTTGGGTGCACTAATGTTGAACAATGAGGCGTGGTTCAATGTTGCTGACAAAATCGAAGCGAGAGATTTTTACAGAGCGGCTCACCAAATTATTTTTGAGGTGATGGGTGAGTTGGCTAACGATAATCAACCTCTCGATGCGGTTACTTTATCGGAAGCGCTCCAGTCTAGGAGTCTCATCGACAAGGCGGGCGGTAATGTTTACTTGGCTGAGTTGGTAGAAAGTGTTCCAGGCGTCAGCAATGTTGTCGCGTACGCAGATATTGTTCGCGAGCATTCAACGTTCCGCCAACTCATTCAAACCGCCGCCAGTATTTCGGATTCCGCTTTTTTGCCAGAAGGACGAAAAGCTTCCGATCTCCTCGATGCAGCGGAACAAGCCGTTTTTCGGATTGCCGAAGGCCGTTTAAAAGAAGGTGGTCCGCAGCACGTGGTACCGCTACTTGCTAAGGCGGTTAATAAAATTGAGAGTCTTTATCGCACGGGAGATCCGATTACCGGACTTGCCACCGGTTTCCACGATCTCGATCGCATGACCGCGGGATTACAGGACTCTGACCTCGTTATCGTTGCGTCACGACCTGCAATGGGGAAAACGTCTCTGGCATTAAATTTTGTTGAGCATGCGATTATGCAAGAGGGGGAAGGAACCGTCTTATTTTTTTCCCTCGAGCAACCAGCTGAGCAGCTCATCTTGAGAATGCTGTCTTCGTTGGGACACATTGATCAGACTCGGATGCGCACCGGACAGCTTAACGATGACGATTGGCCGCGATTTACCAGTGCGGTGAGCCAGTTGAAAGATCGGGCGTTGCATATTGATGACACGCCTGCGTTAACGCCGAATGATATTCGTACTCGTGCTCGCAGGGTGTCTCGTGAGGTGGGTGGGTTGAAGATGATTGTCGTCGACTATATGCAGCTGATGCAGTCGTCGGAAAAACACGAGAATCGAGCATCCGAGATCACTGAGATTTCTCGTTCGCTTAAGGCAATTGCTAAGGAGATGCGTTGTCCTTTGGTTGCTCTTTCTCAACTCAATCGGAGCCTCGAGAACCGTGAGAATAAGCGGCCACACATGTCAGATCTGCGCGAATCCGGCGCGATAGAACAGGACGCGGACGTCATCTTTTTCATCTATAGAGATGAGGTTTATCACGAAGATTCAGCGGATAAAGGTCTCGCCGAGATTATTATCAGCAAACAGCGTAACGGACCGATTGGAATGGTGCGCTTAACCTTTATCGGAAACTTAACTAAGTTCGAAAACTACACGCCGACATATTCCGAAGACGCATTCGTCCAATAATGGCAAGAGCTAAAACCGCGTACGTCTGTGAGGGTTGTGGTGCCGACCACAGCAAGTGGCAGGGACAGTGTTCTGCGTGTGCCAGCTGGAACACGCTGAAGCAAATTACGGTGTCGAAACATACGCCCGTCGTTGAAAGCATCGCGACGGGATTCAGCAGCGTTGCCTCCGCAGTCCAAAAACTCGAGGACATTCGGCTTGAAGATAGTCCTCGAGTCCGCACCGGGTTTAGTGAACTTGATCGTGTTCTTGGGGGAGGCCTTGTTCCGGGTTCCGTTGTTTTAATCGGTGGCGAGCCGGGTGCGGGAAAGTCGACGCTGCTGTTACAAGTGGTGACGGAGTTGGCGAAACAAACGCCATGTTTATATGTGAGTGGTGAAGAATCGCACCAACAGATTGCCGAACGAGCGCAACGATTGGGATTACCTGATGGGAATGTTCAAGTCGCGTCGCTGACCTTCGCTGAACATGTCGCGGAACTCGTAATGAAAGAGCGTCCAGGAGTGGTCGTCATCGATTCCATTCAGGTGATGCAAATGAGTGGAGTAGAAAGCGCGCCCGGAAGTGTGGCGCAGGTGCGCGAGTCGGCCGCTTTCCTTACCCGGTTAGCAAAGCAAACGGGCACAGCAATGGTTTTGGTGGGCCACATCACCAAGGAAGGCAATCTCGCGGGGCCAAAGATTCTCGAGCACATCATTGACTGCTTTTTGATGTTGGACGCTCCGGCGGGAAGCCGATTCCGAACACTTCGTGGAATCAAGAATCGATTCGGAGCTGTCAATGAACTGGGTGTGTTTGCGATGACGGATCGGGGATTGCGTGAAGTTAAGAATCCTTCCGCAATCTTTCTAGAACGTCCTCAAGAAATGACACCGGGCAGCGTGGTTACTGTGACTTGGGAAGGTACTCGACCAATACTGGTCGAAATTCAGGCATTGGTGGACCAAGTTCAAGGTGGTTACCCAAAACGGGTCTCGGTCGGCCTAGACGGGCAACGCTTGGAGATGCACTTGGCAGTGATGCACCGCCACTGCGGTGTGTCGTTTGCCGACCAAGACGTTTTTGCGAATGTTGCGGGCGGGGCGCGCGTCGTAGAAACCGCGGCGGATCTTGCGCTTCTGATCGCCGTTTTCTCTAGTTTTCGCAACAAAGCGCTACCGAAAGATCTTGTTGTTTTTGGCGAACTCGGATTGACAGGCGAAATAAGACCAGTACCCAACGGTCAAGAGCGGCTACGTGAAGCACAGAAACATGGATTCACCCAAGCTCTGGTTCCTCGGGCAAACGAGCCACGGGCGCCCATTGCAGGGATACAGGTGCAAACGATTGAGTTGCTATCTGATGCGCTTGACGCGGTTGCTGTCATGGCTCGGTGAGTGTTCCGTCGGATTCGTTCTCGAGTAAGTGTCAGAGCGACAGAGGTTTGTACTTAATTCGAGTCGGATTGATTCCGTCGCCGTGCTGAACGCGTCGATCTTGAGAGTCTTTGTCGTAAGTTGTTTTGCCGGTTCCGTTTCCACCGATGATGCCGACGATGGAGCCTAGTGCAATCTCATGACTGAGTTTGTCGATCAAAAGATGTCCGCCATAACTTTTGGACAATGACGCCGCGCGTTGCCTTCAATATCTTGATCCAGGCCTGACATGATGCGCAGAAGTGAAGACTTTCCGGAGCCATTTAAACCCAGCACCCCGATCTTGGCGCCGGGGAAAAACGACAGCGAGATGTTGTCGAGAATTCGATGGCCTGGTGGGAAGGTTTTGGAAACTCCCTGCATGGTAAAGACGTACTGCGGCACGTAAAAAATCGGGCTGTGACACTGGAATAGTCATTTTTAGGGATGCCGACGTCGAAGCAAGTCGACGGTGCGATGGACTCGGTTTTGGGGACAGGGCCTGGTGTGAGATGCGCGCTATCACAAGATTAGAGCGTGTGGGGATGTTCGACAGCGACGCCACCATCGAAGGATTTGACGAAGAAATCTGGCGAGCGATTCAGGACGAAAAAGTGCGCCAAGAGGAGCACGTTGAACTCATCGCGTCAGAAAACTATGCGAGCCCTAGAATCTTGGCAGCGCAAGGTAGTGTGCTGACCAATAAATACGCCGAGGGTTATCCCCAGAAACGATATTACGGCGGCTGCGAGAATGTTGATCGCGTCGAAGAGATCGCGATCGACCGAGCGAAGACATTATTTGGAGCCGATTTCGCCAATGTCCAGCCTCACTCGGGGTCGCAGGCTAACGCGGCGGTTTATCTCGCGCTGCTGGAACCGGGTGACATCATTTTGGGCATGAGCCTTGCCGATGGTGGACACCTCACGCACGGCGCCCCCGTCAATTTCTCGGGAAAGTTGTACAACGCCGTGCAATACGGACTCGACGCTGAGACGGGAGAGGTTGACTACACCCGAGTGGCGGAATTAGCAGCACAGCATCGTCCAAAACTTCTTATGGCAGGTTTTTCCGCGTACAGCAGGACGATGAATTGGAAACGATTTCGGGAGATTGCCGATTCTGTTGGTGCCTATCTCGTGGTCGATATGGCCCATGTTGCAGGCTTGGTGGCTGCGGAACTTTATCCCAGTCCCGTGACGATCGCTGACGTCACCACATCGACTACGCACAAAACATTGGGGGGGCCAAGGGGCGGCATCATCCTCGCTCGCGCCAACTCAGAGATAGAAAAGAGACTCAATTCTGCACTCTTCCCTGGTACTCAAGGCGGACCACTCATGCATGTCATTGCGGCGAAGGCTGTTTGTTTCAAGGAGGCGATGACGGACGAATTTCGCTCGTATCAACAACGTGTTCTGGACAACGCTAGGACGATGGCAGGGTCATTCCAGGAACGTGGCTATACAGTCGTTTCGAGCGGTACGGACAATCATTTGTTTTTGCTCGATCTGGTTGATAAAGGTATTACTGGAAAAGCGGCGGACGCCGCCCTTGGTCGTGCCAATATCACGGTCAACAAGAATGCGGTCCCCAATGACCCGCGATCGCCCTTTGTTACGAGCGGTCTTCGGATCGGTTCTCCCGCTGTTACTCGACGCGGGTTTGGAGAGCACGAATGTCGAACGTTGACGGGCTGGATGTGCGATATCCTCGATGATATAGACAACGACAATTTGATCGGAACAGTCCAACAGCGCGTCGTTGAGCTCTGCAAAGGGTTTCCGGTGTACGGGAGTTAATGTTCTCTCATGCATTGTCCATTCTGTAGCGATCACGATACGAAGGTGATTGACTCGCGGCTTGTGGCCGAGGGTGATCAGGTCCGCCGGCGCCGCGAATGCCATACCTGTAAAGAACGATTCACCACGTTTGAAACAGCCGCATTGGTAATGCCTCGGGTAATCAAGAGTGATGGTGCGCGGGAGCCGTTCGACGAGGCCAAATTGCGGGCCGGCCTCTTACGAGCGTTGGAAAAACGCCCCGTCGACACAGAGGAAGTTGAGACGAGCATCAACCGAATTCTCCATGAGTTGAGGGCAACGGGTGAACGCGAAGTCCCCTCCCGTTTGGTTGGCGAGACAGTTATGAAAGAGCTCAAAAGGGTCGATGTCGTTGCTTATGTTCGGTTTGCGTCGGTGTATAGGGATTTCCAGGATGTGAGCGAGTTCCAGGACGAGATTAGTAAGCTCAAGCTGGAACTCGAATGACGGTGTCAGCGGTGGACCGGTTATACCTCCGCGCGGCGATAAGGTTGGCGGAAAAAGGCCTCTTTTCGGTTACCACGAATAACCCGCGAGTGGGCTGCCTGTTGGTGAAGGACGGCCGGATCATTGGCCAGGGGTGGCATCGTGCGGATGGTGGTCCGCACGCCGAAACCGATGCATTAGGTAATGCCATAGAAGATCCACGCGGTAGCACGGCCTATGTTTCGCTTGAACCGTGTTGTTGGAAAGGACGGACGCCGCCTTGTACGACAGCGCTTATCAAAGCCGGGATCGCTCGGACAGTGATCGCGGCGAGAGATCCTCATCCGCGGGTCGCTGGTGGGGGCGTCCGGGCATTGTTGGACGCAGGAATGGAAGTGACGGAAGAAGATCTATCCATAGAAACGCGCGCACTAAATCCCGGCCCACTCGTGCGTGCCGAAAAGAATCGGCCATTTGTGCGTCTCAAAATAGCGATTTCGTTGGACGGACGTACGGCGATGGCGAATGGACAGAGTCGCTGGATAACGGGCGAGGCAGCACGTGCCGACGTGCAATATTGGCGGGCTCGTAGTGCGGCTATTGTCACGGGCGTCGGCACGGTTATCGCGGATGACCCCAAGTTAAACGTACGCGATCCACGATTCGGCAATGCCGAGCCCCTTCGGGTCGTGCTTGATACGCATGGACGCACGCCTCCTGACGCCGCTTTGTTTGGGGAGAAGGGTCGGGTCGTAATCGCTTGCGCGAAAGGGGTGGAGTTGATTAATCGTGCAGAGATGTGGGAGCAGCAGGAAGGTGCGGCTATCGATTTATCCGCGTTTTTAGAGACGCTGGCCGACCAAGGCTGCAACGAGGTACTCGTTGAAGCCGGCGCAACGCTAAACGCTAGTTTTTTGAGTGAAGGGCTTTGGGACGAAATGATCGTCTATATGGCGCCGCTCCTCATGGGTGACACAGCGAGACCGCTAGCAGCACTTGGATTTACCGATATGGATGAGGCGATTTCCAGTACCGTGAAGTCGATCGAGACCCTGGGCCCCGACCTTCGAATCATTCTCATACCGTGATGTCTTCTAAAGTGGATCCTCGTGCGCGCAGACGTGCCCGTCGAGCCCTCCTGCAGGCGCTATATCAGTCGCAGCTCTCGGGTGCTGACGCGAAGGCGATGTGCAGTCAGTTTCGTCAAAGCGGCGCTCTCGATAAGGCAGATATGACGTTTTTTGACGACTGTTTGCATCAGATTCTGCACACGAGTACCAAGCTTGATGAGGTGTACCAACCGTTTTTGGATCGATCAAAAGATGAGCTTGGATATGTCGAGAGGGGTGTGCTTAGAGCGGGAACGTTCGAACTCACCGAACGCATCGAGGTTCCGTTTCGGGTCGTCATCAACGAATGGGTTGAATTGGCCAAGGTCTTTGGTGCGGAGCAGAGCTTTAAATTCGTTAACGCTGTCCTCGACGCCGTCGCACGCAATGTTCGAGCTTCGGAACGATGAATGAATTTGAACTCATCGAAAAAATTGTTGCCCTGTTGGGAGACACGACCCATGGCGATGGTGTGGATGTGGGTCCCGGAGATGATGCTGCCCTTCTATCGATAGATGCGGACGAGCAATTGGTGGTTACCACTGATGTAGTTATCGAAGGAACGCATTTCCCGCCAAGGTCGAGGGGCGATCTGGTTGGATATCGAGCGGTAGCAGTCAATCTCTCCGATATCGCGGCAATGGGAGCCAACCCGCGTTTCGTAACTGTTGCGTTAACGTTCGATCGAGTTGATGACGAGTGGTTGGAGGGGTTTGCTAAGGGAGTCGCTTTTTGTGCTTCGAAGCATGGAGTCAAAGTAGTTGGAGGGAATATCGCGCGCGGGTCCCTCTCCGTGGCGGTCACGGCAATTGGTGTTGTTCCAGGCGGTCAATCTCTATTGCGTTCGACCGCGCGCTCGGGCGATGACATTTACGTAACGGGAATCATAGGGGCTGCCTCTGCTGCCGTTCGGGATGGAGTGAAAATTCCCGAACTTGAGCTTGAGGAATTGTTATTACGACGTGTTGACGATATGTCCTGTCGCTATTTTCTTCCGGTGCCGCAACTGAAAATGGGGATCGCCTTGAGAGGCGTAGCATCTGCGGCGATTGATATCAGCGACGGATTGGTTGCTGATCTCGGTCATTTAACTCGGTTAAGCGGTGTTGGAGCGGAGATAGAACTTGGCAGCGTACCTGTTTGGAAATCGCTGGATTCGAACATTGCGATTAATGCCAGCGACGATTACGAACTCCTTTTTACTGCTCCGCCACAGGCGCACGAACGGATTATGGGACTGGCGGCAGAGGTCAGCACCGACACCACCCGTATTGGGAAAGTTACGGACGGTGAGGCGGTGATGGTAAACGGCGTCGATCATCGCGTCGCTCTACCTAAGGGCTATCGCCATTTCTGACGGCTTCACAGTTAAATTATTGAAGGATCCATGGGTATTGCTTTGCACTGGCTTCGGTGCCGGTTTTATGCCAGCGATGCCGGGTACCTGGGGGTCGCTCCTCGGTATTGGCTTGTGGTGGGTCGTTTTTCAACAGCTGGATCCAACGATGTCGATTCTTGTGGTTGGCGTCGCGATTGGCATCGCATGGCTCGCGATACATCAAACCTGCCGCGCGCATAGGATTGGAGACGAACCCGCCATTGTCATTGATGAGATTGTGGGTCAGTGGATTGCGTTGTTATGGGTTCCGAAATCGTTCTGGGCGGTGTGTTCGGCTTTTCTGGTGTTCCGTTTTCTGGACGTTGTCAAGCCGTGGCCTGTGTCGTGGGCAGATCAGTCGGTTCGTGGGCCACTAGGAATACTTCTCGACGACGTATTTGCGGGAATTGCAACATGTCTCGTGGTCCACGCTGCCATTTATGTTTTCGCTTAGTCAGCGTGGAACTTTTGGGAACGAAAAATGCCGTGATTTGTCGATTAGTGTGATCGATTTATGATTTTTTCCAGCAACAACGTTAGCGCAGAACTGGTCAGTTTGAGGCGGACTAATATCTCGATGGATTCTTCGAAGAGATTGGATACGGTTCGTCGCGATTCATCGAGGCCAATGAGCGCCGGGTACGTGGCTTTTTTGTGTCGCGCGTCTGAGCCCGCTGGCTTTCCAAGCATTTCAGTTTTTCCAGTGACGTCGAGAATGTCATCGGTGATTTGATACGCAAGTCCGATGACCTCGCCGAAACGGCTTAGCGAGATAAAGCTATCGTCGTCCCTATGGCCGGCGGCAATACAGCCGAATTGGACGGACACACGGAATAGCGCTCCGGTTTTAGCGGCGTGCAGACTATTTAAGGCCTCGATATCGAGGCCCTGTTTCCCGGTTTCTTTGATATCCAAAGCCTGTCCGCCGACCATGTTTCGCCAACCCGCGGCATCGGCTAGCAAGGACGTCATGTGCAATCGCGACGCTTCGTCGAGCAGTGGGGCGGATGCAATGAGTTCAAATGCAAGCGCCTGTAACGCATCGCCCACAAGGATGGCGGTTGCCTCGTCGTAGACAAGGTGACAGGTAGGGCGACCGCGACGCAGTTCATCATCGTCCATGGCTGGGAGGTCGTCATGGACCAGCGAATACGAGTGCAGGAACTCAATAGCAGCACCGGGCGCGAGAGCAAGTTCTTGATCTGCCCCAAGACTGGTTGTGGTCGCGACCACTAACGCAGGGCGTAGTCGTTTGCCACTGCCGCCGACGACGTAGCGCATCGCTTCGAGCAAGTGAGGAGCAATCGAAAGCTCGTTAGGGAGGGCCTGTTGAAGAAAATCTTCGATCGCGTTGATGTGATCGCTTAGGTCTGTGGTCACCCTTTGTCGTCCGTATCGACATCGTCGATAGGTACTTCGGTACCGTCTGGCATCAGCGCACGTACCCGGAGTTCGGCCTTTTCGAGGGAGTTCCGACACTGGCGCGTAAGTTCGACACCACGCTCAAACGCGACCAGGGACTCTTCAAGCGTAAATTCGCCGGTCTCCATACTTGCCACGAGGGCTTCGAGTTCCGCCATTGCGGATTCGAAATCAGGATCGTCGTCGGACAATTTTTCTCCACTCAAGACGAACGCGTGCTGCCATTTTCTTGTTCTGTTGCCTCATCAAAATCGACACCATCGACAAGTTGCCATATGCCAGTGCCTGCGTCGATCTGTAGCAAGCCAAGCCGCTCCAGTCGCGAAAATTGACCACGAACTTCCCAGGATTCGAGTGGTCTACCTTCGTCGCGCGTATACGCGACGATGTCTCCCGTACGAAGAGAGTCGTTTCCACTCGCAACAACGCTGCAAATCGCGTTATAGATGGCCTTTGTTGAACGAAGGGTTTCGCTCACTGCGAATTACAGAATCCCTAACGAGAAGCGCGGGCGTTTGTACCAGAAAATACGGTGTTAGCGCTAGTTTCACCGTCATTATTCGCGCTAACGTTGCGTGACGGGTGGCATCCAAACGCAACACCGGGTGAATTCCTCAGAGTGGGTGTTCATTTAAGTCCAAATACCAAGGACCCATTATCGAATGCTGCTGTGGCAACTGCGCTCGGCCTGTGGTGCTGGTAAGATTGCGCCCCTTTTTATTGAAGGTACTGGAAAACCGCGTATTGGGGGCGACTTGGCTTCGACGGCGGTAACAAAATCAAAGGTGCATGTCGAGAGGGTAGTGACTCTCGTAAATCAATCGCTGCAACTTTTATAGTTGCTAACGAAGAAAACTACGCACTAGCAGCCTAAATTACCTGCTAACCCTGGTCACTTGGTGCCTGTAACGGGCGACCGGGGGCACGTTTTACAGGATCGCGACGACCGTCGCCTCGACGGTCGGTGCTAAAACTATAGAGGATCGCTTGTCGACACCCTGTTCGTCGGGTCGTTACTAAGT
>JAYGFA010000044.1:0-6009 GCA_046582115.1 Pseudomonadales bacterium | reverse complement strand
GTTTGAGGTTCGCGGTGCCGGGCATTGGGTAGCGAACGGTCCGAAGGGCGTATACCGCGATACTGGCAACGGTGACGTCGGAAGGATTGCGTTGGCTTGGCTCAAAGTGTTTCTTGTGGGCGACGAGCGTTACAGGAAGTTTTTGTTAGTCAAACCCCGATCGGCCAGCCGGTTCGAAACCAACATTCGCCCTGTCGTGGGTGGCAATGTAGGCGACTACAAGTCGGTCCACGCTAGCTCCGTGTGCGATACCCTCGACAGCCTATGATTGGAGACGACCAGTCGTTTAGGTCGGTTCCGCTATAAAAACCGGAATTGTTCGCGATGTCCGCTCTTTGTAGTCGGCATAAGGTGGAAATGCTTCAACCGCTACCGCCCAAACTCTCGCGCGTTCCTCATCATTGTCAACTTCGCGTACGCGCATCGCGAATACTTCAGTCGCGTCACGAATCTCCACTGAAGGATTCGCTCGAAGGTTGTAAACCCACACAGGATTCGTAGGGGCGCCGCCCCGCGATCCGACAAGTACGTAATTGTCGCTATCTTTGACTCGCATCAGTGGCGTTTTTCGGATGGCACCGGTTTTATTCCCGGTATGGGTCACAATAATACAAGGGAGGCCTGTCTCCATGAGCCCGACGCCCTCGGTCCCGCCACTCCCTTCATAAAGTTCCACTTGCTCTCGAACCCACTGAACCGGCGTTGGAATGTAGTCCGCCATGCTTTACTTCTCCGTGTATTTTGCTGAAACAGACAGTCTAACAATCTCGATTGCCAAAACTAAGGATCTTTCACGATCCAAATTTTCGTCCGCGGACTTTGTTACTCTCGTGGCTGGAACGAACACCTTTGCAAACGCGAATCATTGGCTTCGGAGGTCTGAAAGAAAATGAACATCCAGCGGACGATTTTTTCTTTGATATTTCTTGTGTTGTCGGCACCACTTGTCGCTGACGAGCATGTCGTCACGACGTCGACTCACCGACTCACCGAAGTTGCGAACGGCGTCTATCTCGCTCAAACCACGGCGCCCCTCTTCAACAGCAATTCGCTTGTTATCGTCAACGAAGAGGATGTTGTGGTGGTCGATTCGCATATCACACCCGACAAGGCCCGAGACTTGATTGAAGCGATCAAAACCATTACGTCGAACCCAATTACCACGCTCATCAACAGCCACTTTCACTACGATCACGCGCATGGAAACCAAGTATTTGGCGACAACGTACAAATCATCGGACACGAATACACCCGAATGAAGATGGCAGGCACCCCGTTGCTAGAAACACAGTATGTGTTGGCGACCAAGCGAAACAAGGAGACCATTACCAACGTGACGGCGATGCTCGAAAGTGCGACCGACGAAGAACGGCGTCAGGGATTAAAGAATTACCTTGACCTGGCTCTGGCACAAGAGAAGTCCTGGGCCGAAATCCAACCTGTCGCGCCCGACACCACCCTAGACCAGCGCATGACCATCTTCCGTGGCAGCAGAGAAATTCAACTGCATTTTCTGGGACGTGCGCATACGGGCGGCGACGTCACCGTTTACTTGCCGGCCGAAAAACTCGCGTTTACCGGTGACATGATGCTCCAGGGACCATCATTTCTTGGCGACGGCTATGTGGATGAGTGGGTACAAACGTTAGAGAACCTAAAAGGTCTTGCCTTCGAGACCATCGTGCCGGGTCACGGTAATCCATTTACCAATCGGGACTTGATCGGCCATGTGCAAGTGTATTACACCGACCTCTGGGAGAAAGTAGCGACGATGCACGAACAAGGTATTCCCGTGGCCGACGCGGCAAGGGACGTCGACATGACCAACCATGCCTCTACGCTCGGCGTTCGTCGGAAGGGCGTCGATCCGCAAGCCGTTGGCAGGATCTATGCTCGACTCGACGGCGCCGATTAATCTGGAAGGCTGTATGCGAAATAATCAGCACCCGACGGTGGGCCCATGCGGCCCCCGCCTGCAGAAATAACAACGTATTGTTTCCCGCCAACCGTATAGATAGCGGGCGTCGAAAAACCGGCGGCAGTGAGATCCGTTTGCCATAGAATCTTCCCATCGCGCGTGTCGTGCGCTCGGAACTTCATATCGGGTGTTGCCGCAATAAAGATCAAGCCCGAGGCAGTCACCACAGGTCCGCCGTAACTCACGGCCCCAAAGCCAAGATCAGGATGGCTCGGGTAATTACCAAAAGGAACGCTCCAAACGATGTCGCCTGACGCCATATCGATGGAGTTGAGCGTTCCCCACGGCGGCTCAGTTCCTGGAAGCTCTTCATGATCTCGAAGATAGGTATAACAGCAGTGGGTGTATGAAACTTCCGTGGTGGGTTCATCAACTACCGGTTCCGGCGCCACAATATGGGTAATGATTCGACCCCGGACCGTTCCGTTTAGGTGCGCGAAGCTTGGCATTCGATCGCCGCCATCATTGATCACTTTCGCGATTTTTCGGTAATCCATGCGCTTGAGAATGCCCAGCAGGGCAGTCCCCGTTTCAGTGCCTTCAAGATTTGCGCCGTGACAGGAACCGCAATGCGTCGCGTATGCCCCAGCGTTGCTAAAACCAACGGGTATCTCCGTCAACGTTAGGATGCCCGATTCGTTATTGGCGTTTAGTATCAAACGGTTGTTGGCCGGATCAAACGCGGATCCCCCCCACTCTGCTCCGCCGTCATACCACGGCGTTATCAAGACGGTCCCCACTTTGGGCGGCGCCCACGGACGAAGATCCCAATCCTTGATCAATTCTTCGACGTGTTTGGTTGCTTCGGGGCTCCGCCGCGTAATCTCAAAATACTGACGACTATAGGAGACGCTGGATACCGTTTGCACGGGTGCTGGCTTTTCGCCAGGCAACGTGCTCGGGAGAGTCTCTACGTCGACGAGGGGATACATCGGCTCGCCGGTATCGCGATCAAATACGTAGAGGTGCCCCGACTTCGTTGTCAGCGCAACCCCGTCAATCACGTTCCCATCACGTTCCAGTTGCACCAACGTTGGCGGGGACGGATTGTCCCGATCCCATAGATCATGACGGATCACTTGGTAATGCCAGTTGAGTTTTCCCGTCCTGGCATCGATGGCTAAAAGACTATTGGCGAACAGATTATCGCCCAGTCGACTCGCGCCATAGAAGTCGGGAGTAGCCGAACCCGTCGGGGCAAACAAAACACCTCGTTCTTCGTCTAGAGTCATGCCTGTCCAGACATTCGCACCACCCGCGTGGGCCAACGCATCCTCAGCCCAAGTCTCGGAGCCGGGCTCCCCAGGGGCGGGAATCGTGTTGAACGTCCAGATTAAACGGCCATCAATGGCATTGAATGCGCGCACCGATCCGGGATAGGCATCCGCGTTTTCGGTGGTGGAGAAGCCGAGCATGATCATGTCCTCGAACACGACCCCCGGTACCGTCACCCCCATGTAGCTTTCCGGACCGCTGGGCCGCAAATCAACGCGGCCATCGATCCCAAATTCATTGACGGGCTGGCCATGGGTCGCGTCAAGCGCGATAAGCATTCGTCCACCGGTATAAAAAATGCGTTGGTCGTCACCCTTCTCCCACCACATCAACCCGCGCTGAGCCCCCTGGATTTCGGGATCCGAACGCCATAACACCTCCCCGGTAGCCGCGTTAAGTGCGAACGCAACAAGCTGGGGCGACAGCCCGTAAAGAACGCCATCGATCACGAGAGGACTGGCGTACATCGAGCCGCCACGATCACTTGAGGTGTATTTCCATGCCAGTTCTAACTGTTCAACGTTGTCCCGGTTGATTTGGGTAAGGTCAGAATAATGTCGTCGACCCGCATCGCCGAGATAGACAGCCCAATCAGTGTCTGGATCTGCACGAGGCTCGTCGCTTCGGTCGGACGAACACGCGCCGAGGAGCGATACCCCAACAACGATCAATAATTTTTTCATCGCTTTAACATACAGGCCTAAAGGTCGAGCAGCTACGAAGTGATAACCGTATAAAGGTCATAACCGACGGTAACAAAGATCTATTAGTTCCTGCGAATGCAAACCGAACAACCAAACATAGTCTTCATCTTCACCGATCAGTTGCGCGCAGATTCCATCGGCGTACCGGCTGAGTCTCCAGTCATTACCCCTAATCTCAATCGAATCGCCGCAGAAGGAACGACCTTTACCCGTTTTATGTCGAATTCGCCCCTGTGCGTGCCCGCGCGGGCCGCCATCATGACGGGACAGCTACCCCGAGAAAATGGCGTTTGGAGCAACCGCCTCGGCGCTGATCCCAGCGGTCCCAGCCATGTCCGAAATATCCGCGATGTTGGATATCACACAGCCGTGATCGGTAAGACGCACTTATGGCGCGATGGTCCCGCGGGCAAACCCGGTCGACACGTTCGTGAACGTGAAGACAATCTCACCGCCTGGGGTTTCGAATTCAGCCAAGAAGTCAACGACCCCATTGGTACGCGAAATCAAGGCTGCTATTACACCGACTACCTTGAGAGCAATGGCTGGTTGGACGCACACAGGGAATATATCAACGCGTGGGTCCTAGAAATGCGAACCGGCAACGTCAGGCCGTGGGACCAGCGACCCGCGCCCGTTCCTCGCGGGGAAGATATTGACTCTTACATTGGCCGCAGCGCGGTCGAATGGCTAAGAAGGTACGAGGCTGACACGCCGTTCTACCTGCAAATACAGTTTACCGGTCCCCACGATCCGTTCGATGCTCCGGCGCACTATCGTGAGCTGTACGATCCCGGTGTCCTTGATCCAGGCTTAATGCAACCGCACTCGGCCCCGCTACCGACCATAGAAAGTCGTCAAAAGCGTTTTGCTGCGGTGTTTGATGCCACGAGAGAGCAACGTCAGCGCTGGCGCGCCTGGTACTACGCGAACATCACGCTCATTGACGACTGGATCGGCCAGGTTCTCGGTGTACTTAATGACCGAGGTCAACTCGACAATACCTGGATCATTTTCAATTCCGACCACGGAGAAATGCTTGGTGATCACGGCTTATGGGGCAAGGCGGTGTTCTATAAAGAGGCGGTATGTGTTCCCTGTATCGTTCGCCCGCCCACAGGGAGTACAGCGTCAGGCTGTCACCGTTTGGTGCAACACATTGATTTACCCGTCACCGTGATCGACATTGCCGGAGCCTGCCCACTTGAAAACACGCTCGGTCGATCACTCCTTGACGATCTTGATAAGGAAAAACCACCAACGCCTGACAACGATTTCGTAATAAGCGAACTGTTTGGTCAAGCAACGGTGATCACCGATAGGCTTAAATTGACGGCGCAACTGGAAGACCTACAACCGGTTCAACTCTTTGATTTGAACACGGACCCAAACGAACTACAGAACGTTGTGGTCGACCCACAGTACTCGGGGACCATCCGTGATCTGACCGAGTTATTTCTACGGCCACTTGAAGTGCGGACCGACGGAGAAAAGTTCGCCGACTATCGACATTACGTGAATGAAACGGGCAGCCGTAATTAAATCGCCGTTCATGCCAATCAAAAGCGCCTCTCTATTTAGTTAGCTTGTCCATTGAAGTATTGTTCGGCGAGGTTGAAGGCATCTTGACCGATGGTGATACCGATCAAGCGTCCGGGGATGTCATCAGCGGGGGGATGGATGCCACCCCAGATGCGCGAGAGCGAGCACTGATCGGAGGCATCACGGTAAGTGGCCCACTGTAAGGTCATGTCGACTGAGGGGCCTTCTTCGAACACCAAAAACTCATTGGCTTTGACTTCAAAGCCGCTCATACCGCCCGGGAAGTAGGCATCGCCCGTTAGAGCAGTCATAACTTCGGCTGCTGCGCGCATCGCCTGCGTAGATGACTTCATCAACGAATTGCCTGATGGCTATCACACGGAACTTGGCGAACGAGGTGGCAAACTGTCCACCGGGCAGCGCCAGCGACTGTCGATTGCCAGGGCAATCGTACGCAACACGCCTATCCTGATACTGGATGAACCAACGGCGTCACTGGACGCGGAAACC
>JAYGFA010000026.1:0-1537 GCA_046582115.1 Pseudomonadales bacterium | reverse complement strand
AGCCGCTAGTGCCATTCAAGCGGAACTTCTACCGGGTCAAGCTGGTCGAGTAACCACAATCAATGTTCACCATGAAACACCTCCTACTCACAACAATCGCAGCCGTGCTGGGCATAGCTCTGCTTCCAGTCCTTTCTCAGGCCCAGATTGAGAAACCGAACAAGCAGGACAGCTTCACACTGGGCACCTATTACTACGCTTGGTACAACGCTCCTGGAGTCCAGAAGGACCTCGGCTGGATGAAGCGTGCTCTACGCGGAAGGTTGAGGCCTCAGCAACTCCCCAAACTCGGTGTTTATGACAGTCGCGATGCCGCTGTCATCAAGGACCACATCGAACAATGCGAGCATGCCGGGATCGATTTCTGGGCGGTGAGTTGGTGGGGACAGGGACGGCAGGACAAAACATTTCAGAATCACATTCTAAAGCATCCCGATGCGGGAAAGCTGAAATACGCAGTTCTCTACGAATCGACCGGCCGGTTGGGGTCAATGAAGAATCCGACCTATAAAAATCTTGTCCCCGATTTCGAATATCTTACGAAGCATTATTTCCATCACCCGCAATACCTCAAAATCGACGGCAAACCGGTGGTGTTTATGTACCTGACACGCGTTTATTTTCGTGGTGACACCGGCAGGGAAGCCCTGAGGTCACTGCGCCAAAATAATCCAAACCTGTATCTCGTTGGCGACGACGTCTTTGGCCCACGCTATCGTGAGAGCGCGGCTCGTCAATGGAATGCGGTGACAGCGTACGATGTCTATGGTCAATCGACCAAAATCAGCGGCGCGACAAAAGCCGGAATAGAACGCTTGAAACAGAACTATTCGATGGCCAAGCGCACCGCCAACAAGGTTGGCACCGGGTTCATTCCCGCTATTGCACCCGGTTACAATGATCGTGCCGTGCGCCAAGGGCATCCAGGACGGCCTCGATTCTTCACCGACGTTGAGGGCTCGGAGGAAGGAGATCTTTTTCGTACCATGATCCGTGACGTCGCGATACCACTCGCCGACCCGAAGGCAAAACGCATGATCATGGTTACATCGTTCAACGAATGGTACGAGGACACCCAGATTGAAGCGACGAAAGGCAAAGTCACGACTCCGGTTTCACGAGACGATTCGGCGTCCGGCAAGTACTTCACAGAAGACAACCGCTACTACGACTACGGATCACTCTATCTCGATATTCTCCGAACGGAGTTTCGTCAATGACCGGGTTGCGTTCCTCAGTCACCGTACGATCTGCACCGAATGATCGGCCCTGATCGAGTTATCCAAACTGGGCCAAAGCTTTCGTTAGTCTGGACGGGATGGATGGAGAACTTGACTTGGTGTCCGACTGCGAGAACTGCTGCAGGCCAATCAACGTAAGGGCAACCGTCGAAGGAGGTCAGGTGGTGGGTTTGATGGCAGAAGCGTAGTAGGCTACTGCGCCTCACCTTCCCAAAGCGGCTTTAGATCCTCATCATCCAGTGCCATAAGCTTGATCTGCTTTGCGTCCCCAAGCTCGTACGACTTGTCCAGATGCT
>JAYGFA010000017.1:0-6469 GCA_046582115.1 Pseudomonadales bacterium | reverse complement strand
GTCGGTCACTTTAGCGCTAACACCCGCTTCTTCTTCGATTTCGCGCTCCACGGCTAATGAAAGTAACTCGTCGTTTTCGGCGTAACCTCCAGGCAATTGCCATGTGCCTGCAAAGGGTTCTTGGCCTCTTTGTATCAAAAGCACCCTAGTGACGCCCGCTTCTGTACGTAGCACCACGCCCGAACAGCCAATCGAAAAATCCCCAAAATGGATGAAACCGCAGTCACTATCAGGGCACGCTTGGCGATCTCGACCGCCGTCAAAAACGCTCGTGAGTGGGCTTGCGCAGCGTGGGCAAAAATTAATCTTAGACATGAAAATCCAGCCGGCTCGCGCTTATGTTTTGAACGAGACTGCTTTGAACTCGCCCGCATTTAGCGCTTCGACGAGTTCTATTTCTGAGTGGATAGGATTCGAGAATTCGGTCGCGCAGCGGCCAACATGGCTAACGATGTGCGAATCGCTGCCGCCAATACCAAGGTAGGACTGCTCCTTGGCCATTGACTGTGCAATATCATCCTCGTTGTTGCGACTGCCTCCGTTCAGTGTTTCAACGATACGGACTCCGTTCGGTATGCCGTATTCGTCCAAATGAGCGCTCATGCCGACGCGTGGCCTGCCAGGATGACAAGGCACCGGGACGGCGTCGTGCGCTTCGCTCTTTTCTATAACCTCGGCCAGGGGTAGGCGGATGCTGGCGAAATCGAATTGGGCGGTCAGCGCTTCTGTGACGCCGAAAACAAGCACGTGTCCGTATTCAGTCTCGACCTCAGCACCCTTCAGAATGATTAGGTCGAACTCTTTCGCGAGTGCGGAGTAATCGGATTCAAAATCAAACTGTCGATGTTCGGTTAAGACGAATCCATCGATGGGAATTTCTCGCATTTGAATCCACTGACAGTAGTTTTGTACTTTTGCCCGGCCATCATCCGATTTGATGGAGTGGGTATGTAGATCGATGATCATGCTGATTCCTTTATCTGCTCGCGACGTGCTTCCATGCCGCTTCAATTTGGCCAATGAGCGTTGCTTTGTCCTCGGAATTGTCGATGACAAGATGCGCTTTCGCGGTGCGCTCCTCGTTACTGAGCTGGCTGTTGACGCGGGCTTCGATCGCCGTGCGGTCGGCGCCGTCGCGCTGCATGGCACGCTCGATGGCTACCTCCGGATCGACCACGACGACCCAGATTTCGTCGGCTATGTCTTCCCAGCCGGCCTCGAGCAAAACCGCTGCTTCTAGCACGATCACGGCGGACGAGTTCGTGCTGTTGATGTTGCTGATCTCCAATTCCGCTAACCGACGTATTTCGGGCCAGACAATATCGGTGAGCCGCCTTAACGCGTCCTCGTCACCGAAAACTTTGCCGCCGAGAGCGCGACGATCGATGCTGCCGTCGTCGGCGACGATATCTTCACCGAACGTTTTCACTACTGCTTGGAACGCCGATGTGCCGGGGTTGTACGCTTGGTGACCAAGAACATCTGCATCGATCACGTGTGCGCCGAGCTCGCCCAGCAGCGTTGCCGCTGTAGACTTTCCGGATGCAATTCCGCCTGTGAGGCCAACGACTCGCAACCGACTACTCCCCTCCGCAAACCGCGCATCATAGCTATTTCGTCACGGCCACTCTAGCATCGCTGGTATGGCAAAGATTACATTCGTGCAGCCGGATGGCAGCTGTCAGGTCATTGAAGCCAAGGAAGGTGAGTCCGTTATGGATTGCGCCGTCGATAATGGCGTGCCGGGTATTACGGCGCAATGCGGGGGCGGTTGTACCTGCTCGACGTGTCATGGTTACTTGGAAGAATCTTGGTTTGATCTGTCGGGCCCCCTAGATCCGGACGAAAAAGATATCTTAGAGTTTGTCCCGGATCGGCGCAGCAATAGCCGTCTTACCTGCCAGGTGCCGATGAGTGATCGCCTCGACGGCATGATTGTTCACATTCCATCGTCGAATGTAGCGTAGCAACGCGGATTTTCGAATCGCTAATCGAGGACCCGCTTAGGATCGCTATAGACCTGAAAACCGCTTGATACGGTCGTGATTGCGGCTGGTCGATACTAGTCGCAGCCCGCCAGCCACTGCGACGAGCACAACGCCGATCGCCATGCCGGTCCAGAAGCCGTACACGCCATAATCCCCGAAACCAAAATATCCAGCGAGCGGCAAAGCGATCAACCAATGGCCAACCAGCGCAAAGATCATTGGTGCACGTGTGTCTTTATAGCCCCGCAATGTGCCGATGACGGTTCCCTGCGTGGCATCGGCGATTTGATAAACCGCAATAATCAGGATCAGGGACGCTGCCATGGCCAACACGTCGGTGTTTTGTGAGTACAGCGTGACCACGTCGTGCCGAAACAAGACCAGCAGCAAACTAACCAGGAGTGCGTAACCGAGGCTGAGTTTGATTGCGGTCGCGCACACAGCGCGAGCACCCGAAAAATCCCCGGCACCCACCATAAATCCAATGCGAATACTGGCGGCACCGCCGATCGCCATGGGGACGACAAACGTGGCCCAATTGATGTTCCCAGCGATACTGTGTGCGGCCAACGGAATGACACCGAGTGTGCCGACCATGAAGCCAATGACAGAAAAGATTGCCATGGAGATAAAAGATGACACGCCGATAGGTAGGCCGATGTGAAATATCTTGGCAATCATCGCAATGTTGGGGAGATCGAATCGAGTGGTGACTCCCGTTCGACGAAAGTGCGACCGGAATAGTTGGGTAGCCATAAGCAATAGTTCTAACCACATGACGATCGCGGTGGCATATCCACACCCGACGCCCCCCAATTCGGGCGCGCCGAATCGGCCGTAGATGAACGCGTAATTCAAGAATGCGTTGACGGCGAGTGCGAACGCGACGATGACCATGGGAGACACCGTGTGTCCGAGGCCTTCGGACGTATACCTGAGCGTGACATACACGAACACGGTTGGGATTCCCCAAGCGGCGGCGTCGAGGTATTGATCCGCGATGGATATCGCTTCGCGGTCGATGGCCATCCATTGGAACGCTGACCCGGCTTGCGTGACGATGACGACGGTGACGAGCGATGCAGCGAGCGCAATCCATATCCCTTGTCGTACCACGGCACCGATTTCGTGCACTCGATTGGCCCCTCTCAATTGGGCCGTGATCGGTGTCAGCGCCATGGTGATGCCGGCGGTCAACATAAAAATCGGCCACAAGATGTTACCCCCGAGCGCGACGCCGGCGAGATCGGTGGCGGAGTAATGGCCCGCCATGGCGGTATCTATAAACCCCATGCCCATAATGAAGAACTGGGTTAATGCCATGGGAGCGGCCAGCTTGACGAGCGACCGGCTTTCAGTGATGAATCGGCTCATGGATGAAAATGTATTTCCTGAGGAGTTCTTCCGCCGAGCCGATGAGAGCCCGGATGGGAACTTTTATTTGGCTCCGCGCTTCGTTGCCCATATCGATCCAGGAACGATCGAAGCGTTGACGCGATTCTATCGGGAATTCGTTCCATTGAAAGCAGACGTACTTGATCTCATGAGTTCGTGGATTTCGCACCTACCGATGGATCTCACCCTAGGGCGGGTAGCTGGGCTAGGTATGAACGAAGAAGAACTGGCCGATAACGCACGGCTGACGGAATACGTGGTCCACGATTTGAATCGCGATCACGAACTTCCGTACGCGCCGGAGTCCTTTGATCGAGTGCTCATTAGTGTATCGATTCAATACTTGGTCAAACCGGTGCACGTATTGTCGTCCGCGTGTTCGGTAATACGCCCCGGGGGTCAAATTGCGATCGCGATGTCTCATCGCTGTTTTCCGACTAAAGCCATCGCGGCATTCCACTCGCTACCGCCGAAAGAGCGCGTGGAATTGGTTTCAACATTTCTGTCTGAAGCGGGCTTCGAAGGGATCAGGTACGCCGATCGGTCGCCCCCGGCGGGTGATCCGCTGTGGATTCTCATAGGCGCTGCGCCTTCCGAATCAACGCGATGACGCACTCCGTTAATTAGCTGTTCCGATGGCGTGTTGTTGAATACTCCGATCACGGTACTCAATTCCGTGGTGGTAATGCCCCGCGGTTGTTAAGCGTATTGAAATGACCTCAGTACCGCGGTTTTCCCAAAACCAACCGTGCTTGCCGGTAAAAGGCGCAATAAACGTACCTGATGAACCACGCTTCCGACCGCTCTCGTAAAAACTGGCTTCTCCTGGCTTGGCGTCGTCGGCTTCGCCGTGAAAGTCGAACAAAACCTCGCCTGACGCGTGCCAGTTGTAGACCATGCCTGCACCGGACTTGAGGTAGTACTTGAACTCCATCGATTCGAATGGACTCAACGGGATCTCGATGGTGTGGGTGATATAGTCGGTTGTTTGTGCAGTTGAAGCGGCAAGTGTCGTATCGGCCACATATAGATCCAAAAGGCCGAGTTTTTTCCCGGTCCCTAGAGGATCGATGCCAAACTCAGCGGGCAGGACCGCGCCGATAAGGACGATCATCGCAATCAAAACCGAGATGGTAGTGGTGATGACAATGGTCTTGGCGGTCGGGTAGGAGGTCATGACGTTAGCGAATATTGCAACAGGTGATAGCCGGCCAGCATAAAGCCGCTAGCCATCAGCGCGCTATTGGCGACAAAACTCATGCCGTCGAAACTCGGGCGTAAACGCCAAAGGACGAGAACACCCATCACCCACACCAGTGCGGCGAGTTGACCCAACTCCACGCCGACGTTGAAAGAGATCAGATTGATTAAGCCACCGTTTTCGGTCGACATGAGTCCTTGAAGTTTGGTGGCAAGCCCAAGCCCGTGGAACAGTCCAAAAACGAAGACGGCGATTCTGGTGTCGGGGCCCCAACGGCCAAACAATTTGATACCGCCAAGATTCTCGAACCCCTTGTACACCACTGAAAACCCGATGATTGCGTCCACGATCGAGGCGTTCACGGTCCAGTTTGCAAGCACGCCGCAAAGTAATGTGATGCTGTGTCCGGCGGTAAAAAGCGAAGCGTAAATCGCGACATCCCGCGCGCGTTGAAGAAAAAACATGACCCCAGTGAGAAAGAGAACGTGGTCAATACCGGTGAACATGTGCTTTGCCCCCAGGTAGGTAAATACCGCGGCGGCCGTTCCTTCGATCGATTGGACATAATTGGCATTGGCTTGGGAAAGGTCGTGCCCGGAAGCTGAGATAGCGAAGCCGAGGACAATTAACCCAAGAAGCCCTCTACTGATCGTTTTCGACCCAGTAGCGTTGGTGGCAAGCGACGCACACGTTGTACAGCTGACCGCCGAGCTCAAAAATAGCGTCGGCGTTCTGTTGCTCGGCCGCGGTCATCAGCGCCGCGCCCGTCGACACCAATCCGAGCGAAATTTCTTGCCAATCGTCGCCGTCCTTCGAGCGGCCAGGCATCAGGAGCAGGTTGCCTGACTCGCTGACGACGGCGGCCGCGTGTTGGACACGGAACCAACCCTCGTCTGTGGTTGGCGCGAGGTCTTCGACGCCTTCGAGCGTTGCGATGGTGCCGGCCGAGTCCCAGACGATATCGGCGGCGGGTTCGAGAACGTAATGCATCAGTTGTTCGACGTCGAGCGACGTCTCGTAGTTAACGACCGAGCTTGTGTCGGGCTCGCTACACCCGATCAATGTCGACATTGCGACCCCTATGGAGAGGTGACGGTATAACAATTAGCGCGAACGTTCGAGTGGATCTGTGCCGTCACGAGGTGCTCCGGTTCCCGAGGATCCCAGAAACAGAGTGGTACCATCCGAATAGGTAATGTTGCGGCCGTTAGCGCGATTGGAACGATCTTTCGATTGGTACCCATCGACCACCAGGTAAATGCCGGGTTTCAGTGAATTACGGGTGATCCCTCGTCGTAGCAAGGTGTTGGGTGTACCACCTTCAACCATCCATGATTCGGTCGTTCCGTCTTCCATCTCGCGTGCAATATGAATCCAGGCGTGGGGGTTCACCCACTCAACCTTAATGACTTCGCCTTTGATAAGGAGTGGGCGATTGGGGTCGAATTCCGCCCCGAATGCGTGATGTGCTTGCGCGCTCGAGACCGGTAAGAGTCCCGCTAGCAATGCGACGGTTAGATTCTGTAATTTCACGCTTATTCTCCTGCCTGTGCGGTTAGGGCATCGGCTTCCAGGATCCTTGCCCCACGAAGAATGTTACCGAGCGCGTAGTTGCCCTCGTGACATGCGTATTCGTAGAGCCGTTCCTCCGTTTCAGGCCAGGAATACTGACCGCTCCAAGGCTGTGTCCAAACCATCGGATCCTCCACCGTAAAGTCGTAAAGCAGCGTACTTTCGTCGACTCGAGTAAATCGCTCAACGACGTGAAGGTCTCGCGTGGCACGCCCGAGACCGGGTCGATTGGTGAAGTTCGTGGTGTCGATGACCAACGTGTCACCCTCCCAGTAGCCGATGGAATCGCCCATCCATTTTCGGACATCCGGCG
>JAYGFA010000073.1:0-49511 GCA_046582115.1 Pseudomonadales bacterium | reverse complement strand
TGTCGCCCGCATTTAACAAATCGTCGGCGTCTGGGGCAGCCTCATAAACTGTGATCCCCATGTCATTGATCATCCGGATGATGTCTTCGATCTGATCCGGATCGCTGACATCCTGGGGAAGGTGATCGTTCACCTCAGCATAAGTTAAGAACCCCTGCTCTTTACCCTTCGCAATCAAATCCCTCAAACGAGATTCTTCTTTCGGTGCTGTTTGAGCTATTGCGGGAATTTCTTTTTCTTTTTCTTTTTCTTTTCGTCTGGCCATATCACCTCAACGTGGGCGTCAACTGAAGCAAGCACGGTGCCAATTTCGGCCCGCTAAACGCCCCCATTATAGCCGTTGGTACGGCGATTTTTGAGCCCTAATGCAAAAAACTCTATGACGTCTCCGTAACATTGCCCGAATCGCTTTCACGCCGAGCCTTCCAATAAACAGCCAATCGTTCCGATGAGCCATCGTCGCGCAAATCCCGAGCTAAGGCTCGATGGGTATCTCTAGCGCGCTCTTCAAGAAACCGATGCACACCGTCAGTAAATTCTTTTTGTAACGCAGGCCCGGCCAGCGACGGCGTTGCATTCGTTAACTCAACCATTACATCGTGCGTCGGTTCGCCTACAAAACTTGCGAGAAGCGTGCCGGTATCAGTCAATTTCTGCTCCAACACTCGTTTTAATAACTGCGAAAGCGGGGTATCGCCCGCAGTTGAGAATAGCTCCGCGCGAATTTCTTGCGATAGATCTTCTCCGATCGTCGGGTCGTGCAAGAGATAGCTCATCAATCGCAGCGCAATTCTTGATTCTGGAGGCGCTGTCGTAGCCATACCAGGACGCGTCAGAAATGAAACTCCTACCTTCTTCTCGATCGCGGCAATAGATATTTGCGCTTCTTTGCTTAATCGTTCAACCATCATGCGCCGGTAAAGACCCTCCGGGAGTTTTCCGATCAACGGTAGCGCTAGATCCGCAAGACGGGCTCTGGCGTCCATACTTGAAAGATCGAGCCCACTGCCGATCTCGCTAAAGAAATAGTCGCCAGCGTAGACTGAAGCTTCGACAAGTTGATTAAATTTCTCCTCGCCTTCTGATCGAATAAGCGTATCTGGATCATCTCCCTCACCAACAAACATGAAACGAAGTTGGCGCCCCTCATGCAATGCAGGAAATGCCGATGAAAGCGCTTTCCAGGCAGCGGCGCGTCCTGCCGAATCGCCGTCGAAACAGCAAACAACTTCTCGCGTATATCGAAATAACTTCTCAAATTGTGCCTGGCTGGTAGCTGTTCCCAACGTGGCGACAACGTTAGGGATCCCATTTTGGACCAAGGCAACGACATCCATATAGCCTTCGACGACGAGCAATCTCGGTAGTTCCCGCAGCGCGCGGCGCGCTTCAAACAAACCGTACAACTCTCGGCTCTTTTGAAACACTTCGGTCTCGGGTGAATTGAGATACTTGGGCTTCTCGTCACCAAGGACCCGACCCCCAAATCCAACCACCCTCCCGCGTGTATCTTTAATTGGGAAGGTAATTCGCTCTCTAAAGCGATCGTAAACGCGTCCGGCGTCGTTACGGACGAGTAATCCTGCGTTGACAAGCTTACTCTCAGGGAACGTAGTGAGGGCCGATTTCAAGCCATCCCAGCCCGCAGGTGCAAAACCGATACCGAAATCACGCGCAGTGACACCATTCACTCCGCGGTCCTGCAAATATTCGACAGCATTCCCGCTCAATGCATGATCGCGAAGAACGGAGCGATAGTAGTGATCCGCCAATGACAGAATCTCGTACAAATCGGTGTCGACGTGCCTCCGTAAACCGGCTTCGCGTGGTACCTCAACACCCGCGATCCGGGCTAACGTTTCAACGGCTTCAACGAATTCAAGCCGTTCATACTCCATGAGAAAGCGCAGCGAAGTCCCCGTCGCACCACAACCAAAACAGTAATAGAACTGCTTTTCAGGGTTAACGCTGAACGACGGCGTCTTCTCTTCATGAAATGGACAAAGGGCCTGTAGATTCTTGCCAGCCCGTTTGAGCGAAACCCGCGAATCAATCACCTCAACGATGTCGACCCGCTCGATCAGATCGTTGATAAACGATTGAGGGATACGCCCAGGCATAATCTCAGCTTACCTAAGTCGCCCTGATTACGCTCGGTTCAGTTGCGTTTTTGCCTGTCGGCTTACCGCTCCCATATCTGCTTTACCGATGAGCGCATCTTTGAGATGCGCCATGACTTTACCCATGTCCCTCATTGTCTGTGCGCCGGTCACCTCCAGTGCTTTTTCTACCGCTTTTGCTATGTCGGTTTCAGACATTTGGGCTGGCATAAATGATTCAATTAGATCGATCTCAAAGCGTTCTTGTCCCGCTAAATCTTCACGTCCGGCCGATTCGTACTGCTGCAACGAGTCACGTCGCTGTTTGAGCATCCGATTGAGAATCGAGAGTACATCCGTATCGGCCAGCGCCTTCCTCTCATCAACCTCAAACTGTTTGAGAGCGGCATTGATCAAGCGCAACGCGCCGAGTTGCTGACGTTCGCGTGCACGCATCGCAATCTTTGTCGCGTCTGCGATACGCTGCTTGAGTTGGCTACCCATGGCAGGGCTAGGACAAGCTCCGGTTTAGTACGACTTTTCGAAGCGCTTTGATTCGCGTTGTAATTTCTTTAGGTGGCGTTTGACCGCTGCCGCAGCTTTGCGCTTTCGCACCGCGGTCGGCTTCTCGTAAAATTCACGGCGACGCACCTCGGAAAGGATGCCGGCTTTCTCGCACGAGCGCTTGAATCGCCTCAAGGCGATATCAAAGGGCTCGTTTTCTCGGACTTTTACGGTCGGCATACGTAAGCTCTGAAAAATGGGCCGCGAGTGTACCCGTAAAGGTCGCGAAATGTAAATCCGATGGAGTAATGACATGCGCGTTCTCGGAATCGAAACATCATGCGACGAAACCGGCGTTGCCGTTTTCGATTCGGACGAGGGCTTGATCGCCGACCTGATTTATAGCCAAGCCGAAATGCATTCACGCTTTGGTGGGGTAGTTCCTGAGCTGGCTTCACGAGACCATATCCGCAAAACTCTTCCACTCATTCGCGAAGTTCTCTCTTTATGCAACCTTCAGACGGACGATCTCAACGCAGTTGCTTATACGTCGGGGCCGGGTTTAGTCGGCGCACTTATGGTTGGCGCAACCATTGGTCGAAGCTTTGCCTGGGCACGCGGCCTCCCAGCCATCGCAGTACATCATATGGAAGGTCATCTGCTCGCTCCTCTACTCTCCGACCCAAAGCCCTCGCTGCCATTTATTGCCCTATTGGTTTCAGGCGGTCATACCCAGCTGGTCCGAGTTGACGCAATTGGACGCTATACCCTGATGGGCGAATCGCTAGATGACGCTGCCGGGGAAGCGTTCGATAAAACAGCCAAACTGCTCGGTCTCGGCTACCCCGGCGGCCCTGCCTTAGCCGCTCTCGCCGAATCTGGCCGGCCTGGTCGTTTCACCTTTCCAAAACCCATGACGGATCGACCGGGCCTGAATTTCAGTTTCAGTGGTCTCAAAACGGCGGCTCTGACGGCCATACGCGGTATCGACAAGCTCAGCGAAAGTGACCGCGCCGATATTGCCAATGCTTTTGAGGAAGCCGTGGTAGAGACTTTGGCTATTAAATGCTTACGCGCGCTGGAACAGGCGAGTTTGTCCGACTTGGTCGTCGCCGGAGGCGTCGCCGCCAATCAGCGGCTGCGCGAACGTCTTAACGAGTCCGTAGAACACGTCTTTTACGCCCCACCCAGCCTCTGCACCGATAACGGTGCAATGATAGCGTTTGCTGGACACGAGCGGTTGCGGGCAGGTTTTTCGGAACCCCTAGTTATTCGGGTACAAGCCAGGTGGTCGATGGAAGAATTACCCGAAGTCACCTTTCCGTCAAATCACCGAGAATCGTGACCCAACCTTTAAGACCTACAAATCCACCTACGTGGCTTCAGGTCGCGAAACAACATTAATAAGTCCTTCGGGATACGTCTTTTCAATCAACACCACGCGAGCTGATCGTAGCGCTTTTCCATACGCGCGCCCTTCCACGCCTTCGACCTTCAATCCTGCAAGTTCTTTTGAGAACTGTCTTAACTCCGACATATCGATTTTTTCGCACGACTCGATTAGCGCGAAAATATCGTCGGCGCTGTCTCCATTACGAAATGCTCCGATATCGTGCAAATGCTCCAGAAATTCCTCCGACCCCAGTGCAGAAGGGTCAATGAGTGGTCGACCTGAGCGTGCCAGCAACCTCGCCGCACGACCCACCCGGCGCGGTACCTTAAGTCGATCGACGAATCGCGTTGTGACCGCCTCGGCGTGATTCCAACCCACCGCGGCCAGCGATAACGATCCCCGCAAGTCTTGCCGCCTGAACAAATCCGCTAGCCCTTCCAGATCGATTTCCTCGAACCAGGGTTGGTGGGCACCCACGTCGGCAAGCGTGTCAAAAAAACGCCAAGGTGCCTCTTGGTCCGCTGCTTTCACCCACTCCATCCATATCCGTTCTGCCGACAACTCGCTGAGTCCCCCGATCATCATCCGCATGAGCTCCGCGGTTTCCTGTTCCACCGTAAAATCGGGGAATGTTGCTGTAAACCGGGCGACCCTGAATACCCTCAATGGGTCTTCACTAAACGCGCCGGAGACGTGTCGCAACAATTTATTCGCCAAGTCATTGCAGCCGCCGTACGGATCAATCAAACCATTATCTGAGTTTCGAGCCATCGCATTGATGGTGAGGTCCCGACGTCGGAGATCATCTTCGAGTGTTACTTCGGACCCGACTTGCCAATCAAATCCCTTATGGCCAATTCCTCGCTTGCGCTCGGTTCGCGCTAGGGCGTATTCCTCGCCCGTATCCGGGTGTAAATACACAGGAAAGTCGCGTCCAACTTGCCGGAATCCTAGGCGTCGCATATCGACGTCGGTCGCACCGACCACCACCCAGTCTCGCTCGTCAAAGCGTCGGCCCAGAAGCTGGTCGCGAACAGCGCCTCCGACTAGATAGGTTTGCATCAGATAAGCCGCCAGATTGCTCCCAGAACTAGATTACGAATAACACGGCTCACAACTTAGGGTCCAGCAACGTGGAACCGGCCCTTGTCAACATAAGTATTCAAAATCAGTTCGCCTGCGACCATTGGAAACGTAGCCCGTCGTCAAGTCGAAGGGCTGTTAAGTTTCCACCCCAAACGCAACCCGTGTCGATCGCCGACACGTGATCCAAACCCGTTATCCCTTCGAGGGCTGCCCAATGACCAAAGATGATAGGTTTTTCAACAAGGCCGGGGAATTTAAACCACGGCGCGTATCCTTCGGGAACATTAACCAACTCGCCCTTATGCGAAAATTCGAGCGTTCCGTCCCGCGAAATCAGTCGCATCCGGGTGAAATAATTAGTGATCGCCCGGTGGCGATCCATACCGCAAAGCGAACCTTTCCAACGCTCCGGTAAATTGCCATACATGTTCTCAAAATATTCGATATGGGACCGGCCGCGTATCGCTGCCTCGACTTCTCGAGCCACTAACCGGGCTATCCCCAAATCCCAAATATGGGGGATACCTGCATGCACCATGACGTGTTTTTCGCCCTCATGCATTAACGGCAAGGAGCGCAGCCAACGTGCCAGTTTCTCGCAATCGGGCGCCTGTAAAATATCGCCCAAGGTATCTCCGTTCCTGGGTTCATAACCGCCGTAGATAATCGCCATAAGATGCAGGTCGTGGTTACCTAGTACCGTGATTGCACGTCTTCCGAGATCGTGGACGAATCGAAGCGTTTCAAGCGACTGGGGTCCCCGGTTCACTAGATCGCCAACGAACCACAATTGATCGAGATCGTGATCAAAATTGATCTTCTCCAACAAGTACCGAAGGGGTTCATAGCAACCCTGCACGTCGCCGATCGCGTACGTTGCCACAACCCTAATGTACGGCGTATGGAACCGCCAAGCTGAACGGCGGAATAGCGACTTTAAACAGATCACCGTCGTCACGTTGGAATTCGAAATGACCTTCCATCGTTCCTACAGCGGTTTCAAGTACCGCACCGCTGGTATAGCGAAAGGCTTCGCCCGGGTTAAGCCTTGGTTGTTCACCAACGACGCCAGGCCCGTGGACTTCCTCTTTTTTACCGTCGCCATTCGTTATCAGCCAGTAGCGGTTGAGCAATTGCGACGAGGTAGAGCCATGGTTCGTGATAGTGATGGTGTACGCAAAAAGATAGCGGTTTGCTAACGGGTCGGATTCCGCATCCATAAAACGTGTGTCGACCGCCACGGCAATATCACTCATGGTCTTCTCCCCCCTGATTCAGCGGCGTTGTCGACGCAACTATTCGCGATTCTAACGAAGCCATCAATATCAATTTGTTCTGCTCGCAGAGATGGATCGATGCCCGCCTTATGCCATGGGACTTCCAGCTCCTTTAGCGCATTACCGATACGCTTACGGCGTTGCCCAAAAGCCTGCCTTACGACCGCGTCAAATCGTCCCATATCGATTGGAGTTACTGCCCGTGGGCGTGGTTCAAGTCGCACAAACGCCGATTGAACTGCAGGCTGCGGTTGAAATGCTTCCGCCCCCACATCGAACAGGTACGTTACATCACAATGGTACTGAGCCGCGACTGAAAGCCGTCCCCATGATTTGCTTCCGGGAGCAGAAGTTAACCGCTTAGCTACCTCCCGTTGCATCATGAAATTCATATCGCGAA
This sequence comes from Pseudomonadales bacterium, assembly GCA_046582115.1. GTDB lineage: Bacteria > Pseudomonadota > Gammaproteobacteria > Pseudomonadales > Azotimanducaceae > UBA11889. The sequence goes on along the minus strand of JAYGFA010000073.1, from coordinate 42,752 downwards.
TCGCGCGGGTATCCGAAAGTAACCGAGTGAGCAATGGCGAGCTTATGTTGTAGGGCAGATTCCCAACAACTCGCATGTCAGAGAACTGATCGATTTCCACTTCCAGCACGTCACCCTCGATAACCTCAAGCGCCTCATAGCGATCCTTCAGGTAACTCACCAAGTCACGGTCAATTTCAACAGCCACCACTTGATTTGCGGATTCAAGAAGGCCTTCCGTTAGCGCCCCACGGCCGGGGCCAACCTCTAGAACTCGGTCGTGTAGCTGGATAGCGAGCGCCCCATGGATACGATCTATAACGTTTTCGTCGACGAGAAAATGCTGCCCAAATCGCTTTCGTATCGACATCGTTTAGCTGATCAGCGCGTCTTCAATCTTCATTCAGGCGTATTTGCACGTACGCCTCGTCGCGAATCTGTTTCAACCACTCTTCGAGCTTTTCGTCGTAACGGCGGGTATGCAAAAGTTGCAGCGCCATATCATCTAAGGCCTCTTCACTCATATCTTGTTCCCGGCGCCCTCGTACTTCGAGGATGTGCCAGCCGAACTGGCTTCGAAATACCTCCGAAACCTGGTTTTCTTGGATTGCATCCATTACCGCTCGAAACTCGCCGACAAAGTCTGCACTATCTCTCCAGCCGAGTTCACCGCCAGCGAGCGCAGTACCAGCATCGTCCGATGTTTCGCGGGCTAAATCGGCAAAATCTTCACCAGCAATTACTCGTTCTCGGACACGATCAATTTCACTTCGCGCCAACTCCTCGGATTTGATCTCTGATGGTTGAATCAGAATATGTCGAACTTCAGTACGTAGCTCTTTTTGCATGGATGCACCGCGCTTATCGAGCAACTGAATAATGTGGATTCCAAGCGAGTTTGCGATCGGGTCCGGCGTCTCACCGATTTCTAGCTGTAGCACCGTTTCGCTAAACAAGGAAGGCAGCTCTGCCGCTTTTCGCCATCCGAGATCGCCTCCTTCCAGTGCCGTTGAACCCGCGGAGTGGGCAATGGCAAGCTTGCCAAATTCTTCCCCTGCTCTGAGTTTGCTTAAGATATCGACCGTCATATCTTGCGCGGCGCGTACCGCTATATCGGATAGCGGATCTTCAATTCGCAAAAGAATATGGCCGACGCGGTATTGATCGGAAACCCATTCTTGAAAAAATGGAGACCCTCGTAGATCTGTAACGTCCTGTTCCGTGATATAAATCTGCCGATTCACCATATCGCGCTGTACACGACTGAGGAGCATTTCCCTGCGAATGTCCTCGCGGAAGCCGCGATAGGAAACTCCCTCATTTCTTAGTGACTGTTGAAAGTCGTCCAGGTCCATCCCGTTCTGTCCGGCGAACGTTGACACCGCCTCTGTGAGCGTTTCGTCGTCGATAATGATGCCGCGACGTTCCGCCTCTTGGATCTGCAAACTCTCAACGATTAAGCGTTCCATCAACTGATTGAGAACGGTTTCCCGTGGTGGCACTTCTGTAGCACCCGACTGTTTCACACGCTGGACGAAGAGTTCGTATCGGTTGAGTAGTTCTGAAACCAGAACCACATCGTCATCGACAATCGCCGCGATCGCGTCCACCTCCTCAATGACCCCGTGGACATATACGGCAACCAAGATTAATAGGCTGGAAAGCAGCCCTGCGAGAAGCGATCTAAAAGAACATGCCGTCGTCATCACCTTCCTCCTTTCCATAACCGCGAATGCCATTCGAAAGCAGCGACTCCACTCGACCCCCGAATCCAGCCAATCCTTTAAACACCACCTGTATGAACACGCCTTGGTTAAGCGGAGTATCGTCCAGCGCCCGATTGTCGCGTACGACAACGTACTTGCGCCACATCGCACGTATTTGTAGACAGCAATTGACGTACTCCAATCCAGCAAACGAGTCCACGTTACGCCCGTAGCGCCAGTCCCGATTCCAACGTCCAAACACGTACCAATTAGGGCGCAATCTCCAATATACGCCCAGATCCGTCTGTTCTATATCTTGGGGAACGAACCGCCGATAGCTTAGGTGGTAGAGCTGTCGACTAGTACGTCGAAAGTCAAACGATAACCCAGCCTCACTGACTGTATTACCGCTCGGGTCCCAGACAACTTGCGCCCTCGTGCTTGCTCTCGGACTAAAGTGCACACGAGACGATCCGACAATCTCTGACGTTGCCGCTGACTCATACGCCGTCGGTTCTCCCAACAGCGTTGTTCGTCGATCCGAAAAATGGACGATGGAACCAACGTTCAAACGCACATACTCCCGTCCATCATGGCCACCCAGTATGCGAGAAGTAATTCCCAGTGCGAGCTGATTCGCATCGATTATTCGATCAAGACCAGCGTATCGGTTGGTGCGAAAAAGCTGGGTATAGCGAAATGCAAGGGGTCCACTGTCGAATCGCGGGAGATCGTCCTGATTCTCGTATTCCTGGTACAGATAAAAGAGACGCGGCTCGATAGTCTGCACCACGTCCATCCCTCGAAATCGCGTTTGGCGATCAAACAATAATCCCGCATCCGCTGACGCCATCCCGAGCGTGCGGCTTTTCCGACTTCCACCCACTACCTGCGCATCTCGCAAGTCATATCGCGTGTGTCGAATACGCCCAGTTAGGTTCAAGAACCCCCAGGAACGGGCCAATGGGAATCGAATTTCTGGTTCGAGATGAGTACGGCTACCCCTAACGCGATCCGTCAACTGCTTTGGAACCTCATCTAAATCGAAACGAGCCCAGGCGGCATCAAGGGAAAAGGATAACCGTCCTAAACGTCTCGAATAGGACGCCTCAAACTCCGGAATCCGCTCGTAGGGAGGGGCTCGGGTCTCGAGTAGCTGAAACCGCTGTAATCGCAAACGTGCCGTTAGATTATTCCCCAAATAACCAAGTTCAGCACGACGTTCGAGCGCGTAACGACTCGTGATCTCTAATTCGGTACCAAGATCGCTGTAATAGTCCGAATCACTGACGGATGAATAGTCAACGTGGGTTCGAAATGGTCCGAATCGTCCTTGGTGTTGGATTCCAATCATCCACCGGTCGGCGGGGTCAAATGCCCCGGCGACACCGTTCCCAAAATAATCCTTGCGCGCCCACGTGCCATTGTGTTGATCATCCCCTGGTAGGACCGACGCGTTGATCCCTGATTCCGTCCACCGACTCTTGTGGCGGAGTTCCACCGCAGCCTCGACCCCCCTTTCTGACATTAGTCGAGGCGTCAAGGTAGCGTCGTAATTAGGCGCGAGGTTTAGGTAGTACGGCAGAGCGATGTCGACCCCGTCATCCGATCCGTAACCGAGGGTGGGGAACAAAAAACCGGAAACACGCGCGTCCCCGGCGGGGAAGCGAAATCGCGGCAGGTAGACAACGGGAACACCGAACATGTCAATTTTCGCTTTGCGGGCTACTGCAAAGACAGCGTTTTCGTCCATCTCAAGCGCTTTGGCGTGGAACCTCCAGGCAGCACGGCCCGGTTGGCATCGCGTCAGCGACGTCCCTTCAAGCAGAATCTTACTGCCAACTCGTTCTATACGATCGGCCTTGCCTCGAATTTCTGGTTCGAAGAGTACGAATTCTGTTTCTTCCATAACGGCCCGATCGTCACCCAAATTGACTTCCCCTCGGGCAGCGTCGATCACGATTCCGGGCTCAAAAAAAGTCGCACCATTGGGAACCGAAACTCGGTCGGTATCGGAGTCTAATATCGCCAATTCTGTATGAATACTGCGTCCACTATGGGTCAGGCGTACATTGCCGGTAAGCACGCTGTCTCCCTGTTCTCGGTAGACGATACTGTCCGCGCGCACGCGAATTTGTCCACCTAATGATGCGCTGTCGGACTCCAGCAATTGCGTTGGTTCGCGATACCCTCCGTCGCAATGGGCAGGTACGTCCGTCCCGTCCTGAAGAAGGTGATCACGATGGACCCAAAACTTGGAAGGCAACCCACCCGCCGTAGTTCCGATGGAAAGGCCCATAAACCACAAGGTAGCGAGGATGCGTGTCTTGCGAAGCAAATTGATATGGCCCTTAGCAGCAGCGAAGCTTCGGTTCAGTCTCTAGCACATTCACGCGGTACTGCGAGTTTATAGGTACGACCGGCGTACTTCGCTTTGCATTCCAACGCGCGGGGACTATAGTCAATTTGCGCCCGCCCGAACAGGACGCGTGAGCTTCTGCGATATCACCTAGTTGTGAAGAACCACCGTGCTAAAGCCCTCAGCCAATGGGTCAGCAGCATTACTGGCACGCAGGACGAGTTGGTGCCGTTGCCGGTTGAAGCGAGTGCTCGGAGGTTTTACCGCACGGTCCTCGGCGATCGCTCCGTGGTGGTTATGGATGCCCCTCCCGATACCGAAGACAACGCACACTTTATCGCCCTATCAAGTTGTTTTCGCCGTGCCAACGTTTCAGTGCCAGAAGTCCTGGCAAGCGATCTTATCCAAGGCTTTCTTTTGGTCGAAGACTTTGGCGACGATTTGCTCGAGCATGCATACCAGCTCGGTCAGGAGAGCAACGCGCTCGATCTTGCGCTCCCTATGTTGATCCGTATTCAAGGCATATCAGATCCCATCATTCCGACCTATACACCAGAACGGTTAACCACAGAACTTGGTATTTTTCGCAAATGGGTACTCCAAGAGCTTATCGGAATGCCCAGTTTGCCCTTTGAAGAGATCTGCGATTTCCTCGTATATACCTGTGACACCCAACCCAAAGTAACGGTCCACCGCGATTTTCATTGCCGTAATCTGGTGCTAAAGTCGGACGGTTCCATTGGTGCTGTCGACTTTCAGGATGCGCTTGTGGGTCCAATTTCCTACGACCTTGCCTCAATACTCTATGACTGCTATTACCAATTTTCTGACGCGACCGTCGCAACATCGATACAGCGTTATCTGCAGTTAGCTGACAAAGCGGGACTATTTACCACCGATGATGTGGAGGGTTTTACAAGGGCCCTCGAAATCACGGCAGTGCAACGGCAACTGAAAGCGGTCGGTATCTTCGCACGTCTAAAATTGCAGCAAGATCGAGCGAGTCATTTAGACAACATCGTTCCAGTCACGCTTCGAATGTCGGAACTCATGATGAAACACCCGGAGCTGGTGCCATTCGCCGAGTGGTTCCAAAACACTGCGCTCCCGCTAATTCGCGACGCTGTCGGACGACTCCGATGAGGGCAATGATTCTAGCCGCGGGACGTGGTGAACGGTTGCGACCCCTAACCCAAACGATGCCCAAACCCATGATCCCGATCGCAAGCGAGCCACTGATCGTGCATCAAATACGCTGGTTGCGTCATGCAGGTATCAGAGAAATCGTCATCAATTTGCACCATCTGGGCGAGCAGATCGAAAGCAAATTGGGGTACGGGGCCGATCTCGGCGTCCACATTACGTACTGTCACGAAGAAGTGCTCCTGGACACCGGTGGTGCGATCGCGAACGCGCTTCCCTTTTTATTGCCCGGGCCTTTTTTGGTCCTTAATGGAGACGTCTGGACCAATTATCCCTTTAAAGAACTGGTTCAACGAATGCCGAACACTACTCATCTCGTGCTTACACCTACGCCTGGCTACCGCGAGTCGGGAGATTTTTGTCTTGAGGGCAACTTCGTACGACGTGGCGACGAAAACGATCTGGTTTTTTGCGGCATTGGTGTACTGACAGAAGACACACTTCGACACGCGCCCGAAGGAATCTTCTCGATTACCAAAGATGTCTATTTTAAACGTCTCAGATACGACGAAATAACCGGAGAATTGTACTTCGGTACGTGGTTCGATATCGGCACTCACAATCAACTGAAAGCCGTGCGACGTCTATATCTTTGACGCGGCCAGGAAACTCGAACCAACTTGACCATCGGTCGGTGCTGTAGAATCGCCTTTATGGACGACCTCATCGCACCTTCGATTCTCTCAGCAAACTTTGCCCGCCTAGGTGAAGAGGTGGACGCCGTCCTTGACGCCGGCGCGGACGTTATTCATTTCGACGTTATGGATAATCATTACGTGCCGAATCTAACGATTGGACCAATTGTCCTCAAAGCGCTCCGTGATTACGGTGTCAACAGTCCCATTGATGTCCATCTCATGGTGAAACCCGTCGATCGACTGATTAACGACTTTGCTGAAGCGGGTGCAACTTACATATCTATTCATCCAGAAGCGACCGAGCATCTCCACGCTTCGTTGGGGTTTATTCGTACAGCTGGTGTCAAGGCAGGTCTCGTATTAAACCCCGGAACTCCCGTCAATATTTTGGACGCCTTGTTGGAACAAATCGATCTTGTTCTGGTTATGTCCGTTAACCCGGGTTTCGGGGGCCAAACGTTCATTCCCGCGAGCCTCGACAAAGTCCGCGCCGTGCGTTCCCGATTGGATGCCGCAGCCAGCGACGTGCGGCTTGAAATTGACGGCGGGATCAAAGTAGACAACATCCGCGCTACCAAAGATGCGGGTGCCGATATGTTCGTCGCCGGATCCGCTATTTTCGCCAGCACAAATTACGGCGAAACGATTTCTGCGATGCGCAAGGCTCTTACCGCCTAGACGGCTTCGCTCCGTGTATCAGGCGTATCTCTTTGATCTGGATGGAACGTTGGTGGACACGGCACCCGATCTAAATACTGCCCTCAATTACGCACTTGAGGAAGCTGGCCATCCACACGTGGATGAAGAAGCCACGAGACGGTGGGTGGGACACGGAGCGAAAATCATGATCGAGCACGCACTGAATTACGTCAGCGAGAGCCCACCAACAAATGAACTTCTCGCATCCATACATCGGGTGTTTTTGGACCGTTACGCGAGTCATATCGCGGATAAAAGTGTTCCGTATCCGGACACCGTCAAAACACTCAAAACGCTTCAAACTCGCGGGTTTAAACTTGGCGTCGTTACCAATAAGGCCATTCATCTAACACGACTATTACTTGATCGATTGGATCTTGAGCAATATTTCGGTGTCATTGTTGGTGGCGATTCGATGCAGGTTCGTAAACCCGGCGCAGAGCCTGCACTCTACGCGTGTAACGAGCTTGATGCAGATCCGTCCGATACGCTATTCGTCGGTGACTCGGAAACCGACATTGGGTGTGCTCGCGCTGCTGGATGTGACGTTGTCTGCGTTAAGGATGGGTACAACCAAGGGGCAAAACTTGAAGATCTCGGTGCGGATGCAGTCATCGATTCGTTGATGGATCTGTTACGCGAGGACCGTTTCTCGTGAATGCCAAAGAGTTCGCCCACTTTGCCGAGAATGGTTACAACCGCATTCCCGTGGTACACGAGGTCATTGCCGACCTGGAAACCCCGCTTTCTGTCTACCTCAAACTTGCGAACGGGCCATTCAGCTACTTGCTTGAATCCGCCGCTCAGGGCGGTGAGAAATGGAGCCGGTATTCGATCGTGGGACTGCCAGCAAGCACCGTCCTTCGCGTATCAGGCAGTCGGCTCACGGTTGAAACCGACAGGGAAGTAGTGGAACGCGCCGATACGGACGATCCGCTTGCTTTCATTGAAACGTACCTAGCCCGATTTCGGGTACCCCTGGTTGAAGACCTGCCACGATTTTACGGAGGCCTAGTCGGGTATTTTGGCTACGACACGGTCCGGTACGTCGAGTATCGCTTGCGATCGTCCGTCCCGCCCGATCCACTTGGTACACCAGACATTCTCCTGATGGTGTCTAATGACGTAGCCGTATTCGACAATGTCTCCGGTCGACTGCGGTTAATCAGCTTGGTCGATCCAACCGCGCCGCAGGCCTACGACCGAGCAATCGAAAATCTCCGCGCTTTGACCCGTAAGTTGAATTCCCCCGTACCACCAATACCGCGAGTCAAGGTTGATTCACCAACCGAAGAAAAGGACTTCACCTCGGATTTCGGTCGGGATAATTTTATGCAGGCGGTCGAGCGTATCCGTGATTACACCCGTGCGGGGGACGTCATGCAGGTCGTTCTTGCGCAGCGCATGTCGGTAACATTCAAGTCGGCACCACTAAAACTATACCGTGCCCTACGCAGCCTGAATCCATCCCCTTACATGTACTACATGGACTTGGACGACTTCCATATTGTTAGCTCGTCTCCGGAAATCCTTGCCCGAGTCGAAAACGGCAATATCGTCTGTCGACCGTTGGCCGGCACACGTCGCCGTGGACACTCGGACGAAGAGGATCTCGCGCTCGAACAAGAATTGCTATCAGATCCTAAGGAAATCGCCGAACATCTGATGTTGATTGATCTCGGTCGCAACGACGTCGGCCGCGTAGCCGAAATTGGAACCGTCGAGGTCACCCAGCAGTTCGCCGTCGAGCGTTACTCGCATGTGATGCATATCTCCTCTCAAATTGAGGCTAAGTTGGCGTCCGGCAAGACGGCGATGGACGTACTTCGCGCGACCCTTCCGGTCGGCACTCTTTCCGGGGCACCCAAAATCCGGGCTATGGAAATCATCGATGAATTAGAACCGGTCAAGCGAGGTATCTACGGAGGAGCCGTCGGTTATCTCGCCTGGAACGGTAATATGGATACTGCAATTGCCATTCGAACCGCCGTCATTAAAGACGGCGTGCTCTACATTGAGGCTGGCGGTGGAATTGTCGCTGATTCGGTACCGAGGCTTGAATGGAAAGAAAGCATGAACAAAGGTCGTGCTATTTTTCAGGCGGTGGAATTGGTCGAAAGCGGTTTCCAAGACAACGAATAGCAACGACCGGCTGTGGCTAGGTTTCAGCGAAAACCTGCGCTACTCTCTTGATGAAGCGGGGGAAGACCATGGCATTTCGTCAGGAAATAAGCGGCTGGATCGAGGAAAACTGTCCCGAAAGTTGTCTCGGCCCCGGCGAAGTTCCCGGAGGCGGTACAAAGGTCTCCATGACAGACGATCAGCAAACGTGGATCGAACGTGCCGCTGGTGAGGGATTAACGGTACCCACCTGGCCTCCCGAGTACGGTGGGGCAGGATTCACCAAAGATCAATATGTCGTCTTTCTTGAAGAGATGCGACGGCTCGGTGCGAGGACGCCGGTCGCCGGCATGGGCACCTCCATGATCGGACCCACACTTCTAGAATTTGGTACGGAAGAACAAAAGTTGGCGCACCTTCCACGCATCGCTCGAGGCGAAATCTGGTGGTGCCAAGGCTATTCAGAACCCGGTGCGGGGTCGGACCTTGCTTCCCTACATACTCGTGCCGAGGACAATGGCGATCATTTCGTCATCAATGGTCAGAAAATATGGACGTCGGGAGCTCAATTTGCGGACTGGATATTTTGTTTAGTTCGCACGGACCCGGACGCACCCAAGCACGACGGTATTAGTTTCGTACTTTTTAGCATGGACCAACCGGGTGTATCGGTACGGCCGATTCGTCTCATTTCTGGCGCATCACCGTTCTGCGAGACCTTTTTTGACGACGCGGTTGCACAAAAAACCAACTTAGTTGGCGACCTCAATAAAGGCTGGACGGTGGCTAAACGATTACTGCAGCACGAGCGAGCGGGCATGCTGGCCCTCACGTCGGGAACAAACCGTGAAGTAGGAGTCCAGCTCGATGAACTCGCCAAGGCGTGTCTTGGCGAAATCGATGGAAAAATACGTGATCAATCGGTACGAACCAAAATCGCCAGGCAACATATCAACGCGCACGCATTCCGATTGACTCAACGCAGAACGGTCGAAGAGTCTCAAGGGAGTACACCAGGACCAGCGACCTCCATTTTTAAGCTGTACGGAGCCAATCTCGCGAAGGAACGTTCGGAGATGCAAGTATCCATCTTGGGCACAAATGCGATTGGCTGGGAGTCCGGCCCCGCTGGGACACGGGAAATAACACGATCGTGGCTTGCCGGGAAAGCGCGCTCAATCGCAGGCGGTAGCAACGAAGTGCAGCTCAATATCATCGCGAAGCGTGTTTTAGGGCTTCCCGATTGATCACTTTTAAGCGCGACCTTAAGGCAACCATCGTCCTCATTCGTCGTTGGTTGGCTGCAGTTGTTTGCGTCACAGGATTCGTCGGTACTGCAAACGACTACCCGTGGCTCGCCGAACTCGACGCTGGTTCCGGAGTAAAGGCATACGGGCTCCGTCTTATGAATCTCGATCTTGGACTGCACCCTTTGGAACGGAACGCTGCTACAGCAACCAAATTGCTTATCGGCGTTCATGGATTCGGCAGCGAAGGATACGAGTGGGTTTACCCGTTACAGACACTGGACGATGACAATACGTCATCGTTCTTTTACCGCTGGAACACGTTTCAATGTACAAGTAACGCTGGTACCGAAATGGCACGCTTGCTCGGATCCGCTCTCGCCGACTACCCGCACATTGAGAGCGTGAAAATAATTGGTCACAGCTACGGTGGGTTGATGGAAATCGGTTTCATCGAGCATTGGACGAACGAAATTCCGACCCAAATACACGCTGTCGCTGCACCCCTCGCGGGCACCGGAAACGATTGCGAAAACAAGCTTCCTGGCACGCTCTCGCCAACCATTAAAGTGACGCAGTGGCGTACGATTCAAGCTCTCGACAATGCCTTTAAAGATTGGCCAGCTGATCCACAAATTGTCGACATTACAGGGAGCGCCGTCATGCGCCTACCCAAAACCTACCGCGGCCGACGTCTCGGGCAAAACTGGTCCATCAGCTGGGTTGCCGAAAACATTTTGACGAGAGAGCCCACGTGAGTATCAAAGACACCATCGCGACCTATACGAACGACATGAAATCTTGGCGACGCGACATCCACACGCACCCCGAACTCGGCTTCGAGGAGCAGAGGACTGCTGATTTTGTTGCCGCTAGCCTCGAGTCATTCGGTATCGACGTTTATCGTGGAATAGGGAAAACAGGCGTGGTCGGCGTTTTACGCGTCGGCAATGAGCCCGAAACGATTGGATTGCGCGCGGACATGGACGCTCTTCCGATACACGAGTCCAACGACTTTGAGCATCGTTCGATCCATGATGGAAAGATGCATGCCTGTGGTCACGACGGTCACACCGCGATGTTGTTGGGCGCAGCGCGCTACCTCGCGGAAACCAAGAACTTTCGCGGTCAAGTCAACTTCATCTTTCAACCCGCCGAAGAAGGTATAGGTGGTGCTTGTGCCATGATCGAGGATGGACTGTTCGAACAGTTCCCTTGCGACAGCATTTTTGCGATGCACAACGCCCCCGGGCTACCCGTTGGGCAATTTTCCGCGACCGCGGGGATAGTCGCAGCAGCCGGTGCATTTTTCGATATTCGGATTGACGGAGTCGGTGCGCATGGCGCTCACCCAGAAAACAGTATCGATCCGGTCGTAGTCGGAGCCCAGGTCGTTAATGCACTCCAATCGGTAGTTTCGAGGAACGTTCGGCCACGCGATGCTGCTGTTGTTTCCATTACGCAATTTCATGCGGGTGATGCTTACAACGTCATTCCGGCAAGCGCACAGCTATCGGGAACAGTTCGCACATTCTCGAATTCTGTGATGTCCCACATCCAAGAGCGGATGCGCGCTCTCGCCGAATCAACTGCGAAGGGCTACGGCGCTACCGTTGCCTTCGACTTCCGCGATATTTTTCATCCGGTGGTAAACGACGAGACGCAATCCGCTTTTGCAGCAACTGTTTGTGCCGAACTGGTGGGAAAAGACAACGTTCATGTTGATCTGCCGCCTGGAACCGGCTCCGAAGACTTCTCGTTTATGCTCGAACAGGTGCCCGGTTGTTATCTCCTGATCGGTAATGGCGATGGCAAAGGAAGACACCCCGTCCACCACCCCGGTTACGACTTTAACGATGACGCCTCGGTCTATGGAGCGACATTTTTTGCGGAATTGGCGGAACAGCGTCTTCAGTCATCAACGCCAGACGGATAGCCAACGAACGCCCGCGCGTTGATACCGCTGACGAGACGCTAAGATTGTGGCTCAACTTCGTGTTATTCAGATCATGGCGGGCGACGAAGAGGGCGGCCTTGAGAATCATTTCATTGAAATGAGTAACGCGTTAACGGCGCGTTGCAATGTCACGACTATCGCGCACTCAAAGTACGCGGACCGGTTACGCGCGGACGTGAAACACATCAGTGTCGATTTATCGAAATCGCGACTACATCCTGGAAATCTGATCAAAGTCGCCACCGCCGTACGCCGATCGAATCCGCATATCGTCCACGCACACGCCAGTAAAGCGGGATCGATTATTGCGCTCTGTAAACCGTTTCTTCGAGCAAAGACCGTTACAACCGTGCATAACATTAAGAAGCACATGCCGTTTTTATCAGCTTTCGATTTGGCCATCGGCGTTAGCAAGACGGTCAGGGATTCGTTGCCCTGCCCCAACAAAATATCGATCTACAATGGAGTCGATTGGGACTCTGAACGCGTGGTTGCTACACCGTCCGAGTACGAACGCGTTGTAGACACCCAGAAACCCGTGGTGGCCGCGGTCGGTCGACTGGTAACTGCAAAGGGTTTCGACCTGCTCATCTCGGCTTGGGAACCACAGTTCGGTTATTTATTTGTAGTCGGTGACGGACCGGAACGCGGAAGTCTCGAAGCCCTTGTCGCCGCACGAGGTCTCGATGAACACGTGTTTCTCCTTGGACACAGGGATTCTGCCCTTGATTACATCAGCACCGCCAACCTCGTGGTAATCCCCTCTCGGAACGAGGGCTTCTCTTATGTTTTTGCCGAGGCTTTGTTAGAGCATACACCCGTCATTTCTACCGACGTCCCTATCCCCAATGAAGTGCTTTCGAAACAATATTTATGCGCGATCGAAAGCGTCGAAGCAATTCGCCAGTTACTTAAGACTGCGCTTTCGAACGTGAGCGGACTCGAACAATCGTTCGCTCCGTTGTTTGATTACGCCAAAAAAAACCTGACATTGGCGCGTAGTCGAGACCAAACCTTGGACGCCTACAACGCACTTATCGAATAACCATGCATAGGTCGAGAACATCCAACTCGTCAAAAATCCGTGAATCAGCGACTATTCACCTTTGTGACTTTTGGACGCAACCTGATCCCCGGCGGACGCAGTCTTGCGCTAGTTTCTAATCGCGTCGATACACGCCCACCAACCGATTCATCGCGATTACATTTGGTTCAATGCGCGGCAATAACTCAGCCATCCGCAACCCCGGCTCCAAATCCAAGGCGCTATCCAAGGCCATCAGCCAAAAGAAGTAATGATGGTTGCCATGGCCTTCTGGCGGCATCGGTCCACCGTACGCGTGGTTTCCGAAGTCATTTTTTCCCGGCGTGTAGTCGCTCGAGCCTTCGCCTAATCCACCCACCGAACCGCGGATGTTGTAAAGCACCCAGTGGACAAACCCGTATTGATTGCTCGTAACCAGAGGCGCATCAGGATCGTGGCAAAGGATGACAAAGGACGCGGTCGCCTGAGGAACAGCATTCCACCCGAGAGGTGGCGAGACATCGGTCCCTTCTCCAGTGTACTTTGGCGGGATGGTTCCGCCCGTTACAAATGCTTCACTCGTCAGTTGCATGTTCGAAAGCGCAAAACCCATTTCATTCCCCGAATAAACCTTTCGATCGACTATAGCTCAAAGCCATGTTGTTCCGACTAAAATGCGCCCTATGCTGACGCCACACGCATCGGGTTCACATCCTCACGGCTCTAACAGAGTCGATGAAAGGAGTGCGTCATGATTCTAATGATCGATAATTACGATTCTTTCACCTATAACATCGTCCAATATTTGGGTGAGTTGGGCGCGACCGTCGAGGTATACCGAAATGACGAGATCACGTTAGACGAAATTGACCAGTTGAACCCCGAGAAGATCGTTATCAGTCCAGGGCCCTGTACACCCAACGAAGCCGGTATATCCATGGACGTGGTCCAACGATTTGGACAATCGATCCCGATTCTCGGAATATGTTTGGGGCATCAGAGCATCGGGCAGGTCTACGGCGGTGACGTGGTCCGTGCGCGGCAGGTGATGCACGGTAAGCTCTCCCAAATTCACCACAATGGCCGGGGTGTATTCCAAAACCTACCCGATCAGATCGAGGTAACGCGCTACCACTCGTTAGTCGTTTCAGAAAGTTCCATTCCCGAGTGTCTCGAAATTACCGCGTGGACCGAAATGGAGGACGGCACGTTCGATGAAGTGATGGCATTTCGCCACCGTGAATTCGACGTGGAAGGCGTCCAATTTCACCCCGAATCGATCAAAACGCAGGCTGGACACCAACTCCTCAACAATTTTCTCACGGAAGGCGTCGATGGAACTTAGCGACGCGCTCACTCACATCGTTGAAGGCAACAAACTCAGCCAAGCAAGTACCAAAGCCGTTTTTGACACGATCATGGCAGGCGAAGCCACGCCTGCTCAAATTGGCGGGATTCTGATGGCACTCCGCGTCCGGGGTGAAAGCCCTCAGGAAATTGCGGGGGCGGCTGAAGCCATGCGCCAAGTATCGACCAAGGTTTCAGTCGATGTAGCGAATCTAGTGGACACCTGTGGTACGGGCGGTTCCGGTGGCGCCAAGCTTTTCAACATTTCGACGGCCGCTGCTTTTGTCGTTGCCGGTGCTGGAGGTCACGTCGCCAAGCATGGTAACCGCGGCATGACAAGCCAGAGCGGCAGCGCCGATCTGCTCGAAGCTGCCGGGGTGAACATCGCGTTGACGCCCGAGCAGATCGCTCGATGTATTAAGGAGATAGGCGTCGGTTTTCTTTTTGCCCAGGCACATCATTCGGCCATGCGACATGCCGGACCGGTTCGGCAGGAGCTACGGGTGCGGACTATTTTTAATTTGCTCGGGCCGCTCACCAACCCAGCCGGAGCCAAACGCCAACTCATTGGCGTGTTTGCACCGGAATGGCAACAACCCGTCGCCGAAGTTGCTCAGTTACTGGGGTCAACGCATGTAATGGTGGTACACGCGAACGGCCTCGACGAACTCTCCATCGCCGGCACATCAACCATCGTTGAACTTAAAGAGGGTGAAATTCGGCGCTACACGATTGAAGCGGAGGACTTTGGGATCGCGACACAAGCGGTCGACGACCTGCACGCCGATTCTCCTAAAAGCAGTCTGGAACTCGTGCGGCGATCGCTCAGCGGCGAAGATACCAGCGGCGCGGCCAACATCGTGGCGTTGAATGCTGGTGCCGCCATTTATGTGGCAGGGATTGCCGACACGCTCGCAAACGGGGTGGCAATGGCCGAAGACTCCATCGCCAGCGGGCTGGCGGCGGAAAAACTTGTGGAACTGACTCGAGTTTCGCGCCTAATGGAGACCACGTGACAGCGAGCATCCTTTCGCGGATCCTCGAGTACAAACGACTCGAAGTCGAGCAACGTAAAGCACGCCGAACCCAAGAAATGCTTCGAGAATTTGCAGAATCCGCGGCGCCAACTCGCGGATTCGCCCAGGCACTGGCCAACGAATCACCTGCGGTCGTCGCCGAAATCAAAAAAGCTTCGCCAAGCAAAGGAGTGATCCGTGAGAACTTCGATCCGGCTGGTATCGCCACGAGTTACTACGAAGGCGGAGCGACCTGTCTGTCAGTATTGACGGATCAGCATTTTTTTCAGGGTGATGACGAGTACCTCATCCAAGCTCGAGACACCGTACCTCTACCCATCTTGAGAAAAGATTTCGTTGTCGATCAATATCAGATCTTTGAAGCTAGGGTGATCGGCGCGGATTGCGTTCTGCTTATTGCCGCAGCGCTCGATCCGCGAACTATGAGTGAGCTATACGAAGCTGCAATCTCAATCGGGTTGGATGTTCTTATTGAAATCCACAATGCCGCCGAATTGGATACCGCGATCGCACTCGAACCGAGCTTGATTGGGATCAACAATCGCGACCTTGAATCCTTCGAAACCAACCTCGACACTACACTTGAACTTTTGGACCGCATTCCCAAAACCATACAGGTTGTGACCGAAAGCGGGATTCAAACGCGCTCCGATGTTGAGCGCCTGCGTCGCGCGGGTGTCGATGCATTCTTGGTCGGCGAGGCTTTCATGCGGGCCGAAGATCCCGGCAAACAAATTAAAACGCTTTTCTCTTAGGGTTACGTCAATGCTCAATTATCAAAAAGACGGTGATGTTGCCGTCATTCGCTTGGACGACGGCAAGGCGAATGCCATTAACCACACATTCATCGAAGAACTGACAGACGCCCTCGACCGGGCTCGCAACGAAGCATCCGCGGTCGCCCTTTTCGGTCGATCCGGATGTTTCTCCGGTGGATTCGATTTGTCGGTAGTTGGAAACGGAGGAGCGGCTGCGCAAACTCTCGTCGCGGCTGGCGGGAATATGTTGAAAACAATTTACTCACACCAGCAACCTCTCGTGGTCGGCTGTACCGGGCATGCTATCGCAGCAGGCGCACTCATCCTCCTTGCGGCAGATTCTCGCATTGGAACAGCCGGTGATTTCAAAATCGGGCTTAACGAAACATCGATCGGCGCAGGTTTGCCCCCGTTCGCGCTAGCACTCGCCGACGATCGACTATCTAAACGCCACCAAACAGCCGCCATCATCCAAGCCCATCTTTACGATCCGATTGGTGCCGTTGATGCAGGTTTTCTCGACTTGGTGGTGGAACCGAATGCGTTAACCGAAGACACCCTAGCCGAGGCGGTCCGTTTGGCAGAGCTACCTACCGCGGCGTATGCGACCAACAAGATCGCTCTGCGGACGCCGTTTATTGAACGCATGATTTAGGGCACCCGATCCGACGCGACATCCTGTTCGAAAATCTAAAACTCTTATCAATAGTCGCAGTTCATCCTGGTTTTACGGAAAATAGCCGAAAATATTGGCGGGTCAGTTATGAAGGCGATGGTTCAATGGGTCGGCGATGTACGGTTTTCGGCTACCTCCGAAACCGGTCACAACATCGCTATGGATGGACCGGCCGAACACGGAGGAGACAACGTTGGCCCACGGCCGATGGAGCTTATACTCATGGGACTCGGCGGCTGTACTACATTTGACGTCGTGCAGATCCTCCGCAAAGGGCGTCAAGAAATAACGGACTGTATCGTCGAGATCTCGGCATTGCGTGCGGATCAGGAGCCGAAAGTGTTTACTGACGTCCACGTCCATTTCATCGTCACAGGTCACAGTCTCAACCCAACAAAAGTAAATCGCGCAATCGAGCTTAGTGCGCAAAAATACTGTTCTGCGTCAATCATGATGCAGCGCGGTGGTGTTCGTTTCACACACGACTACGAAGTTAGGGAAACACCATGAGCCACCATGAAAGTCGACCTCCGCCAACGACTGGCATGCACCATGTGGCGCTGAACGTTTCAAACTTCGAAGCAACTAAGACGTTCTACGTCGAGGTCCTAGGACTCACCGTTGAGTGGGAACCCGACGGCGATAACGTCTACCTAACGTCGGGCTCCGACAACATAGCCCTGCACCGTGTCGCTGAAGAAACGGCCACAGTTGCCCAACGATTGGACCATATCGGGTTCCTTATGGGCGAAAAAAACGACGTCGATACATGGCATACGTACTTAGCGAGAGCTGACGTTGAAATTGTGACGCCCCCACGCACACACCGTGACGGCGCTAGGAGTTTCTATTGCCGTGATCCAAACGGGGTCACTATTCAGTTCATCTACCACCCACCACTCGCTACCCGCTAAACGCCCAAACACACATTCACGGGATTGTGTTAAGTCCGCCACTTCTCAAAAGAATCTTGAGTGCCTATCGTTTCGACAAGGTCGACAGCTGCTTCGCGTAACGCCAAACCCATGAGACTGCGTCAAGCCATTCCGACTGTGTCGTCCACGGCCATTATGAAAACGTCCGCCTAGTCGCACGTTCATGGCGTTTACACCCAAGAATGGCATCCTTGATTTCACGTGCCGCCACTGCCCAACCGCTTTTTTAGGATCCGCGTACCGAATGATTCCGTCTAATAGAGCCTCGTGAAACTCTCGAATGCGCCGTGTAAAAAAGATGCGTCCTCCCGGTCATGTTTTCAAATCCGGTAGGTCGTCTCCGTCATGATTCTAGACAAAGACGTCATTAGGCGGCGTAACGGCATCGGGAAAGGCACACCCCCCGCCTTCTGAGCCGAGGTGCCGTGGCGAAGTTCGTCCTCCCGCATCCGCTCGAGAATTGCTCGACTACGACCATCACCTTGCGGCAACCGGTCGATGTGCTGATCCAGGTGTTCGACCACCTGCTCCTCCGTCGCAGCAATAAAACCGAGACTGACCCGATCGCCAAGCACCCCGGTCAGTACTCCGAGCGCACATGACGTCGCGAAGAAGAACGGATCCAGTATGCTAGGGCGCGCATCAAGTTCATGCAATCGCGTGCGACACCATACCAAGTGTTCGACTTCTTCTTTTGCCGCTTGCTGCAGAGTCGATCGGACCTTCATATCACGTGCCGTCAATGCCTGGCCTTCATACAGCGCCTGAGCGCATACCTCGCCGGTATGGTTAACCCGCATCAGCGAGCCAGCACGACGTTTTTCGGCAGCTGAAAGGTCCGAAGTTGGAGCGTCCGGTATGTCATCGGTTAGCGGATGGATACCTGCGATGGTACGTAATCCCCGATCAAATATGCGAATCAAATGCTCAATCATTGATGCTCTTCCAACCGCGTCATACGAACCTGGTGCCCCGAAGGATAAGCAACAAAATACAAAGGGCAAGGTGCGCTGGCTAGAACATCGCGCCCAACATGGGCGCGATTAGTTTCTTTACCTCAACCCCGAAGCATCTCCAACATCGACCCGAGCTCATCATCGTTCACGTTGGGAACCACGAAACCGGTCCGATCAATCAAACCGCCAAAGCGCTCAAGCATCTGTTCGACCACCGATCGAGGCTCCCCGACAATCGCTAGGGTCTCAAGCACCTCGTCGGACACAAGGCGAGCCATCTCATCGCGGCGATGTTGGCGATTCAGGGAAATGAGCTCATCCTGAAGCTCTCCCCAACCGTGTATTTCAAGGACTGGCCTGTACGCGACGGTACAACCGTAGAACGCGATTCGATCACGTATAGTGTCAATGGCACGTACGATGGATTCTTCATTTACCCCCGTAGCGATCATCGGTGCGTAGTCCAGTTCGAATTCGCCCAAACTACGACCGCTTGTTTTCAAGCCGTCTTGAATGGCCGGAAGAGTAACTTCGCGCATGTATTTCGCGGACGAGAACGGATGCATAATCATGCCATCCGCAATTTCTGCTGCTACCCGAGTCATCAACGGACCTGTGGCTGACAACGCAATGCGAGGGCGGGGTCCCGCGGTGTTGTCCGGTGTGAACGTTGCCGGCATCAACGTGTGTTGGTAATACTCGCCCTCGTACTCTAGCCGTGCACCTTCATACCAGCAGTCAAATATGGCCGTCATCGCTTCAATGAATTCGCGCATCTGCCGCGCTGCTTTGTGCCAAGGCATGCTGAACCGACGTTCAATATGAGGTTTAACTTGAGAGCCTAGACCCAAAACCAAGCGTCCCCCCGAATAGGCGTTGAGATCATGGGCCAGGACCGCCATGGACATGGGGTTGCGGGCAAACGCCACCGCGACCGATGTCACGAGTTCGATTCTAGACGTATGTTCCGCCGCGACAGCGAGTGCCATGAATGGATCGTGGTTGAGTTCGGCGACCCGGAGACCGTCATAGCCAAGCATTTCGAGTTGTGCTGCTTGTCTACCGATCCCTTTTAGATCTACCGCAGTCGATGCATCAACCTTCATAAAGGCCTCTAATGGCGCCCGATTAGCGGGTTTCTCGTCGCACAGCTCGATGGCCAATATCGCTACGGTAATACATGTCCTTCCAGCCGATGCCGTCAACTCTTTGATATGCTCGCGCTTGAGCTTCTCCCACTGAGCTTCCCATCCCGACAGCGCAAAGTACTCGGCCGCCGGCAGTTATCACGCGACCACCGTCCTCCCGCGTACCGGCGTGAAACAATTTCGTCCCATCGATCTCGTGCGCGAGCCCATGGATTTCATGACCCGTATCGTAGTTGTCCGGATAACCGCCGGATGCCAATACCACGCCGAGCGCAACGTCTTCGGCAAACGCCAATTCAACCGTAGATAACTCGGTGTCAAGAGCGCGTTGACACACTTCCACAAGGTCTGACTCCAATCGCATCATGACAGGCTGCGCCTCGGGATCACCAAAACGACAGTTGAATTCGATTACTCTTGCCACCCCAACCTTATCAATCATCAGCCCCGCATAGAGAAACCCCTGGTACGGAATACCGTCGGCGGCCATACCCTGGACCGTCGGATTGATGATGTTCTCCATAATTTGTTGATGAATGTCTTCAGTGACCACAGGTGCAGGGGAATAGGCGCCCATGCCCCCGGTGTTCGGGCCTGTGTCGCCGGCATCTCGGGCTTTGTGGTCTTGACTACTCGCAAACGGCAAAGCTACGTCGCCATCGGAAACAACGATGAAACTGGCTTCCTCACCCGCGAGAAACTCTTCGACGACAATCTCCTCACCCGCATCTCCAAATCGCTCGCCCGAGAGCATCACACGCGCCGCGTCAACTGCCTCAGCCACCGTGGCAGCAACGACAACGCCTTTGCCAGCCGCAAGTCCGTCCGCTTTGACTACGATCGGTGCGCCCGCGGCCTGAATGTAGCGACTCGCATCCGCTAACGACGTAAACGTTTCATATCGGGATGTCGGGATCTCGTGGCGGGACAGAAATTCCTTGCTGAAGGCTTTCGAACCTTCGAGCTGAGCGGCCCGTTGTGAAGGCGCAAAACAGCGAAGCCCCCGCTCATCAAAAAAGTCTCGAATGCCTGCGACCAGCGGCCCTTCCGGACCGACTATTGTTAAACCAACGTCATTGGACGCCGCAAAGTTCATAAGGGCAGTAAAATCGTCGACGGCAATGTTGATGTTTTGGCATTTTGGTTCGGCCGCGGTTCCCGGGTTCCCCGGTGCGATAAAGACCGTCTGTACTTGGGTTGAGTGCGATACTTTCCACGCAAGCGCATGTTCGCGACCGCCACCCCCAACCACCAATACGTTCATGCGTCCTTCCCCTCAATCCATACCGATTACGCAATCAATGTCGAAAATGGCGAACCCCCGTAAAAGCCATCGCCATGCCATGTTCGTTCGCTGCTTCAATCACTTCATCGTCGCGTACAGATCCGCCTGGTTGTATGACGGCGCTAACTCCTGCTTCGGCGGCTACATCGATGCCGTCGCGGAACGGGATCAAACCGTCTGACGCCATCACTGACTCGGTCACGGCAATGCCTTCCTCTGCCGCTTTCAAGGCGGCAATCCTTGCACTTATCACTCGGCTCATTTGTCCAGCGCCCACACCAACGGTACATCCACCACGGGCGAAAACAATGGCGTTGGACTTGACGAACCATGCCACACGCCAAGCAAACTCCAGGTCACGTTGTTCAGCGTCGGTCGGCGTTCGCGTCGTTACGATTCTGAGACCCGTCTCATCGAAGCAGCGTTCATCCGCATCTTGCACAAGAATACCCCCGCCGACACGTTTAAATTCAACCCCTCCCCGTGCAGCCGCGTACGGTCCCGTCGTTAAAATGCGTAGATTTTTGCGTTTTTGCGCTTCCTCAAGGACCCCAGCCCTAATGCTGGGCGCCACGACCACGTCGGCAAATTGGTTATCAACAACGCCCGCCATCGTGGCCCTATCCAGTGGTCGGTTGAATGCAATAATCCCGCCAAACGCTGAGGTCGGATCCGTTGCGAAGGCTCGGGCGTACGCTTCACCAAGCGAATCCGCGATCGCGACACCGCATGGGTTTGCATGTTTGAGGATCACACAGGCTGGCTCATCGAACACGTTAACGCATTGAATCGCGGCATCGGTATCAGCCACATTGTTGTACGAGAGCGCTTTACCGTGGTGTTGCTCTAATGCCGCAACGGTCCCAAGAGGCGGATTTTTCTCCGTGTAAAATGCCGCCTGCTGATGGGGATTCTCGCCGTACCGCATCATATCGCGCAGTTCGAATTTCAGATTCAGCACTTCAGGGAAGCGTTCGTTTGCCGATAAATAACTCGCGATCGCTGCATCGTATCCGGCCGTATGCCGAAATGCTTTCGCCGCCATTTGTTCCCGGAACGGTAGATCAATGGTGCCATTGGCGATCCGTTCGGCAACTTCGACGTAGTCGCCTGGGTCCACAACCACCAAGACGTCAACGTGGTTTTTTGCAGCCGAGCGCACCAATGCTGGGCCACCAATGTCGATATTTTCAATGGCCAATTCGCGATCGCAATCGTCTCGTTCAAGGGTCGCTTCGAACGGGTAGAGATTGACAACCACCAGATCAATGGGGGCGATCCCGTGATCTTTCATCAACTCCGCATCCAACCCCCGACGGCCCAAAATTCCTCCATGGACTTTTGGGTGGAGCGTCTTAACACGGCCATCCATGATCTCCGGAAACCCCGTGTAGTCAGCTACCTCCATTGCTGGCACACCCACGGCTTCAATCGCCTTATAGGTGCCTCCGGTAGATAGAATATCCACCCCGCTCTGATGGAGTTGGTTCACAAGCATCTCGATATCACGTTTGTCTGAGACGCTTACGAGCGCGCGAGTAACGGTAAATTCTGTCATGTCGTTAAGTCAGTCCTTATTGTCGCTGGCACGATCATGCGGCTTTATCCAGCATTGGATTTAGTTCGCTAAGAAAGCGTTGCTGCAACACCGGGTTGTCGAGACGGTTAAACAACCGGATCCTTTGCACATCGAGTTGCAGGCCTTGTAAATACCATTGCATGTGTTTACGGGCGATCTTGACGCCGCGTTCCACACCGTAAAAGAGGTGCATTGCATCGAGATGTTCCCGCATGATCAGGATACGCTCCGCAAAATCTAGTTCTCGCGGAACGGCCCCTGCAAGCCCTCGCGCTATCTGACCGGGTAGCCACGGCGCCCCAAGCGCAGATCGTCCGACCATGACGCCAGCAGCACCCGTCCGTTCGACGACGCTCCTCGCTTGATCTACATCGCCGATATCGCCATTGGCAAACACCGGAATGGCGACCGCAGTGACGACATCCGCCACGGTTTGGTACTCGGCACAACCTTTAAAACGACATGCCCTGGTTCGCCCGTGCACGGTGAGCGCCCGCACGCCCGACGCTTCCGCGATGCGCGCGATGGAGACCGCATTTTTCGTGTTAGGACACCAGCCAGTTCGAATTTTAAGCGAGACGGGAACATCGACGGCTCGGACAACCGCTTCGAGGATTGATCGTACAAGGGATTCGTCCCGCAAAAGTGCAGATCCTGCAGCCTTGCTACACACTTTCTTCGCCGGACAGCCCATGTTGATATCAATGATCTGTGCACCGTCGTCCACGTGCTGTCGGGCCGCATCCGCTAGCCACTTCGGCTCGGCGCCCGCGATTTGGACGGCGGCGGGGTGGATACGGCAATCCCGTGATCGTCGTTCAATGGATTTACGGGTGTGCCAAAGGTCAGGGCGTGCAATCGTCATTTCGCCGTACACCATCCCAGCACCCAGCCGCCATGCCAGACGGCGAAAAGGCAAATCGGTAATACCAGCCATCGGCGCTAACAGCACCGAATTAGCTAATTTGTAGGGGCCGATTGCGACCACCTGCAGGAACCAATGGCTGGAAACGTCCATCATAACGATTACCGACTCGTTAACAAAAGCGTCTCCGACGGGCCCGCCTCAGGTGAGCTGGCCGTATAGCAAGACCCATCCCTCCTCAATCACGGGTGGCGCGAAAATGATCCCTTCGTATGCTGCTCTTACCTCGTCGACTTGGGCAACGAGTATTCCCGACAGCAGTATTTGGCTGCCGCGTCCCAGTCGTTGAACTAAAGTCGAAGACAATTCCATCAACGTCCCGGCGAGAATGTTCGCGATCACCACATCGAAACGGCCCGCCGCACATGCTGCGACCGGCGTATCCACTTCAATGGCGACGTGGTTGTAGGCAGCGTTATCGCGGCACGCGGTCAATGCCTGCGGGTCGAGGTCGACGGCAACAACACGGTTTGCCCCCCGTTTGGCCGAGCCGATCGCCAAAATGCCGGAACCGCACCCAAAATCAAGGATGCTTCGATCGCGAAGATCCGCCTTTCCGAGCCAGCGGAGGCACAGGGCCGTAGTCGCATGCCGACCGGTGCCGAACGCAAGACCGGGGTCTAGCCGGATCACGCCCTCCTCATTATCGTGCGAAGCGTTGCGCGGGACCACGGACAGGCTGCCAAATTGAAGTACGCTATCTGACGCCGTGCCATGGACGGACCAGTCGTCGTCGCCCAAGAAATCGAATTGTAGAACGTCTAAGCCCGCCGTTTCGACGAGCGTTCGGACCCGTTCGATATCCGTCTCCAACGGGAACAAAGCCTCAACGGCAACGTTCGGCCACAAGTGGACTTCTCCAGGACCAGGCTCAAGTACATCCCCACCATCGGCACCATAGAGCGAAACCGCCAACGCTCCGCTAACCGCCAGAACGTCGGCAAATTGCCCAGCATGCTCCCGGGTGACCGCGTTTAGCCGAACACGGAACCAGGCCAAGAGAAATCAGATGATCCGCATCAGCGGCGTGCCGGATTCGATTGCCTGGCCATCGGCGACAAGAACCTCAACGACCGTTCCATTACAGTCCGCTTCTATTTGATTCATCATCTTCATACTCTCGATGATGCAAAGTACCTGGCCCATTGTCACCTTATCTCCCTCGGTGACGAACGCGTGTTCGCCTGGCGCCGGCGAACGGTAGAACGTCCCAGCCATCGGCGCAGTGATGACCTGTCCCGAATCGACAGATGCCGCAGTCGGTTTTTCGGTTAGCGTCGGAGCACTTGATTGTCGAGCGATCTCTCCACGCGCTATGCGGATGCTTTCGTCACCCGTCTTAACTTCAAGCTCCCGTACGTCCGATTCCTCAACCAACTCAATCAGTTTTTTGATCTTTCTAAGATCCATCACTGCTCCAGCTTGTTCATTGCGGCATTGAGCGCGTATTCGTACCCAGCAGAACCCAACCCCGATATAACCGCCATCGCGATATCAGAAAGGTATGACTGATGGCGAAACGTTTCCCGCGCGTAGACGTTCGATAGGTGAACTTCAATGAAAGGAAGATCCACTGCTAATAACGCATCGCGAAGAGCAACGCTGGTGTGCGTCAGCGCTGCCGGATTGATGACGATAAAGCCGGTACCGTCGGTTGCCGCATTTTGAATGGCTTCAACGAGCTCCGATTCCGCATTGCTCTGCAACGTCGTCAGCTTAACCCCGCGCAAGGCCGCGAGACGTTCCAGTTCGTTATTGATGTCGGCCAGTGTTGCGGAGCCGTATATCTCGGGTTCACGCGTCCCTAATAGATTTAGATTCGGGCCGTGTAATACCAGTATTCCCGACATCCTATGACGATCCACCTCAAAAACCGCAGTATGACATAGTCACATGCGCTTATCTTTCACTTAATAGCATTTTAGGAGAAGTTAGCGACTTTTAACGACCATATAATCGTCAATTTCTCGGAAAAGTAGTCTTGGTGTCAGCAATTGCGGGAGAATTCTTGGCTCACTTGTTGACGGGAAAAATACGTAAAGAGGCACCCCAGAACGCCCAAATGTCGTTAAAAGGTTGGAAACTGATGAATCGTGGAGAGTCCAGTCGGCCTTGATATATACAATACCTTTTTGCTGAAAATAATCCTGGACCCGATCCGTGGCGAGCGTTGATCGCTCATTCGCCAAGCACGTAACACACCATGACGCAGTGATATTCAAAAACACGGGGCGACCGGATGCTCGGGCCGTCTCGAATGCAGTAACGTCGAACCGATTCTCCGTCGTTTCCATTCGCTCCGGTTCTTCTGGCACATTCGTGACGCCCCAGACGACGGCAATGACTACGGCGAGTCCAGCACTCCATATGCCGCCCATCCGGGCGCCGTTATTTCCGCCAAGCCAACTGAGTAACCCCAGTCCGACGCTTCCCGCGAGGACCAGCAGGACGGCGTCGGCGCCAGCTTGTCGAGCCAGCACCCAAGTCAACCACACCGCCGTCAGAAACATGGGAAATGCCATGGCCTGTTTCATTACCACCATCCATGCACCCGGCTTTGGCAAACGACGTGCAATCACTGGAGCGCCGGTGATCAATACATAGGGCGCTGCCATACCGATACCGAGAACCACCATCACGACAAGTAACGCACCCATTCCACGGCTTAACCCGTATCCCATTGCCGATGCCATGAATGGGACGGTGCAGGGTGTCGCGATCACGACCGCAATAACGCCCGTCAGAAAGGCGTTCGGTTTACTCATGGCTAATCCAAAACCAGGCAACTCAAGCACCCCAAGTAAATTCAACCCCATCGCGAAGAACAACACCGTCATCGCGGAGACAAATCCAGGTTCTTGCAACTGAAAGCCCCAACCGATGGCTTCACCCGCCGAACGCATGACCGCCAATAAAACGCCGAGAACGAGGAAAGTAGACACGACGCCAGCTGCATAGCCAAAAGCATGCGTCAGCCCTTGCCCGCTTCGAGAAACGTCAAGAGCGCTCACAGCCTTAATTGCTAGGACAGGAAACACGCACGGCATCAAATTAAGCAAAAACCCAGCAAGTAGCGCCGACGCAACCACGACCCACATCGACACATCGGTCGCTCCTAGGCTAGTCGACGTTAGCGCCGCCATCGTGTACCCCTCCGGCACCAACGTTAGCCAGCGCGTTTCGGGCGGATAACAGAGCCCATAATCGGCACAGCCCTGGTACGTTATGCCGATCCTTAACGGACCGGTTTGTTCAATTACCGGAATACGGACGTTAACTTCATCGTAATAGACCTCAACATCCCCGAAGTAATCATCAACCTTTTCGATCCCTACCGGAATGACGGGTTGTCCAAGCGCTCCGCCCGAATCTAATGAAAACGTAAAGCGATGTCTGTACAGGTAATACCCAGGCGGCATTTCCCAATGCACTTCCACGTAGCCATCGTCCGATAGGAACGCGTCCATCTGATAGGCTTCGTCGACACTTAGAAACGTTGGTTGTTCCTTCAGCGGGTCGGTCACGGCAAAATTAACGGCGCTCTCAGTTGCCGCAGGCAAGGACATCGAGAATGCTGTCGCCATCGAGGCGATTGTCCAGACGATCCATTTTGGCGGTACCAGCGGCATCAACAATTTATCTCTCGTTGCAAGCGATCGAACGCGGCGTGTTTGTACACTATATACGGCATCGGAAACCAGGAATCATTGACACGCGCATGCGCCTTCTGACCCTTTTAGCATTGGTGACGCTTGGCGCATGTTCAATGAATCCGCCCTCGTCTCCCCCTCACACGGTCGCGCCGGTCGAGACCGATTGGGATCGAGTTGAATATCTTCTGAATCGCGCCGAAGCAGCGCTCTACAAAAATCAGCTCGACGCACCAAAAGAGGACAACGCCTACGCGTGGTATCAGCGAGTGCTTGAAATCGCGCCCCATCAACCGGACGCGACCTACGGAATCGAACGTATTGTGGAACGTTATATCGAGCGCGCGATGGACGCCGTTGCACAGGAAGCATGGATATCGGCACGCGCCGAGCTCGATTTCGCTGAACAAATCGATAGCGATTCTCCCGGGATCGCGGTACTACGCCGCCAGATCGAGCTGCTTGCAAACGCGCAGCGGTGGTCCTTGACGTTGCCCGTCAATGAAGTGCGTCTGCGTAGTCAATCAGCTTCGCTGAAACTCAAGAATTTCAGCCCAACAGCACGTGCATCCAATGCGAGGGTGATCATACGGGCCGGTAGTGATGCCGACGGCCGATGGATGTACAAACAGCTCAACGATGGATCAGGACATCGTCGCATCCGAGGTGAAATCGAAATCGGGCTACCGCCTCAGGTACGCGTATTCGTTATACCGCTGGAGGACAGAAATGCGGGCTAAATGTGTTCTGTGTTTTCTCGGTTTCACTATGCTCGGGATTCCGATCGTCGCGAACGAACATATCAGCTTCGACAACGCAGTCGTACGTCGTCCACTAGCTTCACAAGACTTCACTGCCGCTTACGTCGATATTACAAATCACAGCGATAGCCCCGTCACGATCGCCGGCGCCAGTGCGTCGTGGATCGGAGGTATCGAATTCCACGAGACCGTATTCGCCGACGGTCGAGTTCGCATGAACCGGGTGACCCGACTCGTACTCGAACCACACGCAACATTCCACCTGGCTCCTGGCGACACCCATATCATGCTTTTTCGTTTGAAACTGAACGGCGTCTCCAATCCCACCATCACGTTTGTGACGACGGAAGGCGAGGACTTAAGGGTTCCTTTTGAGATCAAGCGCATTGATGCACTGGACCATTTTACCGGTCACTAAATACCGTCTCCGACGCCTCAATGTCCGTTATCGCGTTTTCAACACGCGTGGTTGGGTCGAACTACGGCTTGCCCTGAAACAATGGACAGCGGGAGCAACGTTCTGTCTTGTAGCACCAAGGCTCCTACGGTAGAGTCCTCGTCCGAAAACCCTTGCTAGAAGCCATCCCGCAAGGGTTTTCTTCGTTGGAATTACCTTCAAGCAACAATGGATCTTTTTCATGACTTTCATGACTGATGTACAGATTACGCTTATGTGTGGCGCGCTTGCTTTGGTCTATGGCCTTTGGGCTAGGCGGTCCGTGATGGCCGCCGACGCCGGTTCAGATCGTATGCGCGAAATTGCTGATGCAATTCAAGAAGGTGCGACCGCGTACCTCAATCGTCAATACCTCACCATCGGCGTTGTCGGGATCGTGGTCGATCTGATTCTTTGGCTAGCTCTTGGCACGTTAGTCGCGGTCGGCTTTGTCGTCGGTGCCGTGTTATCCGGTATCGCCGGCTACATTGGCATGAACGTTTCAGTGCGAGCCAACGTCCGTACCACGCAAGCCGCCAAGACGGGGCTCAAGCCAGCACTCGCGATCGCGTTTAAATCGGGAGCTGTCACGGGCATGCTCGTCGTCGGCCTCGGACTCATTGGTGTCGCTGGGTACTACGCCATTCTCAAAGGTATGGGCCTCGAGGGGCGCCACCTGATCGAACCATTGGTCGCGCTGTCGTTCGGCGCATCCTTAATTTCGATCTTTGCTCGCCTTGGCGGCGGTATCTTCACTAAAGGTGCCGATGTTGGTGCCGATCTCGTCGGCAAAGTCGAAGCCGGTATTCCCGAAGACGATCCACGCAATGCGGCGGTGATTGCCGATAACGTCGGCGATAACGTCGGCGATTGCGCCGGTATGGCCGCCGATCTATTTGAAACCTACGCGGTAACAATTGTCGCCACCATGCTACTGGCGACTATTAAATTTTCGGGTGCTAATCAGCTAAGTGCCATCGAGATGCCCATGCTCATTGGCGGCGTCTGTATTATTGCGTCCATTGTCGGAGCTTTTTGTGTCCGGCTTGGAAGCTCCGAGAACATCATGGGAGCGTTGTACAAAGGCTTTATCGCGACCGCTGTCCTTTCCGGTTTTTTGATTTTCTTCGTGACCGATCATATGTTCCCGGGCGATGAAGGACGTCAGTTCTTTTACTGCGCGCTGGTGGGATTGGTCGTCACCGGACTGATTGTCTGGGTGACTGAATACTACACATCAACGAAATACCGCCCAGTTAAGTCTATAGCTGCAGCATCGGAAACCGGTCACGGCACCAATGTTATTCAGGGTCTTGCTGTTTCGATGGAGGCAACGGCAATTCCAGCCATCATCGTTGCAGTCGGTATTCTGGCCGCATTTCAGTTTGCTGGTATCTATGGAATCGCCCTGGCGGCAACCACGATGTTGGCGTTGGCTGGCATGGTGGTTGCGCTCGACGCATATGGGCCGGTTACGGACAACGCCGGTGGTATCGCCGAAATGAGCGATCTTGATGAAGATGTCCGTAAAACTACCGACGCGCTTGATGCCGTGGGCAACACAACCAAGGCGATCACCAAGGGTTATGCGATCTGCTCTGCCGGCCTCGCGGCGCTCGTGCTGTTCAATGCCTATACCTACGACCTAGAGTACTTCTTTCCCAACTTGGACATTAGCTTTGAATTGGCGGATCCCTTCGTCGTTATCGGGCTTCTCATTGGTGGCATGCTGCCCTACCTATTCGCCGCGCTCGGGATGCAGGCTGTGGGCAGAGCCGGAGGCGCTGTGGTTGAGGAAGTACGCCGCCAGTTTCGGGAGATGCCTGGCATCATGGATGGTACGACCCGACCCGATTACAGCAAAGCCGTAGATTTGCTGACCCGATCGGCGATCCGAGAAATGATCGTACCGTCGATGTTGCCCGTGCTCGCGCCTATCGTCGTGTATTTCTTGCTCAATCTGATCTTCAATCAAGCGAGCGCTTTGAGTGCCGTCGGGGCGATGCTGCTCGGAACGATTGTCACGGGGCTATTTGTCGCGATCTCGATGACGGCTGGTGGTGGGGCCTGGGATAACGCCAAGAAATACATTGAGGATGGCAACCACGGTGGGAAAGGATCCGAGGCCCACAAGGCCGCGGTGACAGGCGACACCGTAGGGGATCCTTACAAGGATACCGCAGGTCCCGCAATCAACCCGATGATTAAGATCATCAATATTGTTGCGATCTTGCTGCTGGCAGCGATAGGCGCCTAGACGCCCTCACAAGACGGGAATTCCGTGGACGCGAATGCCCGTCACTAGAGACGTTTTCACACCATTTTTACGCCTCTACAGAGAAGACAGGTAATTTCTTCGCAATGAGATCCGCTTTCAATCGAGTGTATTGCGGCAACCCCTGTTTGTATCGGGGATAATCCTCGCCACGAATCAACGGCGCTAAATAGCGCCGCGCGCGTGCTGTAATTCCAAATCCATCCTGCGAGATGTACGACTTCGGCATCGTGCGCTCCACGTTCGCGACCCGGTGAAGGGGCGCTTCACCCACTGTCCAACGGTACGGCAAATCCGACGTTCTCCGAATCGTGACCATAATCCCGTCTTTCCCCTGAACGGCGTATTCAACTGCCGCTTTCCCCACGGCATACGCCTGATCGACGTCGGTTTTTGATGCGATGTGACGCGCGGCCCGCTGTAGGTAATCGGCGACCGCCCAGTGATGCTTATAACCGTGTTTATCACTGATCATCGCCGCAATCGTCGGCGCAACTCCACCCAACTGAACGTGACCAAACGCATCAAGCTTGCCAGCATCCGCGAGAAAACGTCCGTCAGCATAACGCGCTCCCTCAGAAACCACGATGACACAAAATCCACGCGTATCGACGATCGTCTTCACCTTTCTTAAGAACTTGACCTTCGAGAAAGGTACTTCAGGAAACAGGATAACGTGCGGTGCGTCGCCCGGACGCTCAACAGCGAGCCCACTTGCGGCCGCTATCCAGCCTGCGTGTCGGCCCATGACCTCCATGATAAAGACCTTCGTCGAGGTTTCGGACATTGACGCCACGTCCAACGCTGCTTCACGCACGGAAACCGCAACGTATTTGGCAACGCTCCCAAAACCCGGGCAGGTATCGGTAAACGGCAGGTCGTTGTCGACCGTTTTTGGAATACCCACGCACCGGATCGGATAACCCAAATGCTTACCAAGTTGGACAACTTTATGTGCGGTATCCTGTGAGTCGCCACCGCCGTTGTAAAAAAAATAGCCAATATCGTGGGCACGGAATACCTCGATCAGACGGTGATATTCGCGTTCGTTTTCTTCTAGCGATCTGAGTTTGTATCGACACGAACCAAAAGCTCCGCCGGGGGTAGAATAAAGGCCAGCGATCGCACGCACGCTTTCTTTGCCTGTATCAATCAATTCTTCCGTAAGCGCGCCAAGAATCCCGTTCTTCGCCGCAAAAACTCGCCCGATGACGGCTCTGTGTTTGCGAGCCGTTTCGATGACGCCGCAGGCACTCGCATTGATCACCGCGGTAACTCCTCCGGATTGCGCGTACAACGCGTTTCTTCGCGTCATGAAGACTTCCAAAGTGTGAAAGGCAGAATTCTCAGGGATCCACACTATTTATGCGACAATTTCCGAATGTTCGCCGTTGTTCAGTTGTTTTGGAACATCGCCGTATTTCGGGATGGACCCGAAAACGCGCCTTCGCATCCCTACTTCATTGTTTTGTTGATTGCACTACAAACGGTGCTCGCCGTGGTCACCCAGTTGTTCGCACCGGCGGTTATGTCTGAAAGCCCTGGCGTAAACGAAATACAACTCCTGCCCACCTACGTTGCACTCGCAGTCACGGCGTTCATGACCTGGGGTGCACTCCGGCTCGGCGGACTTCAACGACGGTTCTATCAAACCTTTGGCTCGATGACGGGTGTGGACCTAGTTCTTGGTACGCTGATGCTGATCGCACTGAGGTTCACGGGAACTGCCCTCGTCGCACTCCCGTTCCTACTATGGAGCCTCGCAGCGGCTGGTTTCATTCTTCATCGAGCAATGAGCGTAGATATGACGCGTGCTGTCGGTATAGCGCTCCTTATCGCGATCGCGAGTTATGGCGCAAGTTCAACGGTAGCTACATGAGCGAACGCATCTACTTCCTGGGTATTGGTGGCACCCTCATGGGCAGTTTGGCGTTACTCGCAAAAGAATCGGGTTTTGATGTGGCAGGATCAGATGGACCGATTTATCCACCAATGAGTGAACAGCTCGCGAATGCCGGGATAACGGTCAGTGAAGGTTTCACCTCATCCGACCTTAAGCCGACGCCCAATAAAATCGTTATTGGTAATGCCAAGCTCCCCAGAGGGGATCCTGCCGTGGAATTCGTACTCAACCAGAATCTCGATTACACCTCCGGTGCAGCATGGCTAGGTGAAAACATTCTCCGTAATCGATGGGTGATTGCGATTGCAGGAACCCATGGCAAAACCACGACAACGAGTATGGTCGCATGGATTCTTGAGTACGCCGGACTTGATCCGGGTTTCTTGATCGGCGGCGTACCCAACAATTTCGGTGTATCGGCACGCCTGGGGGAGAGCCCGTTTTTCGTGGTTGAAGCTGACGAATACGATGCCTCGTACTTCGACCGGCGCTCGAAGTTCGTCCACTACCGCCCTAAAACGTTAGTTATCAATAACCTTGAATACGATCACGCCGACATTTTCGAGGATCTCGCCTCAATCCAAACCCAATTCCACCACCTCATCCGTACCGTTCCTAGCGATGGATTGATCGTAGCGCCACAACAATCATCAGCCATCGAAGCGGTCTTAAAACGGGGCTGCTGGACGCCAGTATCCAGATTTTCGGCTGTGAAAGAAAAGAGGACGCAACTAATTGACAATGACAACGGCGAATTGTGGCACGCGTCTGCCATGAAGTCGGATGGAAGTCGCTTTACCGTCGCGCTAAGCGATACGGCCCTCGGATCGGTCGAGTGGACACTACTCGGTGTGCACAACGTCGATAACGCACTGACTGCAATCGCCGCGGCGCGTCATGCGGGCGTTCCCGCTGATATTGCCATCGAAGCGCTGGGCCAGTTTACAGGTGTCAAACGGCGGATGGAGCTCTTTGCGGCGAAAGATGGGCTTCGTTGTTACGACGATTTTGCTCATCATCCCAGCGCCATTCGCACCACACTTCAGGGCCTTCGAAATCACGTGGGCACCGAGCGCATCGTTGCAATCGTCGAACCGCGAACACACACCATGTCCCTCGGCACATTTCGCGATGATCTCTACCATTGCACCTCTCCAGCAGATGAGGTCATTTGGTTCCGCAGCGAAACCATCCAGTGGGACTTAAACGAATTGGTTAATGAGAGCCTAACGGCCTCATCCGTCGAAAATGACGTCGATCGACTAGTCGATCGGATCAGTGAATACGTTGGCGAAAACTGTCACGTAGTGATCATGAGCAATGGTGGCTTTGGAGGCATCTACGAGAAAATCACCCAACGGTTATCTGGGTGATCCGATGTCGCCTTCCGCGTACGACCGGCGTTTCCTGGCATTACCGAGCGATACTCAATCGGAAGGAATCGTCTTAGATGGAATTGTCGATCGCCAACGCTAAAACCATCGCTGAATTTGCCCGTGATCAGGGATGGCTTCAGGGAGGGCTCATATCCGCCGAAATCGCGGGGGAAGGAAACATGAACCGCACCCTCCGCATCGTGACCAACGTCGGTTCCATCGTACTTAAGCAGTCCGTTCCCTACGTCGCGAAATACCCCGACATTCCCGCTCCGATTAATCGGGATCGGGTTGAAGCCGCATTTTACCAGGCCCTCGTAGGGACCCCGATGGCGACTGTAATGCCCAATTTTCTAGGTCACGTTCCCGAATACCATCTACTGGCATTCGAAGACCTTGGATCCGCCTCGGATTGCACGGACGCATACAGCGGTACGGCGATCTCTCCTGATATACCGCAGCTTATTTCCTGGCTCCATGACCTACACCAGTTGCATGTCACAACGGACGTATTCACCAACCGGGACATGCGAATGCTCAATCATGCCCACCTTTTCGAAATTCCGTTCGAGGACCACGGCTCAAACGATATCGCTCAGCGGGCAACAGATCTTGGGAACGTCTATCTGAGTGACGGGAATACATTACTCCACGGCGACTACTACCCTGGTAGTTGGCTTCGTACGACCGATGGAATTCGCATCATCGACCCAGAATTCGCGTTTACCGGGACGGCAGAATTCGATCTCGGCGTATTTGCTGCGCACCTGGCCTTCGCCGGATTGGATGATGCTGCGATCCGACACGCCCTCAGCCAATACAAACCCACTAGCCAATTCGATCTCCGGCTTGCCTTAGGGTTTGCCGGCATCGAAGTCTTACGAAGACTCTGGGGTATCGCCAAATTACCGTTACCGGAAAACCAACGAGACAATAATTTGATCTGGATCGAGTGGGCAATTGATCTCGTTCTGGACGTATGAACCTCATTATCGACACTGACGTCGCGCTAGGCGTCATCCACGAAAATCGTCCCCGCGATATTGACGATGCTTTCGCAATTATCGAAGCCATTAATGATGAAGCCCTCAACCTACTCGGTATCACCACCGTTTACGGTAACGCCCCCTTGGAGCACGTTGACCGCACCGCAAGAGAACTACTTGCAGTAAAGAATATTTCGGTACCGATCGCGTCGGGAGCGGCGTCCGCAACGCACTCTGGTTCTAACGACGCGGTCGAATTCATGGCGGAGCAGCTTGCCAAACAACGCCTTCATATTGCTGCAATTGGGCCGCTGACCAACGTTGGCCTCCTGGTTAAGCGCTACCCCGAACGTGTTGCAAATATTGAATCGGTCGTGATTGTGGCAGGTCGTTCTCAAGGCAGGTCGTTCTTCATTGGCGATAAAGGGCCCGTCAACGACTTTAATTTCGAAAATGATGCTGTGGCCGCAAACGAACTTCTTGAAAGCGGCGCAAGCACGGTGCTTGCGGGATTTGAATTGACCAGCCAGGTCACTGTCACGGCCGCAGATCTAGACCCGCTCACGAGGCAAGGAAACGTTGGCTTACACTGCTACAAATATTCTCAGGATTGGATCGACTTTTGGCTCGAACAATTTCCCCAAGATGACGGTTTTCATCCGTGGGACTCTGCCGCAATCGCGTGGCTCAGCCATCCTGAATGGTTTATCACGGAACGCCGAGGCTGGCGCTTACGTAACGATGGAGAGGTCCCACTCCTCGAAACCGATCGGTGCTTCGATGGCCAGCAGGTGACCTTTTTGACGGGTTTCGCCGGTAACGGCGCCGACGATTTCGTGCAAAACATCGTCTCCAAAATTCGATAAGCATTAGCCCCGAATAAAATTTGGAGTCCGCGCCTTAGAGACGTTTTAGAACCAGTCAGGCGATGGTTCCATAAGGCTCTCAGACCCGCCGCGGATCGAAGCGTCAAGGAAGTAGTACCGAGGCAGCAGCTTGGCAAAGTAATAATCGGCGACGTAACGTTTATCGTCGCTATCGGAAACACCCGCCATACGTGCCCACAACCACGCGTAGAGGAGGTGCCCCATCATATCGAGGTAATCGACCGAAGCCGCGCCCGGGAGGTTACTGTCCGAAGGTGTAGTATCGACGAGCCATCGCGTGACTTCATGCCACGCACTTAATGCCGCATCCAACGCCGCCGCATAACGTTCCGGCACCTCGGTTTGTCGGATATCGTCGATCAATTCAAGCACCGTCGCACCACCATCTTTCAGAACTTTTCGGGCCACAAGGTCTAGCGCTTGAATCCCATTGGCACCCTCATAAATCTGCGCAATACGTACGTCGCGAACGAGTTGCTCTACACCCCATTCACGAATATAGCCGTGACCTCCAAAAACCTGCTGCCCTAGCAGTGTGCACTCCAACCCACGGTCGGTAATGAAGGCCTTGGCAACCGGCGTCAGCAAGTCGACAAAGCGCGACGCTTTCTCCCGAACCGCCACGTTAGAAGCATATTTCGCCCGATCAAGCTGCAAACCCACGTAGGCTGAAAACGCCCGTCCGCCTTCGTTGTAGGCACGTTGCGTTAACAACATTCGGCGCACGTCCGGGTGCTCGACAATGGCGTCGGCGTCGGCGTTCGCAACCCGAGAGCCCGCCGGTGCACGTCCTTGAATGCGTTCCTTTGCGTACGCAGAAGACGCCTGATACGCACGCTCGGCGAGCCCGAGCCCCTGAATGCCGACCGATAAGCGTTCGTAATTCATCATCGTAAACATGCATGCGAGGCCCTGGTTGGGTTCTCCGATAAGGTATCCAATGGCATCTGTATAGTTGATTACAGACGTCGCACTCCCTTTGATACCCATCTTGTGTTCGATCGAGGCACTTTCAAAACCGTTGCGGTTTCCGAGCGATCCATCGTCACGGGGTATGTATTTCGGTACCAAGAACAGCGATATGCCTCGACTACCGCCTGGCGCATCCGGCAATTTTGCAAGAACCAGGTGGACGATATTTTCAGCTAAGTCATGTTCACCGCTGGTGATGAATACCTTGGTTCCCGTGACGCTATAACTGCCGTCCGATCGTGGCTCCGATCGTGTTCGAATGAGTCCAAGATCGGTCCCGGCGTGGGCCTCTGTGAGCGCCATCGCACCAGTCCATTCACCGCTATAGAACTTCGGGAGGTATAGACCACGCGTAACTTCATCAGCATGTGCATCCACGCAGATAGCCGCCCCCACGGTCAGCGCCGCGTATAGCCAAAGGTTGGTATTGGCTCCCCAAAACATCTCCTCCAGCGACGCTGTCAACATCTTCGGCAAGCCCTGTCCACCGAATTCCGGATTGCCCGAGATGCCTAACCATCCGCCAGCGGCCAACGCAGCATAAGCGTCCTTGAACCCTTCAGGAGCGGTGACCACGCCGTCTTCCCAATGCGCCCCCTCCTCGTCCGAAGACTGTGACAATGGTGCCATCACGTCGCGGGTTAGCTTTCCACATTCGGTCACAATGGCCCTGACCGTGTCTCGATCAAACGAATCGAACTCAGGGATCTGTGCCCATTCGATCTCGGCGCCAAAAAGGTCATACAGGACAAATTCAATGTCCTTCGCAGGAGGCGTGTATGACAGCATCAGTGGTGCCCGAATTCGTTTTCCGAGACATCCATCAACGAGCTTGCGCCCGATAGCGCCGCTTGATGGTGGGCGTCTGTCCGCGGGAGTAGGCGTTCAAAAAAGAACTGGGCTGTTTTCACCTTCCCTCGCATAAAATCGTCGTCCTCGTGGACACCGGCGATGCGCGCAATACGCGCCCAGAAGTAAGCCATGGTTACGTACCCGCTATACATCAAGAAATCAACGGATGCCGCCCCAATCTCATCCGCGTCTCCGACAGCTTTCCCACCAAGCGCGAGTGCAAGCTCGCCCCACTGATCCGCGAGGTCCCGTAACTTTCCAGCGAACGGTCCGTCCGACTGCAAATCGGCTTCGGCTCGTATCATTTCAATAAAACTCATCAATGCCTGGCCTTGATTCATCACGACTTTTCGCCCCAAAAGATCTAGCGCTTGGATTTGGGTCGTGCCTTCGTAAATCAGGGTGATACGCGCGTCCCGTACCAGTTGCTCGACACCCGTTTCGCGTATAAAACCGTGCCCTCCGTAGATCTGCAACGCGTGGTTTACCGCTTCAAAAGCCGTCTCAGTAACGAATCCCTTAACGATCGGCGTCATCAAATCGAGGAGGTGCCCGGCTCTCGCGCGATCGTCCGCAGAACCCCGATGGGCGACGTCAGAAAGTTGGGCCGCGAAATATATCATCACCCGACCACCCTCCAAGAACGCTTTTTGCGTGAGTAACATACGCCGAACGTCCGGGTGGACGACGATTGGATCGGCGGGTTGTTCCGGGAACTTGGGGCCTGATGCAGAACGCATCTGTAGACGCTCCGTCGCATATTGAAGGGATGCCTGATAACCCAACTCCATCAAACAAACACCTTGGGTACCTACGAGGATGCGAGCCTCATTCATCATCGTAAACATACACCGCATGCCATCGTTGGCGTGACCCACGAGGTAACCGCAACTGTCTTCAAAGTGAAGCATGCAGGTAGCGTTCCCATGGATGCCCATCTTGTCCTCGATCGCACCACAAACGACGCTATTCGACTCACCGTCGAGTAATTTCGGTACCACGAATAAAGAAATTCCCTCGGTTCCTGCAGGAGAATCGGGAAGCCGGGCGAGAACCAGGTGCACGATATTATCGGTAAGATCGTGATCGCCCGACGAAATAAATATTTTGGTTCCGCTAATGCGATACGAGCCATCCACATGGGGTTCGGCACGAGTACTCAATAACCCAACGTCGGACCCGCAGTGCGGCTCGGTCAGGCACATGGTTCCAGTCCATTCACCTGATATTAGGCTCGGCAAAAACGTTTCCTTCAGTTCATCGGAGCCGTGCGAGTCGATGGCATTGATTGCCGCCCGCGACAAACTGCCATACATCGTCCACGCCATGTTCGCGCTGGCCATGATCTCTTCAACCCAAAGACTGATAGACCGTGGCAATCCTTGTCCGCCGAACTCCGGATTCCCCGCGATTGATGGCCATCCGCCTTTCACGTACGTGGCGTACGCTTCGGCAAATCCTGCCGGGGTGGTCACGACACCGTCGTTCCATGAACACCCGGTTTTATCCCCGGACGCACGTAATGGAAACAATTCGTTCTCCGCAAAGCGCGCACACTGCTCCAAGACCGTACCGACTAAATCTCCGGACGCGTCGCTCTGTAGCGCCTCGTAGTGACCGTCAAAGTCGAGGACATCGTCAATGAGAAAATGCATGTCGCGTAGTGGCGTCTGATAATCCATACCCAGCCCCATCGATTTTCAGCGCGCATAATAACCAACTTGGATCAAGCATTTTGGACCTTCCGCCAGATAGTCCAACAAACGATTACTCCGTCTGCGCGTGACGAATCCCAACCGCTTGGCATACACTGCCGTCGCCTTAAAACCACCGGCGGGGGCCGCACTTCAGGTTGACAGATACGCCCTACGAGACCCTGACCCCCGACATCATTCTCGAGGCTATCGAAACGCTAGGCCATCTCACCGATGGGACCCTTACGGCACTCAACAGCTATGAAAATCGGGTCTACCAGATCGGCCTTGAAGACGGTGAACCCATCATTGCGAAATTTTATCGACCCGGCCGCTGGACGGATGAATGTATCCGTGAAGAACACGACTTCACGCAGGAACTTCTGGAAAATGAAATTCCTTGCGTCGCGCCATTAAGCGTCGACGGTCAAACGCTCTTTCGCGTTCCCGATACCGAATTTAGATTCGCGCTTTTTCCGAGGCGCGCCGGACGCCCGCCCAATATCGAAGACCGGGATGTACTGTCGGTCATGGGTCGCGCCCTCGCACGTATCCACTCGACAGGTGGATCTCAGCACTTCACTCACCGTCCCTCACTTACCTCACAGCGTCTCGGGCACGAGAGTCGGGCTTTCCTTCTTTCGTCCAATTTCATCCCAACAGAACTTGTCGACGCCTACGAATCCATCACCGAACATCTACTGCAACGCATCGATACTTTCTTTGCCGACCAACCCGCCGGCATCCGTATTCACGGAGACTGCCATTTGGGCAATTTGTTGTGGCGTTACGACGCGCCTAACTTCGTCGATTTCGACGATACACAGACCGGGCCACCGATACAGGATCTGTGGATGCTTCTATCAGGGACGCGAGAGGAGCAAGAATCTATATTGTCCGACCTACTCGAAGCGTACTCGATGTTTTGCTCGTTCGATTCTCGAACGATTTCGCTGATTGAGCCTCTCCGGACCCTGCGTATGATTCACCATGCGGCATGGATCGGAAGGCGCTGGAACGATCCCGCGTTCCCGCTCGCCTTTCCATGGTTCAATGATATTAAATATTGGTCCGACCACGTGCTGAGTCTACGAGAACAACTCGCGATGTTGGACGAGCCCGCGCTTTCAGTCTGATCTTTTCTAGTCGCCCGCTGTGAACAAGTCGCGCTTATTGCGGAATTGATTGGCGTACTGCAACAGAAGGAATGGGCGCTGATCGTCTGGCAATTGTTCGAGTGCGTCCTCAAAGACGCCGGCCACCGTCCCCTGAAGTCCGCCGACGGTTTCCTGTCGCGTTAACCGATCCTCGGCTTCCTGGTACGTGGGATAAGGCTCAATCCCTAGCGCGATGAGCCTGTCGATCTTTGTCGCTAGCGCTTCTACGTTGTCAAAATTACCGTGTAGGGGCTTTGCAAAATTCACATGAACCCGTCCCTTAAACCCCAAGATTCCAGCGACGATACTCTCGAGATCTTCGTTCGCGCGTTTCTCATACTTACCATCACGTTCCGTCAAATACAGTTCCCGAGCCTTCATACCCGCGCAGGGATCAACCTCATATGAAATCGAAACCGGTACCAACTGCACTTGGTTCAACCAACCCGATACGCTTTCGTCAGCTTCTTTCCGATAGGCAAGCATAAACATCTTCAGAATTGCCGGTTCGGTCCGATCAAAACCATCTTTCGAACGACCCTCGCGTTGGGCGATCCAAACGGAATTACCGGCATCTAGCGTCGATCGGATGTACGTCGACGTTCGTAAAATAGCCGCATACTGGGCTTTTAGGCCTTTCTCGTTTCGAACAACGACGAAGCTTTTATTTAGACGCATCAGGTCCGTTTCAAATCCATGGCTAAAAAGGTTGTCGCCGACGGCAATCTGAGAAGTCGGGAAGTCATTCGACCAGAGGGCGTAATTCATAAAGCCGGAATCCATCGCAATATCTCGATGGTTGGCAATATACAAATACGGCAAATCGCGATCCAAGCGTTCGATGCCTGAGCACGAGAAGCCGTCGGTCGTCCGACGGATCATATGTTCGAAGTACCTCGACAACATGACCTGCACGTCGCTAACCGTCGTTAATCCCTTCGTTCGTCGACGAAGTATTTGACGCGTGATCAGCCGCGCCGAAATAGGAAGAAAACGGTACCAGCGCGGCACCAGAAACGCAGCCGCACTGCCCACCAAATCGGGATCCTGAATTAGGCGCTCCACTGCGCCAGCTACTTCCGCATCCTGATACGGACGGATGTCATCGAAATTGTCCACGACCACGCTAAACTAGCGGATAACTCCTTCCGATACGAACCGCCTTATGGCACGAATCGTTTAAGGAAGATGCTAAGGAAGCCGTCATGACGTTATCAATCAAGCCATTCACTCATGGGTTACACGACCTTGGATCAGGCGGATACGCGTGGATTCAGCCGGACGGCGGTTGGGGCTGGAGTAATGCGGGTCTTATCGTAGACGGTGACGAGTCGCTCCTCGTCGACACCCTCTTCGACCTAAAACTTACCCGCGAGATGCTAAACGCCATGTCACGGGCCGAACCCACCGCGACGCGTTCATTCAATACGCTCGTCAATACTCACGCGAACGGCGATCACTGCAACGGCAACGAGCTAGTCCAAGGAGCGGAAATCATCTCCTCGGTAGCCACCGCGGCCGAACTTGCGCAAGAGTCGCCGGATCGACTGGCAACGATGATGCGCAATGCCCCTTCCATGGGAGAAGCCGGCGAGTTCCTGCAGCGTTGTTTTGGCGCATTCGACTTCGAAGGCATCACGCCCACACTACCCACTCGAACATTTGAAGGGACGATGGACGTCTCTGTTGGAGATAAGCGCGTGTGCTTAAAACAGGTCGGCCCTTGCCATACCAAGGGCGATATTCTGGCGTACGTTCCCGACGACAAGCTCATTTTTACTGGCGATATTCTTTTCATCGAGGGACATCCCATTCTCTGGGTCGGACCCATAGCTAATTGGATCGATGCGTGCGATTACATGCTCGGAATCGACGTTGAGACCGTCGTTCCAGGGCACGGACCAATTACCGACAAACGGGGCGTAAAAGCGGTTCGGGACTACCTAGTCTACATCCGAGACGAGGCAAACAAGCGCTACCAAGCTGGCCTACCCGTTTACGAAGCAGCTATGGATATCTCACTCGCCGATTACGACAACTGGGGTGACGCCGAACGGATCGTGATTAACGTCGCTACGTTGTATCGTGAATTCGGCTCAACTGAACAAACAGGGGATCTATTTAGCCTGATGGCTAAGGCAGACAAAGCCCGTCGTCAGTCTGCTTAAGCGTTCGCCGTGCGTGTTAACTCACGCACAGCTGACGCGATGATTCCGACCCCTAA
>JAYGFA010000067.1:0-11134 GCA_046582115.1 Pseudomonadales bacterium | reverse complement strand
ACACCCGAGGGTTCATCGCGTAAACGCATCTCGTAATAACACGCAAAATCTTCGGTGTCGCTGTCAAGCATGTTGTTAAGTTCCAGCCCAACATCCCACCGACCAAAGTCATAGCTAACAGCAACGGCAACGAGTGTCGTGAATCTGTATCGAATTCCATCGTCTTCTGTCAATCGTTGGAATTCGCCAGCAGCGTGATCTAAAACCATTCACCTTCGCGCAGGTGACCAAGAAAAATACCGAAATTCAGGGCCAGTCAACTATTCATAGTTTAGATTGACTCTTCAAGCACAGGCGATGGCAACGAAATAACTGTTGACCCCGTACCTGATATGTAAGGTACTCCACAGTTCGCAGTGTCTTTTGGGGAGGATACAAACGTGGCCGACGCAAGCGCTTCATCGAACACGAACGCCGTCACAGCGGCAGACGGCCCTATCGCGGTCACTGGTTCTAGCGGGTACATCGGTTCATGGATCGTCCAGGATCTTGCCGAGCAGGGTTACACCGTTCGGGCGTGTGTACGCGATATGGCACAAGCCGACAAGGTCGATCACCTGCTCGCAATAAATGACACAGGCCTTCCGGGTCGGGTTGAACTCGCGAGGGGCGATCTCTTTGATCCTGGCAGTTACGACGACGCCTTTAAAGAGTGCAGTGCGGTCCTGCACGCCGGCGCGGCCGTAGGCTACAACCGAGAAACACCACAAGAGGTCTATGACGGTTGTTTCACCGAAGTTGAGCACGTG
Source organism: Pseudomonadales bacterium (assembly GCA_046582115.1). GTDB lineage: Bacteria > Pseudomonadota > Gammaproteobacteria > Pseudomonadales > Azotimanducaceae > UBA11889. The sequence goes on along the minus strand of JAYGFA010000067.1, from coordinate 10,385 downwards.
CTCGAATCGGCGGTTAAAGGCGGATCGTTGAAGCGATTCGTATTCACCAGCTCTTTCGCCGCGGTCGGACATCCGCGTCCTGAGGGTTACATATTCACCGAAAGCGATTGGTGCGGTGACAACATCGATGGCTATCGAGGGGCCTGGACGGAAGACAATATTCCCAAGAATCGAGATATCGCCTATGCGATGGCTAAAGCTCGAGCCGAGCACATGATGTACGGCATGGCTGAAAAAGATGGCAGCTTCGAGGCCATGGCCATCCTTCCATTACATGTTATCGGTCCACTGATGTGCGCGAATCACGACCAGGGTTGGAGTTGGCAGAACTGCATGAAGTTCATGTGGCTGGGCAAGGAATATAAGAAGTCCAAAGGCGGCCGGATGCTCTGGAACAACGTCGACGTTCGCGATGTCGGTCGAGCTCATCGCCTGTGTACCGAATGTTCGGTCGCGAAAAACGGTTCCCGCTACATCCTTTCTGCAACAGATCCTTCCGGCGAACTCTTTACCTGGCAGATGCAAGCCAAGATGCAAGAACTTTTCCCCGATATCGCGGAAGTAGGCGGTGAAGAAATGGACGGCACGCAGCCGGCTGAACACACCTACGACTCGCCCCGCTCGTATTGCACGCTGGCGATCGACGAATTGGGCCTGGAGACCTATTCGATTGATGAGACCATTCAGGCGACCGGGGATTCCTATATAAAGCTTGGGTTATTGCCAACCTGAGACCTTAGCGTGAATCGACAAATATCAGCGATTCTCTCGAACCAAGTAATTCTCGACACGGTCATCTAGGTTCAGCATGGCCACGGTCCTCACGCTCTCTCTATATATCACGCTCGGGCTCATCGCTACTTTTGCTGTCGTAGGTTTTCTCCTACTTTGGATCGTGGGACGCACAAAAATATCGCGACTGGAAACGCACGAACGGAAGCGATTGCGCGCGATCCCATTTATGGGTGACGGGCCTATTCCGCCGGAGCGCGATCGAGCGTCCACAGAGGATACGGCGGGCTTTTTAGTAGTCCTAAGACTTTTCGTCCGCGCGTGGCCTTACATCAGACCCCAAGTATTCGGCCGGTGGTATGTTCCAGGCAAAGGGTTGGCGACGGAGTTAGCTGACGACCTTGCCGGCGGGGGCTACAGCTTCTGGTACGCGGCGGTTTTAGCGACTGCCGCGGCGGTGCTTCCCTTTGTCACTGGCTCTATCCCACTCACGAACGAATTTCCTCTCGTTCTTTTATACCCGTGCGTCGCGGCGATGGTTATCGCCGCTTGGTTCATAACCTTTCGTCGCGCCGGCTCGCAGACCATTGCCACAGCCCTTTTAGTTACCGCCGGGGTCGTCGCCAACATCCTCGCGACCCTCGTGATTGAGGGAATGGCCGATGGACTTTATACGGCCGGGGTCACCCTTTCGTTAATGTTGGGGTGGCTGCTTCAGGCACGCATCGACAGAACACGTTTACTGTTTCGCATGCGCTTACACGCGCATCTAATTTACTACTATTTCGTCGATTTTCTGCAACGGTTTATCAACTTTGTTCTCGCTCTGGTGATGATTGATCTACTCAATCAGACGATTTTTCAAGCGCAGCTCCTCAATGATCTCACGATGACGCTACCCATCCTCCCTTGGCTAGCTGAATCGCTAGGCTACCCTCTGGGAGCCCTTAGTGAGCTCACCGTACAACAACGGCTAGACATGATATGGCTCTACGTCGCGATATTGATTGGAGCCTGGGTCCTTCAATTCCCGCTGAATTTTTTCAAAGGGATTTATATGGTCTGGATCCTACAGCGGATCAATCAGGACCTCCGCCTCGCACTGGTCGAACGATGGCATCGTCTCTCCCTCAATTATCACAGCGACCACCGAGTCGGCGACTCGATCTATCGTATTTATCAAGACAGTGCCCAGGTCACGGCCGTCATTCAACGATTGGTCGCCGTCGTCCAAGCATTGATGACTTACTTTACCTGTGTCTTTTTAGTTTCTTTACTGAGCCCATGGATTGGTCTTATCGCGATCAGCGTTGTGATCCCTGGCTTACTTTGGGCGCGTTGGGCGATGCCTCGTATGCGGGTGCGGTCGCTTGTCGCACGAGCAACCAACTCAGACCTTACATCCCGCGTCCAAGAGGCCTTTAGCGCCTTTCGGATCATAAAAGCGAACTCCGCGACCACGCGTGTTCAAGACTTGTTGGAACAGGATTCGGCAATCGCATTTAACGCGGCGTATCGCGCTCGCAGCATCGTCGCGCTTGTCACCATCATCATGTTCACCATCGCCTCAGCTTTCCTGATTGGCGGTGAGTTCACGATGGCTTGGTGGGCCAATCAGACAAGCCCCACATGGGCGTCAGAGCTGATGGCACTGGTTGGCGTCAGCTTCGTCGTTTGGAATCTTGCCGCATTCAACTGGACCAAGGGTGAGTTTGATCAAGCGAGTGGAAGTGTCCGCTGGCTGATGCGGCAATGGCTCCAGGCTCAGGATTTAGCGATGGGTCTACAACGTGTTTTCGACATTCTCGACATTGAGCCCGAGATCGAAGACAAAGAAGATGCGATCCCGCTCGAAAGCATCGGAGATGAAATTCGATTCGATCAGGTGAATTTCAGTTACGAGCCCGACCGACCTGTGCTGAACGACGTTACTTTCACAGCGAGACCAGGGACCGTGACAGCGATTGTCGGCCCCACCGGTTCCGGCAAAACCACCGTGATGAGTTTGTTGCTTCGGCTGTACGATCCCGCAAGCGGGTCGATATCGATCGACAGCCGTAATATCAACCAATACCAGGTCCAGTCACTCCGGGAGAAGATAGCAATCGCACTTCAGGAGAATGTCTTGTTCGCTTCGTCGGTGCGGGAAAACATCCGCTATGTGGTTCCGGATGCAAATAATGATGCTGTCCAGGAGGCGATTCGGGTCGCGTGCATGGACGACTACATTGCCGGTTTGCCCGCGGGGCTGGATACCATTCTCGGCGACAGAGGCGGCAAGCTCTCAGCCGGACAACGACAACGCCTCTCGATCGCGCGCGCCGTCGTGCGCAATACACCCATTTTGATTCTCGACGAGCCAACTGCGGCGCTCGACGCCGCCACCGAACATCGTGTCATGAACAATCTCGCCGAGTGGGGTCGCGATCGCGTGATTTTTCTGATCACGCACCGCATCTCAACCATTCGACGCGCCGACAATATTCTCTACCTTGACCAAGGACAAATCATCGAGAACGGCGACCACAGATCGCTTATGTTGATAGAAAACGGACGCTATCGCGCCTTCGTCGAAGCCGAATCAAACCTTTCGGCAACAGGAGGGTAAAGCGCGTGTCGGAAAGTAATACGCCACAACTCACCTCGGACCCACAAAGTCAGCGTCAGCGTGAGGCCTCGCTCGATGCCAAAGCAAGCTCACTGGACACACACACCGATATCGGCCTTCGAGAAACACTCCGTTACATGCGGCGTGCCATGGGTTTGATTTGGCTGTTTCCTGGGGCGTTTAGTGCACGAGCCTTCTTGTTGTTTGGTTCGTTGGCGATCCCGATCACGATATTGCCATGGCCCCTGAAGATAGTGATCGATCATGTGGTGCTGGCCACACCCATCGAGGAAGCGACCGGCTACCCCTTTTACATAAGACCATTTGTCGAAGCGCTTCATGGTGCCACGGTTCTAGAAATATTATTCGCCTTGGTCGCCCTGGCATTGGTCATGATTTTCCTCTTCGGCGCATTTCAACAAGGCGGGGCGACCAGCGACCAAACTGACGCATTCCTCGATCAGGGCCACGATACTGCAACACAATCGGAAAACCAGGCGAATTGGTCATTTAGTTATGCAGGTGGCCTCTGGGGCTACATTGATTTCATTATCACGATGCGGTTAACGCAACGAGTCAACCATCTGTTGCGGGCGCGCCTGTTTGAGCGGATGCAATCATTTTCGATGACAACGCTCGAGGAACAAAGGATTGGGGACGCGGTGTATCGCGTGATGTATGACACGCCATCATTCACCTATGTGTTCTATGACGTGATCTTTCGCACCGGCATGTCGATCATCACATTCCTCATGGCGGCATTCGCATTGCTCAGCGCATATCCAACATCTCCCGAAGTGGCCTTGATTGCTGTGCTTATAGTTCCTACATATTTTTTGATATCGGTTCCTTTTTCACGGATGTTTCGCCGACGCGGGCAAGCGAGCAGAGCCGCTGGGACGGCCATGACGAGCACGATCGAAGAAGGCATGGACAACGTACTCGCCGTTCAAAGTCTGGGCGGAAATGAGAGAGAGAAGGAAAAGTTTGCCAATGAGAGCAATACGTCATTCAAGAACTATCGACGTATCGTCTGGGCGAATTTGTATTACGGAAACCTTACCGAGTTTTCGTATCAGTTTCTTAGAGTGGCGGCCATCGTTTTCGTGGCGACCAAAGTAGTTAATGGAGAGCTAAGCATCGGCGACTACGGTGTCGTTTTCTTTTACTTTGCCTTCCTTGCAGGTCCGGCCTACTTCATTTCGCGTGTGTGGATCGACATGCAGCAACACATCACCGGTGTCCGTCGGGTGTTCGCCATGATGGATCTACCAGTTGAACAAGATCTAGGCGACCGGGAACTTGCCCGTATTGAACGGGGCGTTTCGATTCGCGAAGCCGGTTTCGTCTATCCCGACGGTCGCCGAGCCCTTCAAAACGTCAGCTTGAACGCCACTATCGGTCAAATCGTGGCGCTCGTCGGTCCGACAGGAGCCGGCAAAACAACGCTTGCCTACCTTGTTCCACGCTATCACACCGTGACTGAAGGGCAGGTCCTGATCGATGGAACCGACGTTAAAGACGTCACGATGGAGAGTCTCAGGAGTCAGGTCACTTACGTTTTTCAAGAAACCCAACTCCTCGCGGATTCGATTGTCGACAACATCCGCTTTGGGAATCCAGATGCGACGATGGATCAGGTAGAAAGCGTCGCTAGAACCGCCGGTATTCATGATTTCATAGTTTCACTACCTGACGGTTACGACACCAAGCTCGGCACGACCAGCAGCAAAATATCGGTCGGGCAAAAACAGCGTATCGCCATTGCACGCGGCCTACTTCGGGATTCCCGCATCCTAATTCTTGACGAACCGACATCAGCGCTCGATCCCGAGACCGAAGAATATTTGGTGCAGGCGCTGCACGAAGCAGCCAAGAATCGACTTGTGATTATCATCGCCCACCGTCTTTCGACAATCGCTCACGCGGATCACATCGTATTCCTGGAAGACGGTGAAGTCCGAGAACAAGGTAGTCCCGAAGAACTCATGGCAAAACCGGACGGAGCCTACCGTACGTTTGTCGAGCTCCAAACCACGTCGGAAGAATAGTGCGTGCACTGATTAGTCAGCTGTTCGCGATCAGTGTTGCCGAAAAACGATCACTGCATTTCCGCCTATTCCCGAACTTCTAGAGCCGGTCGCCCACCGCTTGCAGTTACCTTATGCTTCCCTAAACACGAAGTTTGTATGAGGGGAATAATTGGGAACGTATTTCGCCGTACCTGGCCGACCGCATGTCCACGACCGTCAGCGAGATTGAAGTCCCCTAATTCATATCGAACGTGAACGCTTTTTTACTTGTCGCTCTCGGGTCAACGGTAATCGCCTTCCTGATCCCCATCATCATGTGGCGGTTCAGTGATAGGGTTCCGAATTCGGAACTCGATCCAAAGGATTTTGTCCGTGCACGTGCACTGCCGTTCCAGGGAGACGGCCACATTCCCCAGGACCGTGATCGTCGCGTCGAACAAGATACTTATGGATTTCGTGCTGTAGTAATACTTCTGTTCCGCGCCTGGCCCTTCGTTCGACCACAACTCCTCGGCCAATGGCACACTGTAGGCAGCGGAACCAGCGACGCGGTCGCCGACAACGTCACCGGCGACGGTTATAGCCTTTTTTACGCGCCTTTTTTAGTTACAGCCATTGCGATTGCCGGTCCCTTGCTCGGCTGGGTCGATTCAAAGCTCATTTACCCTGACGGGCTGATCTACATAACAATCGCAGGCGCCGTGATCGGAATGTGGCTCCTCGCCTCACGTATCTTTACCGGAAGGACAGAAGCCCTTATCGCTATCGTTCTAGCGCTTTGTGCATTTTTCAGCATGCTGCTCTGCATTCTTGTATTGGATGGCGCGCTTCCCGTCGTATACGGCACACTGATTACCGTCACGTGCGGCATGGCTTGGATGGTTCAGTTTCGGGTCCACTCGGGCCGCATACAAACGCGAATCCGTTTTAACTCACACCTTACTTACCTATATATCTTAGCCGGTATCCAAGGATTCGTAACGCTACCGCTTGGATTAATCATCGCGGATCTCCTCGCCAACTCACTCTTGCTAGAAAATTGCGTGCAGCCCGAAGTCGCTAATTCTTGGTTCTTCGCGGCTCCCGAAACAAGCTGCGAAGAAACCGACACTTTGACCGGTGACCAACGACACGATCTGAAGTGGCAGTGGGTGAAACTCAATCTGCTCATTTGGGCGGTCAACCTGCCCATCGGCATGGTCGTGCCCTACTACACCATCTGGATCATGCAGCGAATTAATCAAGACCTACGCCTGGCCCTAGTCGAACGATGGCACCAGCTCTCATTGTCCTACCATAGTGACCATCGTACCGGCGATTCGATCTATCGAATCTATGCTGACAGCGCCCAGGTCACTACCGTTATCGGCCGGCTCGTCGGACTGATATTGATCTGCTGGTACTGGATCTATGCGCTTTTCTTGCTCTCGTTTTTAAGCCCCGTCATGGGAACCATCGCGTTTTCGCTACTCATTCCCGCCATCCTTCTGTCCAGATGGGGAATGCCGCGTATGCGCACACGAAGCCTAGTCTATCGGGCTGCGACCTCGGACGTAACTTCGCGTATTCAGGAGGCTTTTGCATCTATCAAACTCATCAAGGCACATAACGCCGAAGAGAAAACTCAAACGGAGATGGAGTCCGATTCAGTAATCGCGATGAATGCAGCGTTTCAGGTCCGGCGCCTGATTGCACTCGTCACCATCCTGATGTTCACGATTGCGTCGTCTTTTCTTTTAGGTGGCGAGTTTTTTATCGCCATCATGGCAAACCGGAATAATCCAGTTTTTGCAGCCGAATTAATCGCGGCGATGGCATTTAGTTTCACTATTTGGAATTTAACGGCGTTTAATTTTGCTCGCGGTAAATTCTTTGAAACCGTCGGTAATGTCCGCGCCTTCATGCGCAACTGGCTTTCGGCCCAAGACATGGCGATGGGTCTTAGCCGCGTGTTCGATATTTTGGATATCGAACCCGACATCAAAGATGACCCTGACGCCGTACCATTCACTACCTTGGATCGGGAAGTTCGTTTTCAGGAAGTCAGCTTCCGCTATGAAGCAGGTCGTCCGGTACTCGAAGACGTAAGTTTTGTCGCCAAACCTGGCTCTGTAACGGCAATAATCGGACCCACGGGTTCGGGCAAAAGTACGGTTATGTCGTTGCTACTCCGGCTTTACGATCCATCTTCCGGCACCATCTCGATTGATGATCGTCCATTAAATCAATATCAAATCGCGTCTCTCAGGGCGAATGCCGCAATCGCGTTGCAGGAAAACGTTCTTTTTGCAATGAGCGTCCGCGACAACATCCGATACGTTGCACCCCACGCTGACGATGCTCAGGTACGTCGGGCCGTGCAAATTGCTTGTATGGATGATTATGTAAATGGTCTACCAGATGGACTCGATACGGTCCTTGGTGACCGCGGCGGTAAATTATCTACCGGTCAGCGTCAACGACTCTCCATCGCGCGCGCGGTCGTTCGCGATACCCCCATATTGATACTTGACGAGCCAACGGCATCTTTGGACGCGGCAACCGAGCAACGCGTCATGGCAAATTTGTCGGACTGGGGGCGAGACCGCGTAATTTTCCTCATCACTCACCGGATTTCAACCATAAGACGAGCCGACAACATTCTTTATCTCGACGAGGGACGGATCGTTGAAAGCGGCAATCACCAAGAATTGATGCAGCGCGAAGGCGGACGTTACCGGGCATTCGTTGAGGCAGAAACCAATCTGTCGCGAATCGGAGCGGCCTAAAGGTGACCGAACCATCATCCTTAGAACGTAATCCGAAAAACGGGGAGGATATCTTCGCCTCCTACACAAGGATGAGTTTCCTCGAGACCATGCATGTGCTCGGACGTGGATGGTTTTACGTTCGCTTCTTCAAAATCCGGTTTGCGATTAAATGGACGTTAACGCTACTTTCCCTGATGTTCCCTGTTTTTGTCCTCCCTTGGGGAACGAAAATCGTGATCGATCACGTAGTACTCGGTCAAGAAATCGTCGGCAATGCGAGCACTGGTTACCTTGGTTATCCGGCGTGGCTACATCCTTTTCTAGAGATTCTTCAAGGATTTACGGCTTTTGAAATCATGGCCTGGCTCGTTTCTATCTCGGTGTTGCTTGTAGTCGTTTTTGGGGCGTACTCGGACGCCCAAAACGATACAACGGAAGCTGGGATGGAAGAAGGAATGGATACGGCCACCCAGCAAGAAAACTTGACGCACGGTGGTCATAGTTTCTCCGGCGGTATCGTTGGTTATTACGAATACAAGATGAACTCCAGGTTGACGCAGTCCGTGAACCACCTGATTCGGGCCAAGCTGTTCGAACGAATTAAAGCGTTACCTATCACAACACTCGACGACCAAAGGATAGGAGACACCATCTATCGAGTCATGTACGACGCGCCGTCGATTAATCAGATCTTTTATGAAGTGATCAACCGACCAACTCTATCTACCGCGGTCTTTAGCGCGGCGATGTACAACATGTGGAGCGCTTATCCACACGTCCCTGCTGTGGTTTGGGCTGCAGCCGCTATATTCCCTATGTTCATCTTAATCACAGGTCCTTTTTCGTCGGCTATGAGGCGTGTCCAGGAGCGTAGCCGGATAGCAGGCGCATCCACGACCAGCACCATCGAAGAAGGCATGGACAACGTACTGGCGGTCCAGAGTCTTGGCGGTAATCAGAAAGAAAAACAGCGTTTTGGCGGCGAGAGCAGTGAGTCCTTTAAACGCTTTCGATTTACGGTGTTCGTTGACATCTTACTTGGAAACGCGCAGGGCCTCGCTCACGCGCTCATGAATACGATTGTATTTCTAGTCATCATCGGGCCGATCATCGACGGAGTACTAACCCCCGGCGACTACGGCGCACTATTCTTCTACTTCGGTTGGATGCGCGGCCCCGCCGTAAGCTTTTCCACGTTATGGATTCACTTACAACGTTATGCACCTGGGATGAGACGCGTATTCGCCCTGATGGACCTTCCTCAAGAAGAAGAGATGGGAGACCGAGACTTACCACCCATCGAACGGGGTATCGAAATACGCGGGGCAGGCCTCGTCTACCCTGACGGCCGACGAGCGCTAGACAACATCACGGTTCAAGCCCAGATCGGCCAGATCATCGCCTTCGTCGGACCCACGGGCGCCGGTAAAACGAGCCTCGCCTACCTTATACCCCGCTACCACGTCGCCACCGAAGGTGAAGTATTGGTCGATGGGTATAACGTCAAAGATCTCACAATGACGAGACTCCGTGAGCAGGTCACGTACGTATTTCAGGAAACTCAATTGTTCTCGACAACCATTTTCGAAAACATCGCGTACAACAAACCCGAAACAAACGCGGACGAGGTTGAAAGGGTCGCTCGGGTCGCGGGGATACACGACTTTATCGTATCGCTTCCGGACGGATACCAAACCAAGCTCGGGACTTCGGCGATAAGTAAACTTTCCGTCGGTCAGAAACAACGCATCTCAATTGCGCGTGGTTTATTGCGAGACTCCAAGATTCTCATTCTCGACGAACCGACGTCAGCGCTCGATCCTGAGACCGAACAGTATCTCGTCCAAGCGCTACACGAAGCAGCGAAAGATCGGCTCGTTATCATCATCGCACATCGGCTGTCGACGATTGCCCAATCCGATCACATTGTCTTCCTCGACGAAGGGCGAGTCCTTGAGCAAGGGAGCCCTCAAGAACTCATGGCAAAAAGCGACGGGCACTACCGGCGATTCGTCGAACTGCAGACTTCGGCAACATCCGAATCCTAAAGCGCACGGGCGGCTAATCGGGCACACTTCTGTACGAACAGAGGTTTCCCGAGTGTGATGAACGCAGCGGATATTTCAGCGAACCGAACTAGATCCCGAGCGCTGCCGATGTTCGGCGATGGGCCCGTTCCCGCAGATCGAGATTTAAGCGTAGAAGACGACCAAAGCGGGTTTCTTGATGTCATGCGACTCTTGCTGCGTTCTTGGCCATTCA